>JBEVJD010000334.1:0-14564 GCA_040510435.1 Pyrinomonadaceae bacterium | reverse complement strand
TGTTGGCCTTGACGGAGCTGATGGCAGCCGCGGGCGCGTCGGGGTCGGCCAGGCGACGTGCGGTGGAGAGGGCCTTCAGCTCCGTCGCATCGCCGACGCTCGTCCCCGTGCCGTGGCCTTCGAAGTAGGCGACCGTCTCGATGCCGTAACCGGCTCGCCGGTAGGCCCGCTCCAGCGCCAGCATCTGCCCTTCGGCTTCGGGTCGCGTGATGCCGGCGCTGCCGTCGGACGAGACGCCCCAGCCCCGTATGACCGCGTAGATGCGGGCGCCCCGCGCGCGCGCGTCCTCAAGCCGCATCAGGACGACAACCCCGCACCCTTCACCGGGCCAGAACCCGGCGGAGCGTCGGTCGTAGACGCGCATCTCGTCCTTTGCCAGTGCGCCGGCCTTTGCGAACCCGACCAGTTCGAAAGGGTCGATGCTGATGTCCACGCCCCCGGCGAGCGCGACATCGAGGTCGCCGGCCGTGAGGGCCGTGCAGGCGCTCGTCACCGCCAGCAACGAGGAGGCGCACGCCCCGTCTACGGTGTAGCCGCCGCCTTTAAAATCGAAATGGTTGCAGATGCGTCCGGCGATGGTATTGGACAGGCCGCCGGCCAGCGTCTCGGCGCCGACGGGCGGGAAGGGGCGTTTGTAAGACTCCTCGATTTCAGACAGCAGGTCGCGGCGCTCTTCCGCCGAGAGTCCCCGCCCGACGAGGGCGGCCTCGGCGACGCGGCGGACGTAGGGCCAGCGCAGGCGCATGACGCCCGCGCGCGAGAACTCGCCCGTCAGCGTGTTGCCGAGGAAGACGCCGGTCGCCTCGCGCGGCAACCCCTCGCCTTCGGCGAAGCCCGCGTCAACGAGCGCGCGCGCCGCCACGTCGAGGGCCAGCCAGTGTGCAAGGTCGGCCGAGCGGTAGGTGCTGCCGGCGATGCGGAAACGCACGCGGTCGAACTCGTAGCCCTCGATGAACGCCCCCTCGGTCGAGTAGAACCTATCCTCGGCCCCCGCGTCCGCCGCGAAATAGTCTTCGAGGCGCAGACGCTCGGGCGGGATGCGCCGGAAGGCGCGGCGTCCGGCCAGCACGTTGTTCCACAGCTCGCCGGGCGAGTTCGTGTCCGGGTAACAACAGCTCATGCCGACGATGGCAACGTTACTTTGCATGTCTCAAGCCTCGGTGACGACGGCCAGAGGCTGCACGGCGAGCCCGGAGTTGGCGCGCCGCGACTCGTAAGCCTCCAGATAAAGGACGACGCCGCGCAGGACGCAGACGATGGTGAGGGCGAAGAAGAGTCCGAAGACGACGTGGCAGATGACGAGGAAGCCGTAAGCCGCGGCGACCCCGGCTCCGAACCAGATTTGACCCCGCCGCGCCGTGGGGCTGGTGGCCGGGTCGGTCACCATGTAGAAGGTGAAGAGGATGAAAGAGACGCCCGTCATCGGCGCGAGCGCCGCCGCGAGCGGCGTGTCGAAGACGAAGCTCCGCACGCAGGCTTGCAGGGCGAAGCCTCCCACCCACGCCGCGATCAGCGGGAGCCGACCCGTGAACCGCATGTTGAGGAAAGTCCCGGACATGATGATGAGGCAGGGCAGGATGAGGTCGCCCGCGAAGCCGAAGCGCTCGGTGAACTGGTAAGGCGGGGAGATGCCGACGACGGGAAAGAGCAGGAGCGTGAGGGTGATGCCGAAGTTGGAGGGGTTGAGGAAGTGGCGACGGCCGCGCCCGACCGGCGCGCGCAGCAGGAACTTCGACGCGATGGCCGTCGCCGCGGCGAAAGCCACCATCGAGTACTGCTCGTTGGCGTAGACGAGCATCGCCACGGCGAGCGCCGTGATGTGTGCCGGCAGCAAGAAGTCCACGAACTGGCGGCGCGTGCCCGCAAACTTCGGCCGCCGGCCGGCGGCCCACGCGTCCACCGACTCAAGCAGTAGCTCCATCCCGTAGGCGGCGGCCAGAGCCACGAGCGGCTGCGCCCACGCGGGCTCGAAGCCGAACACCGTGTGGCCCAGAATGTTGAGGATGGTGATCGCGATGGCGAAGCGCCGCAAGCCCCCCAAACGTTTCGCCTCGGCCGGGTTCTGTGTCTCGTTCATCTCTTCAGTCCTCCCTCCTGCCCCACTAACTTCCAAGCAGCACCGTGTGCCAACCCGCGCCGAGCCGCAGGGTTTCGGTGTGCGCCCGCCCGCGCGCGTCGCGCCACGACACATCGACTTTGAGCGGCATGTTGGGCGGCAGATTGCCCAGCCCGAAATGCACCGCCGGGCTGCGCTTGCCCGAGTGGCCGGTGCCGCCGTCCACCTGCGCCACCATGCGGCGGCCGTCCGGCAGATGGAGGGTGGCCAGCGCCCCGATGGCCGGATAACCTTGTAAGTCCTTTCCGGGCTGCCCCGGCCGCTCGGTAGTCCCCACGGGGGGCGAGGTGCCCGCGGACGGCAGGAGCAGGTTGAGCCCGAGGAAGGCTCCGGCCTGACGACCCCGGTTGAGGTAGAGGTACGAAGACATCCACTGATTCGCGAGGGCGAAGTCCAGGCGGCCGTCTCCGTCCACGTCGGCGATGGCGACGCCGCGTGTGATTTGCGTCTGGTCGAGGTTGAGGTCGGCCGCGAGGTCGTAGTAGCGCCCGTCGGCGGCGCGCACGAAGAAGGGGTCATGTCCCTGCCCGCTCAGGTCGTCGCCGGGCTGGAAGCGCGGCCAGGCGTGCGGGTTGCTCTGCAACTGGTCGTTGCTCATCGCGATCTCGTGCAGTTCGGGCCAGCGGTTGGTGTTGCCGCGGGCAAAGCCCGTCGCCTGAATCGCCTCGGGCACGCCGTCGTTATCGAAGTCGGCGAGCCGCGCGTCCCATCCCCAACCGCTGCGCGCGAGGCCGAGCGCCTCGCTCTCGTCCACGAACGGCGCGATTCCTTTCTTCATCAGGTCAACGCGCCCCGTGTTGACCCAGACGAAGTGACTCTCTTCGAGCGCGTACTCGTCGGCGATGTTGCTGACGTAGATGTCGAGGAGGCCGTCCCCGTTCACGTCCGCGAAGTCAACTCCCATCCCTTTGAAAGAGTCGTGCCCCAGCACCTTCGAGTGAGGAGTGCTCCAACTCTGCTCGCCTTCGAGCAGACGGAAGCGGAGATGACCGGGCGTCGAGAGGTTGTGGAGCAGACGATCCGGCCCGAAGTCGTTTGCGAAATAGATTTCCGGGAACAGGTCGCCGTCGAGGTCGGCCGCCCCGACCCCGAGCGTCCAACTCCGCGAGACTTCGTCGTCGAGGGCCGCCGGCACCTCTGCGAAACTGACGGCAGGCTCCGCGCCCGCCGCCGTCCCCTTCCACAGGAGAAGATGTTTGCGCCCGCCGTTATCTCCGCGCGAGAACGAGGCCGCCATCTCTTCCCGGCCGCCGCCCCCTGCATCGAGGACGCGGGCCCCGTCGGGGAAGTAGTTGCCGATGATGAGGTCTGTGTGCCCGTCGCCGTCGAGGTCGGCCTGTGTCGCACAGTTGGTGTACCAACGCTCCTCTCCGGCGACCAGCTCTCGCGCGACGAAGGATTCGCGCGAGAGGGCGGTCGGCGCCGTGGACGTTTGCTGTTTGCGATGCAGGAAGACGATGGGGGTGCGCCCCCAGTAATAGACCAGTACGTCGGCGAGCCCGTCCTCGTTGAAGTCGCCGACGAGACTGCCCATCGGGGCCATCGTCGTGGGGTCATAACGCAGGGTGCCGGGGTTCAGTTCGAAGGGGGCGTAAGTGTCAGGAGTGCCCGGCGCGGGCGCGACGATGACCTGATCGCTCCTGGTGTCCACGTAGCACACGTCGTCGGGCAGTCCGTCGCCGTCGAGGTCCTGGAGTGAGACGGCCGCGCCGACCGAGGAGACCCACGCAGAGATTCTCTTCAACTGTGGGTGGACGACCCGCGCGATGCGGGAAGACTGATTCAGCTCGGGAAGCCTCAGTCGCTCGAAGCCGAAGCGCCCGGCCATCGTCGCGCGCTCGGCCCGCGACACTTCCGGCAGCCGTGCGAACCCGTAGATGCCGGCGACCACCAACACCGCGACGATGTATGCCGCATGATGACGCACCGCTTTCGAAAACGTCTTCATATTGACTGCTCCTTACAACACGCTAAGCGCACCGGCGCGGGGCTGGGCGACGCCCGAGAGGGTGCGCCGCCGCCCCGCCCCGACTCCGGAGCGCGTGAACTCGTTTGCGATCCTGCGCCGCCAGACTTCGTAGGCAGGCACGTCTCTATCGAGAGGGAGTTGCTGCGCGGCCGAGGAGGCGAGCGCCGCCGCTGCCTCGGCCGTCAGGTCGCACACGACGCGGCACGCCATGCGCGTGTGCTCCGCCATGTTGCCGGCCTGTTGGCGGGCCGCGGCTGCAAAGACGACACCCTGCGCGAGGTGCGTCGAGAATCGCCCCGCGCCGACGCGGAGAGCATCAATGCCGTCGGCGTCGGGGCCGCCGGCATAAGCACAGGCGAGGCCGACGCCGCTCCACAGGTCGGGTTGTCGCTCCTCGGCGAAGGTGGCGACTGTCGTCGGCAGACGCTCGACATCAGCCCCCTCGACGAACCAGAGGCTCCGCCCCAAACCCTGATCGAAGGCCCGTCGCGCGTACCCGCTCAGACGACGGGGCAGCTTGTGCAGCACGACGGAGGCGGGCCAGCGGAAGTAGCCTTCGTGAAAACCGTAGCCGTCAATCGCCAGCCAGCGCAGCAGAGGGTCGAACTCGGTGAGCGCCTTCGAGGGGTCGCGCCGCAAACGCGCCAGTGCCCACCCCGCCCCGACGTGCATCATGTATTGGTGGGCCGAACCCGGGCCGGCGAGAAAGGGTCTGAACCGCTTTCGACCCCAAGGCTTCACGAAGTCGAGCAGAGCGAGCGCCATCCCCGCCCCCTCGTAGGCGAATCCACGCACCTCAGCCTCGACGGAATCGAGTCGCCGGCCGAGCGCCGCGTCGCCCTCCGCTTCCAGCGCCGCGTGATACCCTTCCAGAAAAGTCTGGCCGACCTGCTCCAGCCTCAGTCGCAGAGAATCGTCGTGACTTCTGAAGCCGCGCCGGCTGAAGGTTGCCTCTTCAGCCGAGATTCCGAACATCAACCTGCGGAGCCTGTTCATCCGAATCACTCTTCGACTTTGGTTCGGGCCGGCGGGGAACTTTCCGGGGAGAGATTCCCCGCCGGCCTCGAAGGCGCTCCGACCTAGCGCTGTGACTCCACAGCCTTGTCGGCAGTCGCCAGGCATGGGGTGGCAACCGCGTCGGTCGCCGTGGCTCCGCTCGCAGACCGGACGGAGAGCGTACCGACGTTCTCGGCATTATCGACCAGGACAGGCCCGGGCCCGGGCACGACCGTAGCGGTCGGATGGGGCGTCGGCGGACACGGCGTCGGCGCCGGGACGACGTTGTGGCTGGCGAGCAAATCCTGCTCGGTGCCGGGGTTAACCACCGTCACGCGACCGCTCTGGCTCCACGTTCCGTTGGTGCTGGAAAGGTTGATGGCCGTTCCACCCGTACTTCCCGTGTCGAGGGTGTAGCTGCCGTTGCCGCAGTTGAAGGAGTACTTCGGGTAGATGGTCAGGCTCGAAGTGAACGTTCCGTCGGCGTTGAAGTGCATCGCCCCGCCCGAAGTCTTCACCGCGGACTTACTGACGGCGACGTTGCAAGTGGTGCTCCCGTTCGTATAGTTGATGGTGATGGGCGCGGCACTGACGAACGAGATGCCTGTGACCTCAAGCGTCGTGTCGCCGGGAACCTGGACTGACTGTTTGCGCTCGATGACCGTGTCGGCGGTACCGTACTTGGACGGGTCAATCGCCGGCCCGCCCTTGAACACGACCCGGCCCTTGAACTCCTGCGAGCCGGCCCCGAAGAAGCCGGCCGGAATCGGGTGGGACGAGAAGTCGTCGAAGGTCTGCGCGTTGTTGGGTGTGGTAAAGGTGTCGTAACCGGCATTGACGGTGACGGCGGCGCCCGCGCTGCGAACGACCAGCGCCGTCCCACCGAGAAGTGTAATCAGGGCGACGACGAGCGTCAGACCCAGATTTTTTTTCAGAACCTTTCTCATAGCTCTGTCTCCTCCTTTAGAAGTCAGGCTCCTCGGTCTCGGGGGCTCACCCGAGACCCTTTGATTAATTGATGCCGAGGGCCACAGGCCCACGGCGCTTCTCTGTCCGAAGGGCAACCCTTCCGAAGCTCCCGCAGGGCGGAGAGGTGTAGATGTCGAAAGCGCGCGGGCCTGCGCCCCGGCTACTGCACGCCGACGAGTGCGCGGGGCGTCTTCTGCGACTCCGCGCCGGGCAAGATGCGCGCGGCGAGGCGCAGCGAGACGTAGACGCGCACCTCGTCCTTCTGAAATTTCTGAGCGATTGAGAGCGCACGCTCCACGTCCTGCGGCGCCAGTCCCGCCAGCTCTTCGCCGAACTGCCTCACCAACTCGCCCCACATGTTGCCGACGAAGGGTTTGAGTTCACCCTCGGCGAAGCAGTCGGGGCCGAACCCATCGACTGTGGCGGCGGCGGCGAGCAGGTCGTTGAGTTGTTCGGCGAGGTCGTCGAGGATGACGAAGCTCTGTGCGGGTTCGACGGCCGAGTAGGCGCGCGCGACCAGAAGCTGTGAGGAGAACTGAAACCCGTTCTGGACGCGGCCGCCGATTAGTCCCCACGCCTCCGAGAGGAAGCGCCGCGCCGCCGCCGTCTCCTTCCGGCGGGCCGCCCGGCCCGAAAGATTCAGGAGGGCTGAGACGCGGTCTTCGAGGGGCGCGTCGGACGGGAGACTCTGCGCGACCTCTTCGGGTTTGCCCTGCCGGAGCGCGCGCGCCAGCAGTTGTTGTTCGAGCGTTCGGCTGCGGGCGGCACGCCGCTGCGGGTCGGAAATGTTGTTGATGATTTGGCGTGCGCGCTCCGGGTCGTCGCCGTCGAGGACTTTCAGCGCGGCCTCGGCATACAGCTCGTCGCCGATCTCGGGCGGGGCCGACCCGGCCGCCTCAATCAGAGCGTCGGCCGATCCCTTCTGCCTCAATCCCTCGTATCTCTGCCAAGCGGCCGTCGAGGGGTCGAGCGCACGGCCGAACGCGGCGGACTTCAAACGGACGGCGGCCAACTGATTCGGCGCATACCTCTCCACCTCCGTCATAATGGCCGGCAGGCTGTTAAAGAGCTGATGCGCGGCGCCCGGCCGCCCGGAAGGCAGATTGAGCAGACTCGTGACGATGGCATTGGTCAACTCTCGGCGCGCCTGTTCCTCGACCGCGACCGCGGGTGGCGCAGGCGGCGAGTCCGGCGCGGCGGCGCGCGGAGCCTCGCCCGCTCCACGCGTCATGACCAGCAGGCTGGTCGCGACGAATGCGGCCTCGCCGTTGCTCGCAAGCTCCGATGTCAGCAGTCGGCGGATGACGGCGGCGGCGAGCTTCGCGGCGCCCGCGCGGTCTGTCGCGCCGAGCTTGCGCAGCACGTCGAGCAGTCCGCTGACGGCGCCCCCGGCGCGCAGGCTCTCTTCGGCAATGCGGGCGGCCTCCCGCGTGTCGCTGTCGGCGATCTGCACGGCGAGGACTAATTCCAGTGCCTGTTCCGGGTCGGGCTGCGCGGATTGGGCGTAACGACGGGCGCCGCGATCCTGTCTCGTCGCGCGTAAAAATTCGAGGGCCAGTTTCGCGTCCCGCGCCGCAATCCTCCGCACGATCTCGAAACGCAGGATGGTATAGAACTGCATCCGGTCGGCATGGCGCGGGTCGCCTCTGTCGGCGGTGTTGACGAGCGCCGCGAGCGCCGTCATGCTCTCGCGAATGAGCGCGCGAGCGCGCACCTCATCGCGCGGCCACAGCAGGCAGGCGGCCATCGTCTGGAACTGGATGCGGTTTTCAGGGAGCTTGAGTGATTGCGCTTTGGCGATGGCATCCTCGACCAGTGTGTAAACTTTCTCTTCACTCTTTTCCCCATCCGCGGCGCTCCCCCGCACGGACGGCGTTGCTTCGCGGGCGAGTGTTGGGCGACTCGCGGCCGGAGTCAGCAGGGTCAGTCCGACGGCCAGAACGAAGAGACGATGAGTTAAGACTGGCATATGATGATCCGCCGCCGGTGGATGGACTCATACGGCCGCGGGCCCTCACGCGCGCGCGCCGCGGAAGCTGCCGGGACATCCGCGACAGGGAGAACCAACGGGCCCGGGAACGAAGATTCAACTGCTGAGGGGTATTGGGGCTGACTCCCGAGGGGCGACAGTATGCGACTTCAATCTGAAAAAGTGCGTGGCACTTTTAAATTCCGAAAGTGCCACGCACCTTTGGCCGCGGGTGAGTTGAAATAGACGCTCGGACATCTTCGGGAGTCCACTCCGGAGCGGGAAGATAACGGTGAGCAGAGTCTCCCTTGACGAAATACTGAGCAAGGCTTATCGCCTCGCCTACTTTCTCCATCAGGACAAAGGGACGGCGAAGAAGATCACGACGGCCGCGGTGCTCAAGCTGGATGTCGCGATGGCCGTCCAGAGCAAGCGGCTTTACTACATTCCCACGGGGAGGTTCCTGCACGGCGAATCGCGCCGCGCCGACGGCGTCCGCAACAAGGTGATCTTCAGCGACCTGCACCTGCTCCAGCGTCTGATCTACAGCGAGTCCGAGCCTTACGAGCGGCGGAAGGAACTCAACGCCTGCAACGCAACGCCGCCGACTCAACTCGGCGTTCGACCGCTCAACGACGAGGATTTACTCGTCTACTTCGTCAAACATCTCGTGCGGATTACGTTGAAGCGCAACGCCTTCTACGCGACGCTCGGCATCAGCCGCCTTCTTCACAACTACAGCACGGTGGAAGCGATGGACATCTATAACGCGGTCATCGGAGAGCCCGAGCGCGTCAAGGATGACTATTACTACCGCTCGCGCAAGGGCGTTCTGATGCAGGAGATGAAGCAGCGCTTCGGCGAACTGTTGGGCGTCTGCCGGCGGCGGCGGGGCGAGGAGAGATTCGAGACGCAGCAGTGCTCAAGCGAACATGGCTCTCTCGTCAGGGAATGCCTCCACCTCTTCACCCCCTGGAATACGCGCTGCCCCGTCCCGGCCGCGTTCGACCCTTTGAAGACGGTGATCGCTCACCGCACGGACGAGGGCCGCGCCGACGAGAGCCAGGCGGAAGTCGGCCGCATCCATTCCGTGCTGCACCCGGACTGCTTCGGGAGGTTAGTCGCCGGCCTCGGCCACGACCCGCCGGGGCAGCGCTTAGAGGTGCCGCGCTTCTTTTACCAGCAGGCGGACGACCCGCCACCCCCCAGTCAGCGATCTTCCCCCAACATGAACCTCAACGACGAAGAACTAGTCGAAATTCACAACGCCCTCGCCGAACAGGCCGGGCGGCGACAGACCTCGCCCGCCGCGCTCATGCGCATCGTCGTGGACGGCGTGGAGCGCGCGAGCCTGAACCCCGTGCGCGCTTCGAGCGTCAGCTTCAGCACCGAGGAGGGGGCCGAAATCATCGAGGTCAAGACGGCAGACCCGAGCGGCGACCTGCTCTTGGCAACCCACCTGTTAGCCGCCCACGACGACGCACACGATGCGCGCCCGCACAAATCATCCATCAGGCTGGAAGGCGGGCAGGTGTTGTCTTTAAGCATCCGGCAGCGAGAGAACGCCGCGACCGGGATGGCCGAGTGGCTGGTGGATTTCAGCTACAGGGAGACGCACCTTCGCCGTGCGGCGAGGTTATTCCTGCTCAGGCTGGGTCTCCTTAAAGATGCCACAAACGTTCGGGCCCCTCTGGGTCTCGGCCTCTCGCCGGGCGCGGCCCTCGCCTGCGGCGCGATACTCCTCTGTGCGCTCGCTTACCTCGGCTATCTCGGGCTCAGACCGAACCCGCCGCAAGAAACGGCGCGGGGTCGCGACGAATCCGCGTCGGCGCTGTCCGAGCGGGGCGCCACGGTTCAGGAAAGCGAAGCGGCCGGCGGAAGTGGAGTGGGGAAGGTAGATGAGAACCGCCCTCTTCAGACTCTTCCCGCGGAAGGTCAGGGCGCGGCACCGACAGCGAAAAGCAGGCGACCCGTTCGGCAGGCTCCGACGCAGGGACGGGCCGACGCGGAGGGGGCGACTGTCGCGGGAACATCTCTCGACGGGCGTGAGGCGCAAGATGACGCGGCGCCCAACGGCGCGAGAGAAGAGACAGAGGCGACGCGCAACGGCGACCCGCGGCAGAGAGGCGTCGCGCTCGGCGAGGTGAGGAGAATCTATCTGGAGATGAGCGGCGACGGGCCGCTCGACGAACTGCGCCGCGAACTTTTTGCGGCGCTGAACTCCAGCGGGCTGGTCATCGCGGCGGCGAACACGGACGAGGCGGACGCCGCTCTGAAAGTCTCAGTGACACAGACGCGTATCGCGGTCAAAGCTCCTTTGACCGCCGGGAGCGGCGCGACGCACGGAGATGCTGTGTCGCCGGTCGAGACGCGTGTCGAGGTGTCGGTGCGTCTCGTCAACGCCGTGGGCGGGGTACTGTGGCCGAGGGCGGGTGTCGGACGGGGCAGGCGCTATTCGGGTGTCGCCGCGCAGATTGCACCCGGAGTGGTCAGAGACCTCCTCGCCGAGGTGAAAGCCGCGCGGTCGGGACACATCCGTCGCTGAACGGGACACATCCGTCCCTAAAAATGTGAAGACCCCGCCCTGTCGAGCGGGGTCTTTGCCTTTATCTGCTCGAAATTCCGAGCATTTTTCTCAAACGTTCGCCCTTGTTTCTCGAACTTTCAGCCATTTTTCTCGAAAATTCGAGCACTTTTCTCGAACGTCCGAGCTTTTTTCTCGACCCTTCCGGCTCTTTTCTTCGAACCCCCGAGCAATTTTCTCGAACCTCTGAGCAATTTTCTCGAACCCCCGAGCAATTTTCTCGAAGATTCCACCTTTTTTCTCGAAGATTCGAGTTGCGAACCGGAAGTGCCGAGCGATTTTTCTCGGACGTTCGCCAAAAAAAGTCGAACGTCCGAGCTTTTTTCTCGAACGTTCGGGCTCCGGGTGAGAAACTCCGAGCCTTCTTTCAGCGCGCGGGACAACTGTTCATCTCGGCTCGCCCTGAATCACAAAGCCCGCCCAGTAATAAGGAGCCGGCCAGCGCCTCTCGCGCCACGCCCTGACCTGTGCCGCACGGAGCGCGGCGGTCGCAGGCGCGCGTCGCGGCCCCAAAAGCTCCTGATAGAAACGGGCCATAAGCTGCGCCGTGGCCTCGTCCGGTACATCCCAGAGGCTGACGAGTACGCGGCGCGCGCCCGCATACATGAAGCCGCGCGTGAGCCCGAAGACGCCTTCGCCTCGCACCTCCTTGCCGAGCCCCGTGCGACAACCGCTCAAGGCCACCAACTCGGCCCGCAACTTCAGATTGAAGACCTCGTGCGCGCGTAGAAAACCGTCCTGCGGCTCCCCACGCCGGTTGACCATCGAGAGCGCGATGCCGGAAAGCTCCGGGTGCACGCTGTTGAGGAAACTGTGTGTGGCGAAATGGATGACGCGGTACTCACTCAGGTCTTCGGCGGTGACGGCCTCGCGGCTGGCGTCGAAGTCGAGCGCCGCCTTGCGCTCGGCGGGCGGAGCGAGCGCCAGAATAGCCTCGGCCTCGCGGCGCGTGAAGGGCAGCCGCGGCAGTGCCGCCGTCTCATCCTCGTCCATCTGCTCGGCCGTCTGGACGCCCGCGGTCGTGCCCGAGCCCGCATCGAGCGCCCTCTGGACGGCCGCGGCGCCCGCACCCTCCTCCGGGCTCTGACGTACCGTTCTATCGGCCACACGCTCGTCGGCCTTGTCGAAGACGGGGTCGGCGAAAACGGCCACGACCTTCCGTGCCGGCGCGCGCCCACGCAACTCACGCCGGAGCACGGCCAGAGTCGATGCCGAAGGGATGTTCACCACTTCGTGCTCGATGATGAGAGGGACGAACGGGGCCGGTTCCTGCCGCGCGCCGCGCACGCGCGCAGGAGCTTTACCGGGCGGTGCCGACCCCGCCGCTCCGTCGGGCAGCGGCAGCGCCGCGAAGGGCAGATACTCTAAAGCTCCGTCGGGGACGATGAGCAGCCGCTTGCCCGCAAGCTCGGCCGCGACCGGCCCGAGCAGCATCCGGCTCAAAGCCATCGCCGCCTGCGGGTACTCTGCGTCGGCACGCCGGATGCGCACGCGTCTCTCTTCGGGGGTCTCGAACTTCACGTACTGGTTGCGGGCGGTGAGGAGCGTATAGCAGCGGCGGGCCGCGTTCTCTATCTCAACGCGCGGCGGCAACTCATAGCTCGACGCCGAACCCTTCGTCACCGCCCAGAGGTAACTGCGCTTTTCGCCCAGAGCGTATTCCAGCAGCAGCGTCCCGGCGTCAACCACCTCATTCTGGATTTCGGAAAGAGACAGCGGGGCCGGCCGCGTCAAAGCCGCATAGTGCGGGCTGCTGGCTTTCAACTCGGCCTCGACCCCTGTGAACTGTGTCAGCAGGTCGTCTATCTTGCGCCGCGCCGCGCTCGCCTCCTCGTCGGTGTGCCTGCCCGCTAGCAGGCGCGACTGTTGCTCCGCCTCCGAGTTGAGCGAACGTTGCAGGGCGCGCTCACGCGCGAGCAGGTCGGGGTCTACGCCCTGACGGATATCGGCGCGAGCCTCGACGAGCATGTCCAGCAAGCTCCGTGCGCGCCCCTGCTCGTAAGCCTTGAGCGCCGCGGCGTCGAGCCCGGCCGACGGCTGCCGCCGATGCAACTGCATCAGGAGGTCTATGTGCAACTCATAGAGGTCTTGGACTGAGGCGAAATAGGAGGCGCGCAACTCCTCGCTCGTGACTTTCGTGCGAAGCGAATTGACGATGAGGAGTGCCGACTCGCTCCGGACTCGCGCCCGTTCGAGGTCGCCCAGTGCCGACTCCGCGCGTGCGGCTCCGTAGAGCGCCGCGACTTCGCCGTTGCGGTCGCCGACCGACTGCCAGATCGGAAGTGCCTGCTCGTAGAGTTGAAGCGCGCGCCGAGGCTCGCCCAACAGGTCGTAGGCGCGCCCGAGGTGGTTGAGCGTCGTCGCCTCGCCCTGCCGGTCGCCGACGGCGACTCTCAGCGGCAGCGCGCGGTTCAGATATTCGACGGCCCGGCGCTGGTCTCCCGACATGCTGTAGACCGTCCCGACGACGGAGAGCGTGCCGGCCTCGATGCGGCGGTCGCCAATGGCCTGCGTGAGTGGCAGCGCCTGATCGAGATATTCGAGCGCCCGGCGCGGCTCGCCCAGCAGGTTATAGATCGTCCCCATGTTGGTGAGCGTGGCGGCCTCGACGCGGCGGTCGCCGACAGCGCGCACTAACGGCAGTACCTGGTCGAAGTAGCGGAGCGCCTGACGCGGCTTGCCCAACAGTCTGTAGACGGTGCCGAGATTGTTGAGCGCCGTCGCCTCGCCTCGCCCGTCCCCGACGGCGCGCCACAGTGGGAGCGCCTGCGTGAAGTAGTCGAGCGCCTTCTGCGGCTCGCCCAGGAGACGGTAGACCGTCCCCATGCTGGTGAGGACTCCGGCCTCGCCGCTGCGGTCGCCGGCAGCGCGCAGCACCGGGAGGGCCCGGCCGTAGTCGTCGAGCGCCTTTTGCAACTCGCCCAGCGCGTAGTGAACTCTGCCAATGATCGAGAGGGTGGTGGCTTCGAGCTGCCGGTCGCCGATGGCCTGCGTGAGAGGCAGCGCCTGGTCGAGATATTCGAGCGCCCGGCGCGGCTCGCCCAGCAGGTTGTAAATCATCCCAGTGTTAGTGAGCGCCATCGCCTCGGCACGGCGGTCGGCGACGACGCGCAGCAACCGAAGCGCCTCCGCGTAGCGCGCGATGGCTTGGCGCCGCGACTCGCTCGTCCGCTCGCCCTGCAACCGCGCGGCCTCGACGTAAGCACGCTGTGCCGCGACGCGCGTGTGATCCGTCTCGGTCGCCGCGCGCATCTCCGCCACCCTGATCTCGTAGCTCCCGGCGGAGGCGTTCTTCTCCAGGGAGCGAACCTCTACCCGGTAGGTCTCGCTGGTGGCGGAAACCAGCGAGACCTCCTCCGGCCCCCGCGTGCCGCTCAGGTTGTTGTCCACTTCGATGAGCGGCTTGTCACCAGCCCCGAGCAGCGCCACCACCACGTCGATGCCCTTCTGCTCGACCAACAGACGCACGACCCGGCCCGCCTCGACCCGTATCAGGTAAGCGTGTGTCTCGCCCCCCTTCATCTCGCGTTCGACCGGCTGCCCCGCCTTCAGGGGGGAGGTATCAACGTCGCGCTGCGTTTGTGCGAGCGTCCCGCCCACGGTTTGCGTGGAGCCCGCCGCGTAGCTCCACAGCAGGAACCAGCACGCCGCCGCGGCGGTTGAGCGCAGCACCGCACGCTGAGCGGAGCCCGCGGATTCATGCGACTGGGTTGGCCTCACCATCCCTGAATTGTTTGTGTTGAAGCTATGAAAAGCTAAGTCTATCTTTCCGACGCCTCTTCGGCTGCGACCTGTCCCGAGGAGACTCGCGACACGATTACACACATCTCGGAGGCGGCCCCCGGATGTATTACACACCCGCCGCCAGGCATGTCAATGCGATTGCTGAGGCGCGGTCGTGTATCGCCCATCTATGTGAACTATCTCGTCGAGCAAGATCACAGGAGGGTGAAGCAGCGAC
>JBEVJD010000333.1:0-9998 GCA_040510435.1 Pyrinomonadaceae bacterium | reverse complement strand
GCGGACCAACTCGTGGCTGCAAAACTTCCGCC
The DNA here is from genome assembly GCA_040510435.1 of Pyrinomonadaceae bacterium. Taxonomy (GTDB): domain Bacteria; phylum Acidobacteriota; class Blastocatellia; order Pyrinomonadales; family Pyrinomonadaceae; genus QHXN01. The sequence continues at coordinate 9,966 of JBEVJD010000333.1, read as the reverse complement.
GCCTCGTCGTGCGCTACGAGCGGAAGGTCAAGAACTTTGAAGCACTCGTTCATCTCGCTTGTGCTTTGGTCGCCCTCAAAAGGGTTTCGGGATGACTTCTAGTTACTTGAGAATGCGAAAAGGGCGTTCGAACAAGTAAACGGCTGTAGCGCTGTGGCGGATAGTGAACATCAAGCAAGTGCCGCACTGGAGGCTACAGTCCATTCGTCAGTAAACAGTCAGTGGCTTGTACCTGTCAACATTCTTATCGGCTGAATAATGGGTCGTCGGGGCAATGGCTTGTGTCTTGGAGGCAGAAGGTACGCGTGGGCAGTACGGCACGGTCCCCAGCGAAAAGCCGAATATGCAGTACGAAGAGCGCTAGTTCCCGACCGACCGCTGGAAGGTCGCATATCACCATAAGCGCGGCCCATCTCCGCGCTATCTGGAGCGCATCGACAGGTCGTGGAACCAACTCGCCATCGGCACCCTTCTGCGGGACCGGCATTTCCCGCGTGCCACCATACATTGTTCAACTCATTGAGAGAAGTCCAATGATGGCCAATCTCGGAGGTGCTCGGATGGGTTGTGCGGCGAGATATGAGTGATGTCGGCCGCGCGGGAATGAGCCTGTGCTTTTACATAATTGCCGTTCTCAGACACGAAAGGGCGCTCGTAACCATTCAGGTACTTTACTAACCGGCGACAAGCAAAGCACATCGAACTGTCATTCGCACGCCACGTACCCTGCTTATCTTGGCCTCTTCTCCACCCGATTTCATTGGCGTACAGAGGATACTCATTCTCAGCCATTCGACCATCCGCCGCTTCTACGATCAGGGGCTCGATTCGGTCGTCGGCCTCATCACTCGTCTCGAAGACCAGATCGAGGATCTTCAAGCTCAACTGACGCGCAACCCACAGCCCGCCATCGCATCGCTCTCAAAGGAACTGGCTAAGACCAAGCGGACACACGCGCGTCGGTCCCGGGAGCTGCTCGCGCAGCAACAGCTCAACCACCAACTCCTGCGCCGCCTCCACGAGTTGGAACAGTTGGTCGAGCATGGCGCCGCGCCAGTCGTGCGCGACTCGCACAACTCCTCCTTGCCGCCCTCCTCGGACCCGCCCTGGAAGAAAGTCCCGCGCATCAGGAGTCTGCGCACCAAATCGGGACTGAAGGCCGGCGGCCAGTTCGGACACGTCGGCGCCACCCTCAGGCAGACCGCGCAGCCCGATCACGTCATCACCTACATGCCGGAGGCTTGTGAGAGCTGTGGTACTTCTTTAGACCTCGGCCAGTCGCGCCCGGTCGTCCGCCGCCAGGTCTTCGATATCTCTGACGGCCGCGTGCGAGTGACCGAACACAGGGCCGAGGCGAGGGTCTGCCCCGTGTGCCGGGCAACGACCAGGGCCGCCTTCCCCGCCGCGGTGCGCGCCCCCGTCCAGGATGGCCAGGGTGTGCTCGCGCGCTCTTGTTATCTTCACCTGTACCAACTCCTGCCGGTGGCGCGCACCGCCGAGACGATGCGTGACCTCTTCGGTTGCACCTTATCCCTGGCGACCGTCCAGCGCGCGGCCCGCTGCTCCTCGTCGAAGCTCATCCATTCAGAGCTGCGGATCAAGGCCGCGCTGCGCGACGCGCCCGTCATCGGCGTGGATGAGACGGGGCTGCGGGTCGCGGGGCACGTCGGCTACGTCCACGTCGCCAGGACAGAGCGGCTGACGCATTACGCCTACGACGAACGGCGGGGCAAGGCGGCGATGGACGAGACCGGCATCCTCCCGCAGTTCAAGGGCACGCTGGTGCGCGACGGCTTCACTTCCTACCAGTGGTACGGGCGATGCCGTCATAGCCTCTGTAACGTCCACTTGCTGCGTGATCTGGTGTACATCGAGGAAGTATCGCCGGAGCAGAAGGTCTGGACTACGCCCCTCGCTAAACTGCTCTTGAAGATCAAGACGGCCGTGGCGGAAGCCGGAACCGGGCAGGACTCTCGCCTGAGTGACGAGATGCAGGAGGAGTTCCTGAGATGCTACGAGCGACTGGTCAGACGTGGGGCGCGTCTCAACCCGCAGCCGGATAAAACAGGGTGCGGCACCCCGCGGGGCCGGCCGACCTTTCTGCCTACGCCTCTGACCATCATCAAGCGGTTGCGGCGGCGGCGAGATGAAGTCTTACGCTTCATGACAGACCTCGGTGTGCCTTTCGATAACAACGGGTCGGAACGTGACCTGCGGATGGTTAAGTTGCAGCAGAAAATATCAGGCTGCTTTAGGACTTCAGATGGCGCAAGGAACTTCTGTCGTGTCAGAAGCTATCTCTCGACCGCTCGGAAACAGGGTCACTCACTGCTTTACTCTTTGGAACGTGTACTGGCTGGCAAGCCGCTTCATTTTCAAATCGCTGAACTTGCCTCTGCTACCTGAATGATTACGATGCTTGCGTTTGCGCAGTTGCCGCCGATTGTAGAAATAAACGAACAGATCAACCACTCGGCGCAAGGCATTCGAGGGCGCGATGCCATGGTCACAGGACAATGGTTTCAAGCGCGCTTATCAGCAGGCGCTCGAAAACATGCGCAATGCCACACCAGCGCAGGATTGTCTCGACCCTGCGAGCCATGTGGCTGAACCATGGAGAAGCTGCAAGCGACCAGCAGCATTCTTACGTGATCCAGGAGGGACTAAGAATAGCTGCCTAACGCTCAGCGGCACAGTGGTCCCTCGCATGGAGGTAGCCTCTGGCACATTGGAGTAGGTTTCTCATAATTGATGCAGATGATTCGTTCGATCAATCCTCCTCCGGGAAAATCTGCCATGATGATCCCGACGCGTTTTGTAAAGTGCCCATTACGAATAAAGTCATAAGTGAGAGTGTTCATTCCTTCATAGTATATGCGTTTTCTTCCACGATTATCCGGGATGCGTGGGAAGTCGGGCCACTCGTTCCTGTTCCTATTGCCTGCCCACTGGCGATCCGCATCTGTGCGCGGGTTCACATGACCGCTTGCCACAAACCAGGGACGTGGGATCCAATCGGAGCCTGCGCCTTCCGCGCTTAAATAGTTAATATATTTGGTTCCCCAGTTGGGGCCCTCATCAAAGCCTTTATTCGCACGGTCAAGATATGTCTTAACCGACACCCACTTAGCATAACCCTGATGTTTAAAACTATCCTGGATTTCAAATGTGCTGTAACAGATGCCGAATTCTGCTGTGGAGGTGGGAGTCAGGCATTGCCAGCGGGCGAAATCTTGCAGGATAACTATTTTACCCCGCATTTCACCCAGCGTTGGGTTCCGAGGCATTTTCATTGGGATAAAGTCTCTGTACTTGTCATTGTTCCAATATGTATTGAGAAAGATCTCACGAAATTTCTCGGGGTCACTTGTATGTTCATTTTTGACTCGCATCAATACGGTTTCACTGGGATGGTCCTTCAAGAACTGCACGACCGTGTCTAAGACACCGCCAAAGTTCTCCTTCTGATAATAGGCGCCATGATAAATGTCGAAGCTGTTTTTGGTTTTTTTGTCTACGGCGCAGCGTACATCAAGAACCCTGATGCCTGACTCCAACTGGAATCTAAGAGCCATACTCTGATTTTTCACTGCATCTAGTGGGGTGATGCCGTCTGAGTGGCGTGATAGGCTCTGGTGAGTGCCCGGAATTGATAACTGGCTGAGGAGAATGCCGTCTGGAAGGATAGACATCCAATTGGGATTATCTACCTGCTTCCCGTCTTCACGAACATAGCTGTGATGGTCATGAGCCTGTGAGACCCCTGTCAATGAGAAGATGAGAATTAAACTGATGAGCGAGACTTTCAGGCGGGGTTTAAGAGTAAACAGCATACACACCTCCACACGTGAAACTGCAAAGAAGCAGCTGCGTTATGTGTTCATGAGAGTAGCCCCCCATAAGCAAGAGAACGCAAATTAGACCGTTGGTTCGCGAGGTGTGGAGCGAGAGTTAATGCGGGGGCAAACTACTCCGGTTGAAGCTGAATGTCAATAACCCGATTTAACTGGGAGTGACTAAACACGAATAGGTAACAGATCAATACAGCTTGGGTAGGTGAATAGTTACTGTTTTTCGCTGAACTCAGGAATAGTGTGAAACTATCTTGACATATCCTTAGTCGAACGTATAATTCGAGCCCACTCGTGGTGGGTATACTGACGAGCATATGCGCCGCAGCTTCACTCTACCTGAAGCGGCGCGTGACGACTGTCACGGACTTCCTTCGTTGTTAACCTTTGACGGCTTCGCATGACGAAGCAGACAGGCTGCCACCTCGCCTCTACAAGAGGGTCTGCCTGTCCCCACTCAACACCTCAACATCTTCACGGGTCTAACAGACCTGTGAGCCTCAAGGAGATAACAGATGCGCCTCACTCTTTCACATAGTACATCTCGCCGCCCGCAATCCTCTCGGCTCTCTCCCATCGGACTGGCATGTCTCTTCCTGTTTGTGGCCGGCCTCCCTGGCCTGCTTCAGCCGGCCGCGCACGCCGCGACGACCTTCACCGTCAACTCGGGGGGCGACGGCGCGGACAGCACCTTTGCCGACGGCGTCTGCAAGACCGCGGCCGGCGACTGTACGCTGCGCGCGGCCATCCAGCAGGCCAACAACACGGCCGGGACGGACACCATCAACTTCTCCATCACGGGCACGATCAACCTGACGGGCAAGCTCCCCGATATCTTCACCGACGTGAACATCAACGGGCCGGAATCCTCCATGTTGGTCGTGCGCAGAGACACGGGCGGCGATTACAGCGTCCTCACCGTCTCGCCGGGCGCGACGGTCAACGTCTCCGGGTTGACGCTGACGAACGGCAAAGCGCGCGACGGCATCGACGGCCCCTTCGGAGGCGGCAGCCCCGATAAGGCGGGCGGCGTCGCCAACTTCGGCGTACTGAACCTGACGAACGTCGTCGTGACCGGCAACCGCGGCGGCGCCGGCGGCGACGGCATCAGCTTCGGCGCGCCGGGCGGCGAGGGTGCCGGCATCTACAACCTCGGCGGCACGCTGACGATGAAGGACTGCGTCGTGACGGACAACGTCACGGGGCAGGGCGGCAATGGCCCCGACCGCGCCGGCAGCGGCGGCGCCGGCGCCGGGATTTACAACACGGGCACACTGACGTTGACGGACTGCCTCATCTCGGGGAACAGAACCGGCCACGCCGGCGACAGCCCCAGCAACATGTTTTTAACAACGGGAGGCAGCGGCGCCGGGATCTTCAGCGAGAGCGGCACGGTCACACTCCTCCGCGTGACCATCCGCGACAACATCACGGGCAACGGCGGCGCCACCTCCGCGAGCGCCTTCGGCCGCGGCGGCGAAGGCGCCGGTCTCTACTTTGCTAACGGCGTCGGCAGGCTGAAGGACTGCACCATCAGCGGCAACCGCGTCGGGCTGAAGATGAGCAACACCGGCTCGAACGGTTTTGGCGGCGGCATTACCAACAACGCCGCCTCGCTGACCATCTACGGCAGCACCATCAGCGACAACACCGGCGACCTCGCAGGCGGAATCTTCAACTTCGACAAAGTAAGCCTGACGAACAGCACCGTCAGCGGCAACCACATAATTGAGGTTGGGTACGGTATCTTCAGCGTCGGCACGCTCAAGCTCTCGAACAGCACCATCACCGGTAACGAAGGCATCGGGGTGCGAAATGGCGACGACGTGGCCGTGGTGAGGAACACCATCATCGCGGGCAACGGCATCGGCGGCGGCGGCCAGGACGTGCAGGGCGCGTTCACCTCGCAGGGTCATAACCTCGTCGGCAACGCCGGGACCGGACCCGGCACACACTCTACGGGCTTCGGGAGTACCGGCGACCAGGTCGGCTACGCGGCCGCGCCCATCGACCCGCGCCTCGGGCCGCTCCAAGACAACGGCGGCCCCACGTTGACGCACCCGCTGCTCGCGGGCAGCCCGGCGCTCGATGCGGGTAACAACTCACTCGCCAGAGACGCCGACGACAACGTGCTCACGACCGACCAGAGGGGCGTGGGGCGCTTCGCGGGCTCGGGCGTCACCCCGACCGTCGACATCGGCGCCTTCGAGCTCAACCAGTTCATGGAGGATGTCTCGGACAAGGCGACGAACGAAGACACGCCGCTCTCGTTCACCCTCTTCGTCGGCGACCAGACGGTCACTTCCCTCACCGCGACCTCCGACAACCAGACGCTCGTGCCCAACGCCAACATCAACATCTCCGCGGGCGGCGCCATGCGCACCGTCCAAATCAACCCGTCGGCCGACCGCTTCGGCACAGCCAACATCACCATCCACCTGAACGGCTCCAACGAGGGCATGGTGAGCCAGACGTTCGCACTCGTCGTCGCCCCGGTCAACGACGCGCCCTCCTTCACGAAGGGCGCCGACCAGACCGTCCTCGAAGACGCAGGCGCGCGGACGGTTATGAACTGGGCCACAGCCGTCAGCGCCGGGCCGAACGAGTCCGAGCAGACCCTGACCTTCATCATCACGGGCAACACCAACCCCGGCCTCTTCTCGGCCGCCCCAGCCGTCAGTCCCGCGGGCGCGCTGACCTACGCGCCGGCCCCCAACTCCAACGGCAGCGCCTTGATCACGCTCGCCCTCAAAGACGGCGGCGGGACGGCCAACGGCGGTCAGGACACTTCCGCATCGCAGACCTTCGTCATCAACGTTACCCCCGTCAATGACCCGCCGGTCGCCAGCGGCGGCACGCTCACCATCGACGAGGACGTTTCGACCTTCGCCTCCTTCGCGGGCAGCGACACGGAGGGCGACAGCCTGACGTTCGCCGTAGTCACCGAGCCCTCGCACGGGACGCTGTCCGGCACAGGCAACGGGCGTACTTACACGCCGGCCGCCAACTACAACGGTGCCGACAGCTTCACCTACAAGGCCATCGATGCTCACGGAGCCGAGTCTGCGCCCGCGACGCTCTCACTCACGATCAACGCCGTCAACGACGCGCCGGTCAACACCGTGCCGGGGGCGCAGGCGACCGCCCAGCACACGCCGGTCGTCTTCTCGGCGGCTAACTCCAACGCCATCTCGGTCGCGGACATCGACGCCGGGACAGACGCAATTCGGGTGACGCTCACCGCGACGAACGGCGCCGCCACTCTCGGCTCGACCGCCGGCCTGACCTTCGTCACGGGCGACGGCGCCGACGACGCGTCTGTCTCCTTCACCGGCGGCGCCGCCGCCATCAACGCGGCGCTGAGCGGCCTCTCCTTCAAGCCCGCGCAGGGCTTCAGCGGCGCCGCGACCCTCCAAATCGTCACCAACGACCAAGGGCGCAACGGCTCCGGCGGCGTGCTGAGCGACACCGACTCGGTCACGATCAACGTCGCGGCCGGCGGCACGCTCCAGTTCAGCGCCTCTGCCCCGGAGGTGAACGAGAACGGCTCGTCCGCGACCGTCACGGTCACACGCACCGGCGGGAGCGCGGGCGCGGCCTCCATCAACTACGCGACCAATGGCGGCACGGCCAACGGCGGCGCGGTCTGCGGGACGGGCGTCGACTACATCAGCGCCTCCGGCACGCTCTCTTGGGCGGACGGCGAGACCGCGAGCAAGACCTTCGCCGTCAACGTCTGCGACGACGCGAGCGTCGAAGGCGACGAGACGGTCGGCCTCTCGCTGACCGGCGTGTCGGGCAGCGCCACGGCAGACGCCAACGCTTCGGCGACCTTGGCCATCAGGGATGTTGAGCCGGCCGGCGGCTTCTTCGAGTTCAGCCAGTCGGCCTACAACGTGGCCGAGAGCGGGACGCTGACTGTCACGGTCAGGCGCACGGGCGCCACCCCGGCGGCGAGCGTGGACTACGCGACCGACGACGGCGGCACGCCGTCCGTCGCCGTGCCCTGCTCTTCGACGACGGGGCTTGCGCTCGACCGCTGCGACTTCACGAAGGCGCTCGGCACGCTCAGCTTCGCGGCTGGCGAGACCGAGAAGACCTTCAAGCTGCTGGTCGGTGACGACTCGTACGTCGAGGGGCCGGAGACGCTGAGCCTGCGACTCTCGAACCCGACAGGCGGGGCCTCGCTTGGGGCGGCCGCCTCGGCGACCGTGACCATCGCCGACGACTCGCCGGAGTCCGCGGGCAACCCCATCGACGACGCCACCAAGTTCGTCACGCAGCACTACCGCGACTTCCTCAACCGCGACCCGGACGCCTCAGGTCTCCAGTTCTGGGTCTCCGGAATCATGAGCTGCGGCGCCGACGCAGGCTGCCGCGAGGTCAAGCGCATAGACACATCGGCGGCCTTCTTTCTCTCCATCGAGTTCCAGGAGACGGGCTTCCTAGCCTATCGCGCCTACAAGGTCGCGTTCGGTGACGCCACGTCACCCAACGTCGCGGGCACGGTTCCGGTCGTGCTGCTCAACGAGTTCCTGACCGACACGCAGCGCATCGGTCAGGGCGTCATCGTCAACGCGCCGGGCTGGGAGCAGGCGTTGGAGGCGAACAAGCAGGCGTTCGCGCTGGAGTTCGTCCAGCAGGCGCGGTTCCTGACGGCCTTCCCGCTCTCGATGACGGCCGAGGAGTTCGTCGCGAAGCTCGATCAGAACGCGGGCGGCGTGCTCTCGGCGGCCGCGCGCGCGCAACTCGCCTCCTCGCTCGGCGCGACGCCGGATGACGCGGCGAAGCGCGCGGCGGCGCTGCGGCAGGTGGCGGAGCATGAGACGCTCAAGGCGAGTGAGTTCAACCGCGCCTTCGTCCTGATGCAGTACTTCGGCTACCTCCGCCGAAACCCAGACGAGGCGCCCGAGCCGAACCTGAACTTCGGCGGCTGGCGCTTCTGGTTCTCGAAGCTGGAGGAGTTCAACGGCGACTACCGCCGCGCCGAGATGGTCAAGGCGTTCATCTCGTCGGACGAGTACAGGAAGAGGTTCGGGCAGTAAGTCGTGCTAATCTGCGCGCACAGAAAGGCCCCGGCCGGATGAGAAGCCGCCGGGGCCTTTCTTTTCTCGTAATGACGGGCTTTGCCCGAAAACCCTTAAACCTAGCTGCCTTTTCGGACAGTCTGAGATTCCGTCCGAAAAGTCGGCTCAATGCCAAGCTCATACATGGATTGAATGACGCAGCACAGGTTATGCGCTAACACCTTGCACAGGGGCCGGCTCTATCTTTGTTGGCCTTGACTCGACCGGGAGTTACGGCAGCGCCTCGACGGTGATGGAGAACTTGAACGAGCCGGTCTGCTGGATGCCCAGCAGGAAACGCACGTCCACGCTCGCGCCGTTGGCGAGCGGCGTGGCGAGCGTGATCGTGCCCACCGACATCGACGAGTTGAACCCTCCGCCGTTGGGCTGGCTGGGCGGCTGCTCCAGCGTCGTGCCCTGCACGGTGACGTTCGAGGTGCCCGAGCCGCACGGTGCGCCGTCTACCGTCACCACCGCGGCCGTCGAAGTGCGCGGGCGCAAATCGGCGATGCCGGAGGGCGCCGGGAAGGTCGTCAGGTCTACGATGCGGAAGCGGAGCCGCGTGACGTTCGCGCCCGTGTTGTTCGTCATGGTCTTGCGGATGTCGAGCGTGCCGAAGGTCGAGTTGTTCGCCGGGTCACTCGTAAAGTCGCGCACGCGGTTCGGCGTGCTCGCGGCACTCACGCACGGGTCGAGGTTGTTGGAGCTGAACGCGGCGTTGCGCTGGATGGGCGACGCGAGATTCTCGGGCCCCGGAGCGCCGAGCCGCTGCCCCGCGCCCGCGTTTGTCCCATCGGTATCGACGAAGACGAAGTCCGAGTCGTTATTGTTCGTGTCCTTCGGCGCCGAGATCGTGCAGTTGCCGAAGGTCGTGATCGAGCCCGACTTGCCGCAGTTGTCGCGGTAGAAGGAGTGATCAATCAGGAAGGGAGTTAGAGTCGGGTATCCCGTCCCCTCCCTGTAGAGCGCGTTAGCTTCATTGGTCGGGCCGACCGCATCGAGCCGGTTGGCGAGCGTGAAGTTCGCCGCGTTCGCCGTGTTGAAGAGCG
>JBEVJD010000332.1:0-3188 GCA_040510435.1 Pyrinomonadaceae bacterium | reverse complement strand
TCTGCGTGTCGAGGACGGGCGCGACATCCGGGTGCGCGAGCGCCGACGTACGGTAGTCGAGTAGAGAGACTTTGAAGTCAACTTTGCGGTCTCCCTCGTAGTCGTACTCGACCGTGTCGAAGAAGCCGTTGCCATCCGTGTCCGTGTACTTCACGACCTCTTCGACGCGCGGCGCCAGAGGCTTCGGCGAGGGAGTCTTGACGCCGCCGTGGTACTCCGCGTTCTTGTCCACTAGCCACGCGCCCCACTCCGCGCCGTGGAGATGCAGCTTGCGGTCGAAGGCGCCGGCGTACAGCTTCCCGCCCCCGGAATTATCTCTGTCCCACTCGCCGCGGTCGCCGAGCGTGTCGGCCTGCGGGTGCCCCATGATGCCCGGGCGCTCGCCCTCCGCGGCCGGCGCCTGCCCCGCGTAGTTGCTCCGCAGCCAACGCCGGGTCGAGTAGAGATCAACTTCGCCCTCCGGCCCGCCGAAGCCGTGCATCGGGTAGTACATCTCGACGCGCTCCCAGCGGTGGTCGTCGTCATCCTCGTCGAAGACGAAGTAGAGGCTCGCCCAACCGGCCCTGAAGAAATTGTCGAAGCCCTTTTCGTGCGGCATATACATCAGCTCGTCTATGCGCCGCCAGTTGTTCCACTGGAAGCACGCGTCGAACTTCGTGTTGCCGCGCAGCGCCGGGTACTTGTGCGCGAACTGGCGGTAAGGGACTCCCGGCCCGCCCGCGCCGCGCAGGGTCATGTCGTAGTCCGTCTCGTTGCCGCGCCCCGAGTCGTTGTCGAGATCGAAGGTGACGAAGGCTTCGCCGAGCACGCCGGAGAGCGTCGCCACGCCGTTCTCGACCGGCGGCTGGTTCGAGCCGGGGTCGAGCCAGCGCATCGCCATCTCGCTCGCGCCGTCGCCGTCCGTGTCGTAGAAGGCGAAGGGGTTCTCCCAGTTGAGCCGCGGGTCGGGGAGCGCCTGCGGCGGGCGGTGGATTTTGAGGAAGACGGCGTCGCCGTTGTAGTCGGGCCGCCAGTTGGCGAGCCCCGTGTAGTCCCAGTTGTCGCGCCCGAAGTCCAACTTCTCCCAGTCGAGCCGCCCCAACACGCCGTCGCGCTCGACATCAATGAAGACCATCCAGTGCGACTCGCTCGCGTTCCACTTGCCTTCACTCCACTCGGGCGAGTGCGTGACGAAGGCTTGCAGGTCTGCGCGGCCGTCGCCGTCGTTGTCCGCCCACTTGACGTTGAGGTCGAGCGGGCCGTCGTAGAGGCCGTCGCCGTTCCTGTCCACCTGTAACACGTCGGCCACCTGATCGCCGCGCGTGTCGGACGCGAGCAGGTCGCCGTTCTCGTCGAGCCAGCGCACGCGCCGGCCGTTCCACCAGCGCTCGACGATGTCGGGGCGCCCGTCCCTGTCAACGTCGAGGCGCACGACCTCGTCCGAAGGGCTCGCTGATTTGAGCGCCGTCCGCCGCAGGTCGCCGCCCGCCTGCCGGGCCAACGAGGTCGCCGCGAAGGCGAGGACGAGAAGGAAGGTCAAAGAATATTTATGCCGCAGATTTGTGCCAGCCATGAGTCTCTTCGCCATAGTCGATGTTCGCGGGAGCGCCTCCGCCAGACGACGCTCCCCTGCCCGCCGCTCAAACTCCCGCCGCCGAGAGGAACTTCGGCTCCTGCGCCGCGATGACGACGCACAGCGCGACGAGGCTCGCGAACGGCAGGAATCTTTTCATCCACTCGGACATAAGAGATTCGACGACTGTTCGCAACTCCGCGGCAAAGCCCTGCACAGCCTTCAACCAACTGCCCTCTGCCTACTTCCCCCACAAAACGGGCTGGCGGATGAAGAAGTTTCTGACGACCTCTTCGACCGCGGAGTCGGCCGGGAGGCGCTTCCAGAGTTCTATGTGGTCGGGGCGCGCGAGGGCGCGGCCGGCGAAGAGGAGGCTGGACTGGCGCATCGGCCACTCGGCGTCGTACATCACGTCGGGCTTGTGGGGCCAACTCTTCCTGTCGCGGATGAAGGGCACCATGAACGCCAGCGCCTTACGCATCCCGCGCCCGTCCGTCAGCTCGAACTTCCAGAGGTCGTCCCTTTGCGTCGAGAGGATTTCGCAGAGGGCCGCGAAGGCTTCGAGGTTGAAGAGCGAGTAGCCGTAGGGCTTCGTGCGCCGAAGCTCCTGCGGGAAGCTGCCGTCCGCGGCCATCTGGCCGGGGACGAGCACCGTCTTAAAACGTCCACGGCAGTAGTCGAGCAGTTCCGCGTTCCCCGTCAGGCGCGCGAAGGCCGCGGCCTGCATCACCCAGCAGGTGCCGTGGTTGTTCTTCGCCTCGCGCTCCTCGACGCCGTTCTTGCTGGTCGTCATCCACTGAAGATAGTCCGCGAACCACTTCTTCACGCCGGCCGTCTCCGCGGCCGTGAGCGCGCGCGAGCCTTCCAGCACTTCGACGGCGCGCGCGACTTCGACGAGGTGGATGGTGTCGATGATGCCGATGCCGCGACCCTTCGTGCGCCCGTGGATGGCCTGCGCGTATTCGAGGTGCGGGCTCATCTGCGTCAAGGGGTCGAGGAACCACGCGCGCAGATGCCCGGCGGCGTGTCGAGCGTAGCGCGCATCATTCGTCAGCTTCCACGCAGCGACGAGCGCGGGCGCCTGCACGCTCAGGCGCATGAGCGCGCGGCGGTGCCCGACGAAGTTGTCGGGGTTGGTCATGCCGTCGCGCTGCACGTAAGGGCCGCCGGGGTTCTGCGGGTCGGGCCACCAGTAGTCGCCCTCGGAGAAGTAGTCGTGCAGGCCGCCGGCGCTGCGTGGGCTGCGCGCCGCAGTGATCGTGACCGGCGCTTCCTTGAGGTAGCGGTTGGCCGCGCGCAGGACGCGCGGCCGTTCGATGGCGGCGAGATCGAACGGCGCTCCCTGCCGCAGGAGCCAGGGTGCGGCGGCAGCCGAGCGCAGAAAAGCGCGGCGCGTCGGCACGGACTATTTCGCCCGCTGCTCGTAGTTGATCAGGATGACCAGGTCCTCGGGGCCGGCCTGCTTCAGCCCGTGCGAGCTGCCGGGGCGGGTCAGCACCGCCGTGCCGGGTGTGACGTCGAAGCTCTTGCCGTCAATGGTCATCACGCCGCGGCCGCTGAGGACGTAGTAGATCTCGTCTTCCTTCTGTTCGTGATAGCCGATGCCCGAGCCCGGCTTGAACGCGCGCTTGCGGAA
>JBEVJD010000331.1:0-3808 GCA_040510435.1 Pyrinomonadaceae bacterium | reverse complement strand
CACACCCTTTCACACAAACCCCCATTATCGGCCGTTGTGGATTCTATAAAAATCTCTTCTAGATTGTCCGATGGCGGAAAGGAGCATTCACTCTCATGCAGAGGTTCACGGTATTCCTCAGCTACACGTCGCGAGAGGATGAGGTCAAAACGGTGCAGCCGCTAGTCGACGCCTACTGTAATGATCTGTTGGTATGGGCGAGGACGCGGGGCGTTGAAATCTTTTACGACCATTTTTCATTGCCGCCAAAGCAGCGCTCGGACACTGAGTTGAAGGCGACCCTCGCTGCTCATATAAGAGCCAGCCAATTCTTTACCGCGTTTCTTTCACCTAGCTATGTTGAGTCGAGATGGTGCTGCTTCGAGTGGAGGGAGGCGGCCTTCGAGGTGAAACCAACACACCCGATTTACTGGAAGGTCGATGTCTATCAGGATCCGCTGAATTACGACAACCCCGTAGAAGGGCGAGCGGTTCAGGCCGACATCAAGACCCGGCGCCTGACGGACGTTACTTATGTGGGCACTCAGAAGCGAGGTTATGACCAGGCCGCCTCCGAGTGCGTGAATGAGACAAAGAGGCGTCTGCGCCAGAGGTATTCACACCTGTTTCCTTGGTAGTACCATGACCTTTTCGGCACTGGGCCGCTCTGCCTTTCGCCGGACGTGACGTGCGAGGTCTGCCGCGTTGACGTAACGCGGTCTCCCGGAGCGCTCCAGCACGAACCCGAGCGCATCTGGTGAATCTATCACCCTCACCTTGTGATTCTTCGGGCTGTAGCGCTTGTACACAGCTATCTTCGTGGCGCCCAGCAACTGCACCGCGTCGGTGATTGCCACCCAGACCTGATTCTCCTCCATCGACAGGAACAGCCCGAGGTCCCGCGCCTGGACGGCCGAGAGTCCGAAGACGTAATGCTCGAACGTCGTCGGCAGCTCCTCATGCCCGTGGTACTTCGCGATCAGCTCCGGCGGCACGCCCGCCAGCAGGCACGCCGTGATCGAGGCGCGCCGCAGGTCGTGCGGTGAGAGGCCATCCCTTCGGCGGACTCGAGTCCCGTCGGGCGCTCGGCCTGAAGTGCGGCGTGCACGGCCGCGCCGTCCTCTCTGACCTTCCGGTCGAGCTGTACCATGGGCTTGTTCAGCGGGCGACGCCCCTTGCGTGTCTCGAGCCAATCGGGGTCGGTCAGGGTATCGAGCTGGAGGGAGAGCCACTCCCCGCCCAACCTGTCGAGCACGTCGTCGGTGAGCCAGCCCTTCACGCCCCACCTCCCCGCAGGCCGAGCAGAGAGAGCGCCGCCCCCTCCGCCGCGTCGCGGAACTCCCGCTGGAGCGCCGGCAGGTAACTGCCCGAGAGCTTATGCGTGACCGTCTCCTCCATCGTGACGTGGCCGAAGGCCTCGTTCACCGCCTCGAAGGGCGCGCCGCGCTCATGGAACTCCGTGCGCAGGGCGTTGCGCAGCGCCTGCGTGGAGAACGGCACCTGCACACCGAGGCGGGTGGCCAGCTCATCGCTGGTGCCGGGCTCCAGTTCGCGCACGCTCCCGTCCGAGCGGGCGTACACGAAGAGGGCGTCGGATGAGCCGACCAGGTCAAGCCCCGAGGTGGCCTCGACGTACGCGCGCAGCTCGGCGACGGCCAGCTCAGGCAGCGGCATCTCCCGCGACTCGCGGAAGTAGGCGCTCGCCTTGCCCTCGACGCGGAGGATCCTGGCCGCGAGGTCGAGCCGCGCGCGGCGCAGCGGTGCGAGTTCCTGCCGGCGGACGCCCGTCGATGCCATCAGGGCGAAGGCGGCTCTGAGCGTGAGCGCATTCAGCCGTTCGGCCTCCTCCTCCCCGCCGCGCGCTGGCGCGATCGCCGCGATCGCCGCCCACGTCCTCGCGACCAAGCCCGGACGTGGCGCGTAGGCGGCGCCGAAGCAGCCCTCCACGAGCGGAGCCAGAGAACCCTCCACGTCGAACGCGGGCTCCCCCTGTGGCTCGAAGCCGGCAACGCGCTCGAAGTGGCTCACGACGCGCGCGTGGTCGACAAGGAGCCGCGCCGCGTCATAGGCCACGTAGTGAAGAATCGTCCTGAGGGGGCGGGTCGGGTTGTCGCCGACGACCGTGCTCAGCAGAGGGGTGTAGCCCGCCTCGACGCCGTAGGGGCGAAGACTGGCGGAGAGTTTCGACCAGGTGAAGTTGTTCCGTTGCCCCAGGGCGGTGACGGCGATGCGGCGCAGCCAGTACCTGTAGTACCTCTGCGCCTCGGGGAGATGCCGGACGGGTGACCTGGGGAAGACGAGGTGCGAGGACGGGTTCACCCGCTTCGCCAGCGCCACGGCGGCGTAGCGCCGACCGCGCTCCCCTATCCAGACGGGGACCAAGCGCGCCCGGCGGCGGTAGACGGCGTCGTCCACCAGGCGCGAGGGCGCGGCCGGGTCATTTGCCGGCATGACGAAGAGCATGCCCCGCTCGGGGCAGAGGTAGAGAGGGGCTTCGCCGGCAGATGCGGCCTCGTTCAGCGAGTCGGTGACTGCCGCCTCGTCGAGGAGCTGCATCGACAGCAGGCGCTTGAGCTGAATCCCTGTGATGAGCGCGAGCCAGATGAGGAGTGCGGAGTCGGCGAGCCTGTCCTGCCCAACGAACTCGTCGAGTAGGGGCAGGAGCCGGCGCAGCTCGTTCGTCGTGGCCACGCGCACCTCGCGCGTCGTCCAGCGCGACGACGCGCGCGCCACGTGCCGCGCCTGCCAGGCGCCGAAGCGGACGTATTGGGCCGACTCATACGGGTGGCTGAAATCGTCGGGCGGGGGCTCCTGCCAGGTCAGCAGACCCACGGAGCGGCCGTCCTCGTCGAGATCGTCGGCCGTGAAGACTTCCCTGTCAGGCGCGACCTCCGGGACCCGGACCCCACCCGGTCGGTGAACGTGGCCGCCGGGGGCAGCCGACGCGCGCGGCGCATCGGGCTCGGGGAAGAGCGCCGCGGTGAGCTGCTTCACGTACTCGTCAAGCGTGTCCTTCTCTTCGAAGCCCTTTGGCGAGTTGTAGTAGGTCTCGACGGCCGCCCGGACGTCCCTCTTGTAGAGCACGCCCCCGGCGACCCTCACTCCTGAGAGGCGCTCCCGCGGGAAGTGTTGGACGAAGACGGCCATCCTATAGGGGAGCTTGTCGGCGGCGCGCCCGCGCGCCTTGTTCGCCTTGTTACGCCGGCGCCGCGCCGCGCGCAGCGACCGGTGGCAGAAAGGGATGAGCGCCGATGCGGCCGCCGCATCGTCCTCCCCTTCACCCCAGCCGCGCGCGGCGAGCCAGAGGAAGTAGTGCAGCCTGTCGGCCGTCTTCCCCGGTGCAGAGGCGAGCCCCTGCCACCGGCCGGTGCGCGACTGCGCGTCGAGCCGTCTCTCAAACCCGCGCAGCCACGTGCGCGCGGCGGCCATCTCCGTTTCCGAAGCTCCGGCCCTCAGGTAAGCGTCTTCGAGCAGCGCGGCGCGCGAGCCCGAGAGCTTCAGCAGGCCGAGGAGCGACGGACTCTCGCCGACGGCGAGCAGCGCGTGCGCCAGCGCGGTGAAGGCCGCGGCAGGCCCTGCCGTCTCCTCGGCGAGCGCACGGGTGGCGTCGCGCGCCTCGGGGGCGGCGTCGCGCAGCAGGACGTCGGCGGCACGTTCGGCGGTAACCACGGATCGAAGAGATAGGAGGCGAAGAGGGGAGAAGGTAAAAAAGTAAACCTGATGAATTTGAAGGCTGGAAAATACAAGAGAGAAAGTCTTCTCTCTATTTTAAGAGGCCTTTATCCCCGTCATTCAAATCTAGCACGATGAGATGAGGGGTTCAATTATC
>JBEVJD010000330.1:0-2746 GCA_040510435.1 Pyrinomonadaceae bacterium | reverse complement strand
TCCTGAACACGCCGCGGTCGACGGCCTCCTGGTAGAAGCCGACCGACGAGGTGTGAAGGAGTCCGGCCAGCGCGTGCGTGTGGTGGCCTTCGCCGCGCGCCGCGACGTGGTTGCGGATTACTTCGCCGTTGTCCGGCGTGACGTTGAGGCGGAACTGGAACGTCGTGCCGGGCGGGTAGGCCGACCGCAGGAAGTTGCCGATGTCGTCTATCTTCCCTTCGATGACTCCGTCTTCGTCGTACATCGACGGGGCGAGCTTAAGCCGATAGCCCTTCGTGTAGCTGCCGTCTCGGTTGCGCAGCAGGTTCGTGATGACGCCGCACACGGAGCTGTTGCGTCGGCGGCCCACGGGGAAGGGCAGGAGCTTGCGCTGCCTCGTGTCTTCGGCCGCCCGCTCACGGAGCCGCGCGTCGGGCGAGTTCTCCCACGCCTTCAGGTCGCGGCGCGAGCGGCGCCCCGCCGGGATGAGCACGAAGGCGAGCCCGACGCCGAGGCCGAGGCCCACGGCCGACAGGACTGAGAGAAGGATGATGATCTTCGGGTCCACGTTAGCTGTTCCTGCCAGACGCGCGCGTTAATTCATCCAGCGCACGTCCGAATAGTCACCCGGAAGCGCCCGCCTCCAGGCACACCACCGCTCCCTCGCCGCCCGGGCCTTGTAATTGAACCAGAGCGGCCTCTTGCCGCGGTTGACGTAGTTGAAGAAGGCGAACAGCGTGACGGCCGCCAGAGGCCCCGTGAACGCTCCGAGCGGGATGACCCACACCCAGATGTTCAAGGCGAACGGGGTGACGAAGCCGACGGCCGCGCCGAGGACGATGTACTTCCAGTTCTCGACGTGGATGCCGAGTCGTGGGAGCGGCTTGAGTATGTTCGACCTGATCGGGCGCGGTCTCATGGTGTCCTTCGCCGGATGCGACGCCGGGCGTCTTTAGAAGTCCAGACCGACATCCACCACCGTGCCCTGCGCCAGCGCCCACATCACGGCGAGGACGGTCGTGAGGGCGAAGCAGCCGAGAGTCGCCATCGTCTGGTTGCCCCACTCCTTGTCGTTGCCGAAGTTCTTGAGCGCCTTGATGGCGAAGAAGACGCCCATCACGGCGACGAGCGCGGCGGCGAGCAGCAGGACGGCGCGGACGATCTGGCCGAGCTTCGAGGCGTTGCCGTTGAAGACGGGGCCGTCGGCGAAGACCGGCGTCGAGAGCAAGAGGGTCACGGCCACACACGCCGCGGGGACGAGCAGCCGTTCTAAGACGTGGGCGGACGAGAGCAGCAGGCGGAGCGCCTTCGAGTTCGACGAGCCGCGCGTTTTGGTCGAGGGTGCTTTGAAGTTCTTCATCGCTTTACACAAGCTCCTTACACTTGTTTCCGGATTTGGATTTCGGCGCCGGCGGGCCGGGTGACTCTTCACCTCGCCGCCGTCGAGGGGGGGAGATACAAGAGCCGTGCCGCAGCGTCGCGGCACTCTTCTTGCGATAGGCGAGAAGCCGGAGGAGTCGTGACGCTCATGCTCAACAGAAAAACTTTGCCGGTCTCAATCTCGCTCGCGGCGCTATTGGTGGTTCTCGCGCAAGGAGACGCCAGGGCCGAGACTCGTCGCCAGCGCAAGCAGGCAGGGCAGAAGAAGGCCCAACCGCGAAAAGGTCGGAAGGCCGTCGCCCGTCGCAAAGTTAGGCGTGTGCGTCAGACGACTCGGCTGCGGGAGAGGGCGGCGCTCGTCGAGCCGCTCATCGCCGCCGCCGCCATCAAGTACGGGGTCGACCCTTACGCGATCTGGGTCATCGCGTACAAAGAGACCCGCTTCCGCTGGTGGCTGCGCTCGCCGGCGGGGGCCGAAGGCTTGATGCAGTTCATACCGGCGACGGCGGCCGACTACGGGCTGAAGAACTCCTACAACGTCCCCGACTCCATCGACGCGGCGGCCAGGTACGTCCGCAAGGCCATGAACCAGTTCGGCGGCCGGCTCGATCTCGTCTGGGCCAGCTACAACGCGGGTTTCGGCGCGGTCGAGGCGTACCAGACCGGCAGGACTCTCAGGCCGAAGGGCGGGAAGATCATCAACCCTCGCGGCCTCAAGACGGGCGGCATCCCGCCCTACAGAGAGACGCGCGATTACGTAGCGATCTGCTGGAAGGTCTACGGGGCGGCGAAGAACTCCGGCGTCTTTTCGCCCGACGTGCTGGCGAGGACGCGGCAGGGAGTGCTGCCTGACCCGCAGACGGCGCGCGGATTACTCGCGGCGCACCCGCTCAACGACAAGGAGCTGGCATACCTCGGAGGGTCGCAGCCTCAGGCGTTTTCAGCATTCACACCCGCCCTGGCTTCCGCCGCCGGTGGCCCCGTCCAACACACACCCCTGCCTTCTTCGAGCGCGGCCGTCGCCGACGCGGGTCGGACGGCCGCCGCGCCCCTTGAGGAAGTCTTCTACGACGTCAACTCTGGCGTCCGTTACCTCGTGCGAGGCGGCGAGATAGTCGAGCCCGTCGGAGCGAATTCGGGCGGGCAGGCGGGCAGTAGCACCCTTCAGTCCGACGCCGCAGGCGCGGCCCCCGCTTTCGCGGCAAAGTCAGTCTATTACGGCGCGCGCGGCGAGTGAGGGATGTCGTCCGGTCTGCTACTCCGCGACTACCAGATAGAAGCCCTGTACGCGATGATCGAGGCCGCCAAGCACACGCGCTTGGCGGGTCGCGGGGAGGGGCCTGCCGAGCGGTTCCTCGTCATCCAGCCGACGGGGGCGGGGAAGACC
>JBEVJD010000329.1:0-23642 GCA_040510435.1 Pyrinomonadaceae bacterium | reverse complement strand
GACGCGGGGGTCGAGGGCCCCGGCCGGGCCGACGACGACGACCGCGCAGCCCGCCTCAGTCGAGACAGCTTCAGCCGCCATCTCCCTTCAACCCTTCGGGGAAGTATTCGCGCCAGCGGCGCGTGACGAGGTCGGCGATGTCGGGTCGGACGATGAGTTCGTCCGGGTAGCCCGGCTTCATGCGCGCGTCGATGAAGAGGGGCGCGGTGTAGCTGACGTGATGGCGGCGCAGCTCGGTCGCCGCGGCGTGGATGTCGGAGGCGGGCTCGAAGCGCGTCCAGGTGGCCCAGAGGAAGTCCGGGGCGGAGCGCGCGACCGAGGCGTCGTCGTGGATGACGACGAGCGGCCACTCGCGGAAGACCTCTTCGCGTGCGATGCGCGCGGCGAGACCCGGCGCCTCCTCAAACGTCGGCCCTTCGACGACGAGGCAGCCGGCGCAGAAGACCTCGGCGCGCGTAACGCCCGGCGGCAGTTCCCCTCTGAACTCGCGCGGCAGCTCGCGGACGGCGTCGCCGAGGCCGAGGAGCACGGCCTTGCTGCCGCGGTTGATCGTCCCCGAAGTGTAGTCGAGCGTGTCCATCGAAAGGTTCGAGAAGACGAAGAGGTCTGTCTCCGGGCGGAAGCGCGCGAGCACGTGCTCGAACAGTCGCGGGAAGTCGCGCAGGTCTTGCGGCGTGTCTGTGAGCAGCAAAAACTTGGTGAGCGAGAGTTGCCCTTCGCCGAGAATGCGGAAGGCGGAGACGAGCGCCTCGCGCGCGTAGCGCTCGCGCACGACCGCGGCGGCCAGTGAATGGAAGCCTGTCTCGCCGTACGACCAGAGGTCGCGCACGCTGGGCATCACTAAGGGGAAGAGCGGCGAGAGGAGCTTCTGCAAATAGTCGCCGATGAAAAAATCTTCCTGCCGCGGTTTGCCGACGACGGTCGCGGGGTAGATGGCGTCGCGGCGGTGATAGACGGCTTCGACGTTGAAGACCGGATAGTCGTGCTGAAGCGAATAGTAGCCGTAGTGGTCGCCGAAGGGGCCTTCGGGGCGTCGCTCGTGCGGGGGCACGCGCCCGACGAGGGCGAACTCGGCCTCGGCGACGAGGCGGTGCGGGTGGCCTTCGAGCGGTGAATCGGCCACACGAATCTTTTCGCCCGAGAGCACGGAGGCCAGAACCAACTCGGGCACGTCTTCGGGGAGCGGGGCGATGGCGGAGAGAATCAGCGCGGGCGGGCCACCGAGGAACATCGTGACGGGTAGCGCCTTTCCCGCCGCCTCGGCTTCGTGGTAGTGAAAGCCGCCGCCCTTGTGTATCTGCCAGTGCATGCCCGTCGTGTGCGCGTCGAAGCGCTGCATGCGGTACATGCCGAGGTTGTGCTTGCCCGTCGAAGGGTGCTCGGTGTAGACGAGCGGGAGCGTGAAGAAGGGGCCGCCGTCCTCCTGCCACGTCGTCAGCACGGGCAGTTCGTCGAGGCGCGCGGGGTTGTCCACGACTTCCGTGACCGGCGCGCGGCGGACTTTCTTCGTGCCGAGCTTGAGTGCTTCGAGCGCGAGCGCGCGGTGCTGCCAGAGGGCGGCCGGCTTCGGCGGCAGGAGCGATTCGGCGACGTGGACGGCCTGGCGGACGAGCGCTTCGGGCTTCGGGCCGAAGGCGCGCTCGATGCGTCGGACTGTGCCGAAGAGGTTGGTGACGACGGGGTAGCGGCTGCGCTTCACCCGCTTGAAGAGGAGCGCCGGGCCGGCGCGCTCGATGACGCGGCGGTGTATTTCGGCGAGTTCGAGGTCGGGGTCAACTTCCGCTTCGACTTCGACTATGTCGCCGTCCGAGCGGAGCAGTTCGAGAAACGAGCGGAGGTTGCGGTGCATACGGCCGCCAGTTAAACACACGGCCGGCCGTTGTCAAAACCGCGGGTTCAGAGGGGCGGCGCCTGCTCGTCGTCCGCGGCGTCGCCCACCTTACGCTGGCGCTTGGGCTCGACGGCGGGCGTCTCTTCGACGCGGATTTGAATCTCGCGCTCGGCGAACTTGGCGGCGTCGGCGATGAGCGGGTCGAGGGATTGCGTGTAGGGCTGGATGCGTTCGAGCGTGCCGCGGTCACCGACCGTGGCGAGCACTTCGAGGAGGCGCGCCTGCGTGTGGCCGTTGACGCGGCCGAGGAAGACGTAGAGCGGGTCGGGGCCTTCGAGCTGCTTGAGGTAGGCGACCGATTGCTCGGCCTGCTTCTTCTCGTCGAGCGCGGCGACGAGCTGGAAGAGAGTCTCGTTCCGCCCCATCCGGTAGAGCGCCCAGTCGAGCGCGAGCTTGACCCGCGCGTCCCGCTCCTGCACGCGATAGCCTTCGACGAGCCGCAGATGTTCGACCGCCGCGAGCCGCGCCAGCTCTTCCGCCGCCGCCCGGCGCTCCGAGGCGATGCGGCTCGAAAGCTTACGCGCGACCGCGGAGGAGTCCGCGCCCTGCGCGCGCGCCGGCTCGTCCTGACGCGTTCGTACTCGCGCCGGCACAAACGCCTGCGCCTGACTTCCGAAGAGTATTAATAAAACAAGTATGGAAACGCTTTTACTTCTCATGTTACAGCTCCGGACGCCCTTTTGTTGCTGATTCCGGCTTAAGACGCGCGGCGTGTGCTCGTCTGCATCTTCGCTTACCACATTTGCACGACCTGTTGCTTAGTTGCAGGCCGTGCAGCGAAGGAGGCACGCTCTGTTGCTTTATTGCAGCGCCTGCAACGAAGGAAACACGGCCTGTTGCGTCGTTGCACGCCCTGCAATGACGCAAGCACGCCTTGCAACGTCATTGCAGAGCGTGCTTCCGTCATTGCAGAGCGTGCTTGCGTCATTGCAGGGCGTGCAGCGACGGAAGCACGCCCTGCAATGACGGAGTTTTGTTTTACAACGTCGCTGCAAGGCGTGCAGCGACGGAAGCACGCTCCGCAACGTCGTTGCGACGAATTGCGAAGCCTTTGCGCGCTTACTGCTTCGACACGCCGCCGTCGGTCTTGCGGAGTTTGCCTGTGTCGAGGTCGAGTTCGTCGCGCTTGATGACTTCAACTTCCGGGAACTGCTTACGCAGCGGCTCGATGAAGTCCTTGGCGTCGCCGACGATGACGATGGCGGCGTCCGCCGCGCCGAGGCGCGAGCCGGCGAACTTCTGTATCTGCGCCGGGGTCACGGCCTGCACGCTCGTGATGTAACGGTTGATCTCGTCGAGGCTCAGCCCGTAGAGCGCAAGCTGTGCGACCTGCGCGACCAGCCCCTCGGTCGTCTCAAGCGAGCGGCCGAAGTTGCCGATGACGACGGCCTTGCGCGGCGTCAGTTCCGCCTCGCTCACCGCCTCGCTCGACAAACGCGTCAGCTCGCCCATGAGCAGCGAAGCCACCTCCGCGCCCGACTGGTTCTTCGTCTGCGCCGAAGCGACGAACGGCCCCGCGTCGCGCCGCGTCTCAAGCGACGAGCGCGCGCCGTAGCTCAAGCCCCGCTTGATGCGTATCTCCTGATTCAGACGCCCCGAGTAGCCCGAGAGCACCGAGTTGGCGACGATGCCGGAGTAGAACTCGGGGTCTGTGCGCGCGATGCCGCGGCGCGCGAAGACGACCGCCGCCTGCCCCGCACCCGGCATGTCCACGACGACGACGCGCCGCTTCGCTGCCGCGCCCGCGGCGCCCGTGCCGGCCGAAGCGGGAAGCGCCGCCGAAGGCTTCGCCCAGTCGCCGAACAGGCGCTCGGCGAGTTTGTAGGCGTCGTCGGCCTTGATGTCGCCGCCGAGGACGAGGACGGCGTTGTCGGGTCGGTAGAAGCGCCCGTGGAAGTCTGCCACGTCCTTGCGCTGTATGCGCCCGATGGATGCGGTCGTGCCCGAGACGGGGTGGCCGTAAGGGCTGTCGCCGAAGACGACGCGCGCAGCAACCCAACTAGCGAGCTGTCCCGGGCTGTTCATCCCGACGCTCAAGCTATCGAGGTACTGCTGACGCAAACGCTCGATCTCCTCCTCCTTGAAGACGGGGTTACGCACCACGTCGGCGAGGACGCCCAACGCCTGCTCGGACTTCGAAGAGATGACGTTGACCGACGCGCGCGAGGCGTCCCAGCCCGCGGCAGAGCCGATGACGCCGCCGAGCGCTTCGATCTCCTGCGCGACCTGCGGCGCGGTGCGCGTCTTCGTCCCCTTCGTCAGAAGCTCGGCCGTCATGTCGGCCAGCCCGCTCATGGTGGCGGGGTCGGCCTCGCCGCCGTTCTTGACCAGAAGCTGCGCGCCGACGAGCGGCGTCGAGTGGTTCTCGATGACGATGACGCGCAGCCCGTTGGCGAGCGTGCGCTCGACCGGCTTCGGCACGTTGACCGAGCGCGGCGAGGCCGGCGGCGGCGGAGTCTCCTGCGCGATCACGGTGGAGCCGGAGGCCGTCTGCGCGCCCGAGGTGTGAGCCAGCCCGAAGGCCGCGAACAAGAGCGCCGCGGCGACGAGCGCCGCGAGCCGGACTTCCTTCACTACGTTTCTCATCGACTTCCCTCCCCGCCGGTGCCCTCGGCCTTCTTCTCGTCGGGCTTCTGCTGCTCGGCCTGGTACGTGATGACGAGGCGGTTCGCGTCCGTGAAATACTTCTTCATCACGCGCTGCACGTCGGCGGCGGTGATGGCCTGAAGCCGCTCGATGTCCGTGTTGACGCGCTTCGCATCGCCGACGATGACGGCGGCCTGCCCGATGGCGAAAGCCTTGCCGCTGTTCGTCTCGCGCTCGCGCAGGGCGTTGGCGACGAGCTGGTTGACGGCCTTGTCCAGTTCGGCCTTCGTCACGGGCTCGCTCTGGATGCGCTTCAGTTCGGCGAGCAGCGCGCGCTCGGCGTCGGCCGGCTGCTTGCCGCTGGCGAGGATGGCGCCGAGGACGAAGAGACCCGGGTCTTGCCGCAGGTTCGCGCTGGCGAAAGCCTCCTGCGCCACCTGCTGCGTGTAGACGAGCGACTGGTAGAGACGCGACGACTCGCCGTTCGAAAGAATCGACTCGGCCACGCGCAGTGCGTCGGCGTCGGGGTTGGAGACGGGCGGCGCGAGGTACGTGATGGCGACGGCCGGCAGCGGCACGTTCGGCCCGCGCTCGTCGAAGCGCTTCTCGGCCGTGCGCTCGGGCTCCTTCACGCTCACGCGCGGGATGGTCGCCGCGGGCTTCGCGATCTTGCCGAAGTACTTGTCGATCCAGCCGTCGAGTTGCCGCTGCTCGAAGTCGCCGACGACGATGAGCACGGCGTTGTCGGGGCGGTAGAAGGTCTTGTGGAAGGCGCGCACGTCTTCGAGCGTGGCGGCGTCGAGGTCTTCCTTGCTGCCGATGGTCGGCCGCTTGTACGGGTGGACGGAGTACGAGAGCTTGTCGATGGCGTAGAAGAGCCGGCCGTACGGCGGCGCGAGCACGCCCGAGTTGAACTCCTCCTTGACCACGTCGCGCTCCGACGGGAAGTTCGTCGCCGTAACGTTGAGCGACGACATGCGGTCGGCCTCGGCCCACAGCAAGGTCTCAAGGTAATTTGAAGGGACGACCTCGTAGTAGTTCGTCACGTCGTCCGAGGTCGAGGCGTTGTTCCAGCCGCCCACGTCTTCGGTGAGACGATCCATCATCTCGTCCTTCATGTTCTTCGTGGACTTGAACATGAGGTGTTCGAACAGGTGCGCGAAGCCGCTGCGGCGGTCGGGGTCGTCCTTCGACCCGACCTTGTACCAGACCTGGATGGCAACCGTCGGGCTCGAACGCTCCTGCGCCGTGTAGACCACCATCCCGTTGGCGAGCGTGCGCTCCTTGAAGTTGATGGGGGGCACGCGCGTCTGCCCCGAGGCGGAGGCCGCGCCCGCCACGCCGAGCGCGCACAGAAGTAGGAAGACTGCCGTTCGTCGAAGCATCTCTGTAGCTCCTCGTCTTGACTCGGGTCGGGCGGGACGGCCCGCGCAGGAGAGTGCAACGTGTGCGCGTGCTTTGATGCCCGCCGTCTGAAAATTTGTTGTACAGGTTACTGCGCGCCGGCCACACTCGGCAACGGCGAGGAGGCGCGTTAGACCTGATTCTACGAGCGCTGCCGGACTTTTGTTTCCCGCCCGGCCGGCACGTCCATTTATTTGACCGGGCGGACGAATCCGCGTACCGCGCGCCGAATTTTCCTTAGCGACAACGCTATTGACATGCCAACGACTCCGGAATAATTTCGCTTCGCACGTCGTCCGACGCCCAGGCGTGTTCTTCCGGCCAGGCTGTTCACCCGTAGATGGCCGCAGCAGTCAACTCAGTCCGAACAGACTCCGACCACCTCTCACTCCTTACGCCCCAGGCAGCGGAGACGGGGAGGGATGGCAGGTCGGTGAAGGATTCGCGGGAATGCCAGCCAATTCTCTCCGCCAGTTCCTCGTCCGCTGGGCCCCGGCGGCCCTCGTCGTCCTGCTCGTCATCAGCGTTATCAGCGACCTCGGCGGCGCCTGGCAGTCCTGGCAAGGGGCCGTCAAGTGGGTCGCCGAAAAGCTCTCCCCCCGCGTCAGGCAGTTCTTCGAGGGCAACGAGACGCTCGTCACCGTCGCGACCTTCGCCGTCGTCGTGCTGCTGGTCGCAATCCTTGCGGCCGTCCTTCAGCGCGTCAGCACGGACACGAAGGGCCGGGGCGGCGGGCGCGGGCGCGCCTCCAAGCGCAGGGGCGAGCGGGCGCAGACCACGCGGCAGTGGTACCTGGATTACCTGCGCGAGGACGTGGTCAATCGCCGCAAGGCATCAATCCACTTCGCGCGCTACATAGACATCGGCTTGAGCGAGAGCCTGCACGCGACGATGCCGCTGAACTTCGTCGCCTACGACTTCTTCATCTACTCCACGGGCAAGGTGAAGGAGTACGCGACCTTCGAGGAGGCTTTTGAAGACTACAGGCGGCGCATACTGCTCCTCGGCCACCCGGGCTCGGGCAAGACGACCACACTGCACAACCTCGCGCTGGCCCTCATCGAGGAGGCCGAGCGCGACCCTTCGGCCCCGCTCCCGCTGCTTCTCAACCTGTCGAAGTTCAGCGCCGTTCCGGAGAAGGGGCTCCTCTCGCGCATGTCCCCCTTCTCGCGCCGGGAGGAGCTTGACGGCGGGGGCTCGCGCGCCTTCGAGCGGTGGCTGGTGCGGATGCTCAACGAGATGCCGGTCGAGGGAATCAGGAACGTCTCACGGCAGTGGGTGGAGGAGGGGCGGGTCGCGCTCCTCCTCGACGGCCTCGACGAGGTGAATGAGGCGCAGGTGAAGGCGCTCGTCCGGCTGATGAACGAGACTTACCTCAAGGAGCACTCGCAGCAGACGGTGGTCGTGTGCAGCCGCATCATCGAGTACCAGCCGCTCATGGAGCAGAAGGAGACGCGCCTCGCGCTCCAGGGCTCCGCAACACTCAAGCCGCTCAACCGCGAGCAGATTAACGCCTACCTCGAACACGCCGAGGCGACCGCCCTCCGCGACGCCCTCTTCGACCACGAAGACCTTTACGAGATGGCCGAGTCGCCGCTGACGCTGAGCATGATGACGCTGGCCTACGGCGGCAAGGCCCCGCTCAACGTGCCGCGCAACCAGCCGTTCCTCGAACGCCGCCGCTGGCTGCTCGACACCTACGTGGCGCGGATGGTGCAGCGCAACGCCCGCCGCCTCGCCAACGTCCCCTTCGACCTGAACCCCGACAACGACGTTCCGACCCGCTACTCCCTCGAACAGATCAACCACTACCTCGGGTGGCTGGCCATCAAGCTGAGCGAGCGCATGCGGACGCTGCTTCCCCTCGGCCGCCTGCACGCCTTCATGTCCGTCGAGCCGAACGACATCAAGGTGGGGTTCTTCACCAGCGCGAACGTCGCCACGATGATCGTCGGAACGCTCGTCTCGCTCCTCGCCATCGCTGCACTCCTCTACCGGCCCGGCGTCGGCTTCGAAGGGCCGCCGCAGTTCCTCGCGCTCAGCCTGCTGGCGCCCTCGGCCTTCCTGCTGAGGTTGGTCATGAACGGCCCCGACTTCCCGGTCGCCGGGAAAACCTCCACCACGATTTTATCAATAGCCGCTGCCGTCGTCGGCATCGGCGGGTTCACCCTCCTCAGCTTCGGCCTCCTCAACGCCTCCTTCATCAGGGTCATGCCGGTCTCCATACACCCGGCCGTCGCCACGGCCATCGCAGTGCCCCTGATCATCGCGGGGATGTTTATCCTCCTCGGCGTTGACTTCGACGAAATAAAAAAAGAGGTTGGTGACATCGTGCCGACGCTGTTTCCCTGCCTCGCGCTGGGGGTGTTCGTGCCCCTCCTGGCGCACATGGCGGAGTACATCCCGCTCGGGCTCGCGGCCAGCGGCGTCCTGTTCTTCTTCATCTACACGCGGGGTCAAAATGCGAACGATAGGTTCCCCATCTTCCTCCTGACCTTCGTCTGTATTACCGCCGTCCTGATTCTCCTGGGGTGGTGGGCGACGTGGCTCGTGGGCGAGCCGGGCGCGGGCACGTTGTCGGTTGCCGTCCCCATCGCCGTCGGCTTGATCCTCGCGGGCGAGAACGCGGGCGGCGTGGCCGTCTTCTTCGCGGCGGCGCTGGCGCTCGCCCACCTGTCCGGCCGCCTCGCGCCCGGGGTGCTGGCCTCGTTCGGCGTCGCCATCCTGGGCTACCGGCTCCTCATGGAGCAGTCGCACCGCGCGGTCGAAAGGTCTCTGCTCAATCCCGCCCTCAAACTCGTCCTGCTGACTGGGGGCCACATCTGCCCGCGGTATCGCGCCTTCCTGCGTCACGCCGCCGACGCGCTGCTCCTCAAGCGCGCGGGGGCCGAGTACGAGTTTGTCCACCGCCTGCTGCGCGACCACTTCGCCATACGCGAACTGATACCCGCGCTCTTCGGCGCGAGCGGCGACGAGCAATTGCGCATCATCAACCAGCTCTCGCGGCAGGGCGACTCCGGCTTCGACGCGCTCTCCGGGCTCATCACCTACCCGGACAGCCGCGTGCGCGTGGCCGCGGTGCAAGGGCTGGGGCGCATCGCCATCCCGAAGGTGCTGGCGGTCGTAAGGCGGATTTTGGCCGAAGATACTGACGCAGAGGTTCGCGCCGCCGCTCTGTGGAGTCTCCAGAAATTCCCCCCCTTAGAGCTTGTAGACATCTACCGGCTGGGGGCCGCGGACGTTTCGCCTAAAGTGCGCGCCTCCACCCTGGCGTCGCTCAAGATGGCATACAACGTCGGCGAGGGTTTGAGTGAATACCGGAGCATGCTGAGGGAACTGGTCGCGGACGGTCTGGAGCACGAGAGCGACGAGGTGTTTTATGAGGCACTTGCGGCACTCCACAGGCTCGGCCTGATGCAATTCTTCGATGACACCATCAGGCGTTCGATGAGTCGAGTCCGCACCGCTCTCAAAGCGTCGGCGCCCCGGGCCCGCATGGTCGCGGCCATGTTAATCGGGCAGAGCGAAGACCCGGAGGTGATGCAAGACCTCTTCGGCGCGCTACGCGACCCGGAGGTTGTGGTACGCGTCGCCGCGGCAGAAGGTCTCGCCAACATGCGAAGCTCCCTGGCAATACGGCCGCTCCTGACCGCGACCTCCGACCCTCACGAGAGCGTACGCTCCGCGAGCGTGAACTCTATCGGCGCCATAGCGAAACTCTCCCTCACTCCCGACGAGGAGCGGTCTGTTAAGGAGACACTGCTTAAGGCGCTGACGGACAACTCCGCTGCCGTCCGTACGGCGGCGGCGAATGCGCTCGGCCATTTCGCAGGCGAGGACGTTGTCGTGCGGCTGGGGCGCATGCTCCGCGACAAGTCCCTGGAAGTTAAGCATGCGGCGCTCTCCTCCTTGTGGAAATTGAAGGACGGGCGTGCGGCCGGCAGCCTGCTCGAAGCGGCAAAGGACGCGAGTCTCAGGGGGTTAGCGGCGGAGGCGCTCGCCAACCTTGACGAGCCGTCGGTCAAGACAACCCTCCGGTCATGGTTGACGCGTGGCGACGCCAACCAGCGGGTGACAGCAATCATGGCGCTCACACTGTCAGGGGACGCCGAGATAGTCCCCACGCTGAAGGAGCTTCTGAATCAGGCGCCGGGGAGATACGCCAAGACGCTCTTCAAGTTCTTCGTCCCGGGAGCCATTGACCTGCGCCCTTACGCCGCCGTCGCGCTGGGGCGTCTCGGCGGGGCAGACGTGCCGGCACACCTGCTCAACCTCTCCCGACACGAGACAAAATATACGCTCTCGGCCCGGGCCCTCGCGCTCACCTACTTCCCGCGTGAGACCGTCAAGGCCCTGCTGCAAGAGCGGGAGGCTCTGGCTTCGCGGAGGGACCAGTTTGCCTTCGATACCATCGCGCGCGAGTTCTACAAGATCGAACGCCCCACAGGAATCAGGGATAGGATGTCGGCGCCCCTCCGCTTCGCCCTTGAAGGTAGAGGAGTTTTCGGCTCGGACGGCTTCTTCTTTGCCCCGGGCCCTGAGTAACCCGTCCGGCTATCGGCGCCGGCATAAATTGTCGCTTCCAGCCCGTTAGTATAAAATGGCCGAGTGGTGGCGCGCCCCTGGCCGCCGGCGAGCGCCGGACAGGTCGTCGTTGCGGGTTCGCCACCTTTATGTGTTGGCTCTGCCTGACGAGGCTCGATGGCTGGCGGTCTGGTCGTACACATCTCGAACGGGCAGGAGCGGCACACGGAGGTGCTCTCGCAGGAGCGCGTCCTCATCGGGCCGGGCGAGGGCTGCCACATCCGGCTCGGCTCCGACCTCCTCACCGACTCCAGCGTCATGCTCGAACTCACGCGGCAGAACGGCCACTTCCGCGTGCAGGAGTTCGACCCCGAGATCGGCATCACCCTCAACGGCCGGCCCGTCGCGCGCGGCGCGACGATAGACGACGGCGACGAGCTGCGCTTCGCGGCCTTCGACGTGCGGATGCAGTTCTTCCCCGTCGGCAACCTCCCGGCCGTCACCGCCACCAACCGCCGCGCCAGCGTCGCCCCCTTCATCGAGCAGGCCGCCATCGAGGCCGCCGCCACCGCGCGCCGCGACGACGCCAAAGTCTTCCTGCGCGAGTTCACGCGCGAGCTGCTGCGCGAGATCAACTGGAGCACGAAGATCGGCGTCTTCCTCTGCGTCGCCATCCTCTTCGGCGGCGTGTACTACCTCGGCAACTCCCTCTATCAGGAGATGCGACGCAGCCGCGAGCTGATCAACAAGCAGAACGAGCAGCTCGCCGCGCAGCAGCGCCAGCTCGAACTGGTCGGCGCGCAGTTCGGCGCCGTTGACCAGCGCAACCGCGAGATCATCAACAGCCTCTCGCTCGCGCCGCGCCTGCGTAGCGAGTACGGCAACGGCGTCTGCCTCATCGCCGGCTCCTACATGCTCTTCGAGCCGGGGACGGGCCGCCCCATGCGCTACCCCGAGACGCAGACGAACGAAGAGGGCGAGAACTTGCAGAGCGCGGGCGAACAGCCTTTGCTCACGCCCGAGGGCAACGGCCCGCCCTTCATCCGCGACTTCGTCGGCACGTGCTTCCACGTCGGCGGCGGCTACGTCGTCACCAACCGGCACCTCGCCGTCGAGCCCTGGACGGCCGACGAGGGCGTGCAGACTTTGAGCCAGAGCGTGCGCGGGCAGTTCCGCGTCACGCGCATCGTGGCCTTCTTCCCCGGCATCCGCCAGCCCTTCGTGCTCCGCCTGCGGCAGACCTCGCGCGACGACGTGGCCGTCGGCACGCTCGAAACGAAGGAGTTGCCGGCCGGGCTCCCCGCGCTCCCGCTCGACAAAGACCCGGACACGGCGATGATCGGCGCGACGGTCGTGATGATGGGCTACCCCTCCGGCCAGGATCGCCTGATGGCGACTATCCCCGAGGCCGAGGCGCGCACACTGCGCGAGCGCTGCGGCGCGTCGGTCGAGACGCTTTTGGCCTGTCTCTCCGAACGCAACTACATCAAGCCGCTCACCACGCAGGGCAACGTCACAGACTTGCAGGGGCGCAACATCGTCTTCGACGCGCGCAACGCCGTCGGTGGCTCCGGCTCGCCGCTCTTCGGCCCGAAGGGTCGGGTCATCGGCGTCAACTTTGCGACCTTCACAGAGATGGAGGGGCAGAATTACGCCGTCCCCATCAAGTACGTCTACCCTCTGCTCGAACGCGCGGGCTGGAAGTCGGACGAGCCGACCGAAGACCAGAACGCCAACTCCAAAGACCAGAACGCCAACTCCAACAACGCCCAGTCGCCCAGGGACGCGCGCGCCCCCGCCGAGCAGAAACGCTAGGCGCGGGCGCGTCCCGCGCCGACTCCTTCCGCCCCAAAATCTGCGCGGCTGTGACGCTTAACCTTCTGTCACACAGGGTTTTGACACTCGCGGCCTAGTCCGTTACTCTCCCTGTTTTAAGTGACGGGCGTGAATTTATACGCAGTCACGCCTTGCGAGACTTAACGGAGATTTAGCCGAACCTTGTCCGCGCCCGCAGCATCCGCCACGACCGCACCCGTCAGGCCCGAACCCTTCCCGGGACAGTCGGTAGGCACGACCAGCCGCGCGTTCGTCGTGTCGGCGCTGACGCTGTTCCTGCTGGTCGGTTTCGGCCTGCGCGCATACCAGCTCGGCGCGGAGAGTTTGAGCGAAGACGAGTTGAACAAGGTGCGCGCCGTGGCCGAGTACCGCGAGCGCGGCCTGACGCCCGCGAACGGCGAGCACCCCTTTCTGATGAAGGCGCTGCTGACGGTCAGCATCGTCGCCTCCGAGGGCTGGAACGCGACGGCCGCCGCGCGAGAGAATCCGCGGCTTCAAATCTCGACCGAGACGGCCGCGCGCCTGCCGGGCGCACTGCTCGGCGCGCTCACTTCGATTCTCCTCTTCCTCGTCACGCGCGAACTCTTCGGCACGGAGGTGGCGCTGCTCGCCGCCGCCCTGTGGGCCTTCGACCCGGCGGCCGTCGGCTTCAACCGCATCGCGAAGGAGGACACCTTCCTCGTCTTCTTCTTCCTGCTCGCCAACCTCTTCTGGCTGCGCGGGCAGAAGGTGGCCGAGGAGGGCGCGCGCCGGCCCGAGCCCTTCTACTGGGCGACGGCCGCGGCCTTCGGCGCGATGATGGCGTCGAAGTACGTGCCGCACTTTCTCGCCATCAGCGGCGCCTACTACTACGCCTTCCAGGGCATGCCGGCGACGCGTTGGCGAATGGGCAAGAAGAAGTGGCTCGCCTGGTTCGCGGTGATGGGCGTCGCGTTCGTCATCTGCAATCCGACGATCCTGCTACCGGGGACGTGGCGGGAGATGCTCACGTTCGCGGGCGAGAAGCGAATCGGGCACGACTCTTACGAGTTCCTCGGCGAGCTTTACCGCAACCAGATGTCGCTGTGGCTGCGCGGCTCGCCGTGGTATTTCTATTACGTCTTCATGGGCGTGAAGCTGCCGGTGTTGGTGCTCGTCGGCTGTGTCGCCGGCCTGCCGCTGCTCTTCCGCCGGAGGCTGGGCGACGGTCGTTACTTCGTGCTCTTCTGGCTCTTCTTCTGGTTCTTCCCCTTCACCTTCCTCGGCGGAAAGTTCACGCGCTATTTCACCTTCGCGCTGCCGGCCGTGCTGATGACCTCGGCCGTCGGGCTCCATTACCTCTCCGGACTCTTCAGCAGACTCTTGGCGAGACGGCCGGGGCGTGAGGCGTTCGGGGCTTACGCTCGCGCCGGGTTTGCGCTCGTGGTCGTCGGGCTCTCGCTTCTGGCGTCGGTGAAGGCGGCGCCGCATTACAGGCTCTACACAAACTTCATCGGCGGCGGCGAGGCGCGCGCCGGCAGTTACTTCCCGCACGACGAGTTCTACGACTCAAGCACGCGTGAGATAGCCGAGGCGGTCGCGCGGCTCGCGCCGCCAGGCGCGCGCGTGGCGAACGAGACGCCGGAGTTGCTGACGCATTACCTGCGGCGCGCAGGCCGCGACGACCTGCGCTCGGTCTCGCTCTCCGACCGCGCGGCGCTGCGCGAGTTCCGGCCCGGAGACATCGTCGTCGTCGCGCGCGGCCGGCGCTATTTCAGCAACGACGAGTTAACGTCGCGGCTCGAAGCTGCGTCTCAACCTTCGGCCGACGTACGGCTCGGGCGCGTGCCCTCGGCGCGCGTCTACGTGCTCGACGCCGCGACGTTCGCCGCGTTCGAGGAGATCGTCAACCGTTAAGGAGGAAGCCCGGCCATGAGGGAGGGCTCTGTGTCTTGCGTCAGGAGATACGGTCGGAGCCAGGAGCCCTCCCTCACGGTCGGGCTTCCGCCTCAAGTTTTAGGGCAACATTGCCGCGGGCGTTGACATCGCAAACGTTGAGGAAACGCGTGGTAACCGTGGTGGAGTTCGTGTAGATTGATAGTGCAGGCGGTACGTCGGTTGCACTCTTGAGCCGCAGGGCTTTGTGAGGCGGGCGCGGCGCAGCATTTCGACTCCCCTCGAAACAGCCGCGCGCAGTCTTATCGCTCCGACAGGAGCCTTCTTGCTGAGGATAAAGAACCTTTGAGGACATTGAAGACCGCTCACACGATGCGACCGGCGAAAAAACTCCTGACGCTCGCGCTGACCCTCTTCGTCCTCGCGGGGCAGGTTCCACTCGCGGCGGCGCGGCAGGTGCAGATCGTGCCCGTCCTCAAGAGCGAGGACGCGCTCCCGCGCAAGCCCGCGGGGCCTTCGCCCTTCCGCATCGAGACGCTGCCCGTCGGCGACAACGCTCAACTCCTGACCGTCTTCGGCAACCTCGACGGCCTCAAGGCCGACGGCGCGCAGTCGGAAGAAGTCCCGCTCGTCAGCATCCTCCGCGACAC
This sequence comes from Pyrinomonadaceae bacterium, assembly GCA_040510435.1. GTDB lineage: Bacteria > Acidobacteriota > Blastocatellia > Pyrinomonadales > Pyrinomonadaceae > QHXN01. The sequence goes on along the minus strand of JBEVJD010000329.1, from coordinate 8,897 downwards.
GCTCGGCGACGCAGACCCCGAGAACGACCGGCTGCGCCACGTCTGGATGCTCACTTACACGCGCCCGACCGCGATGCAACGCGTCGCCTCGGCCATCCCCTTCCTCTACGGCCGCGTCGGCGACAAGAAGAGCGTGAGCAAAAAGGGTCTGCCGCCGCCCGTCATCGACCTCGCCGACCCGAAGCAAGACCTCTGGCACCGCTTCATGTGGCTCGCGCTCCAGAACGTCGTCTTCAACCCCTACGGCCTCGCCGCCAAGGCTTCGACCTCGACGCTGCGCCGCAACTCGGAGCGCTACCGGCAGGCGCACATCCTCCGCGCGCTCGCCATCCTTTCGCTCTACGAGGCCGAGACCGGCGCCGAGTCCGTCTTCACGCACGCCGAGTCCGCCGAGATACAGGCGCGCTTGATGCTCACGAGCAAGACCTTCGGCGGCCTCATCGACGACGCCTACCTCGACGAAGTGCTGCGCCGCCAGAACACGCAGATGCTCGACACGCGCGGCCACAACTGGGAACTCCTGCGCCAGCGCGCCGAGGCCGAGGGGCTCTACTTCGAGCCGCTCGCGCTCCCCGACGGCAGCGCCACGCACGCGCTCCTCTGGGTCTCGCGCGAGGATGTCGAGAAGAACCGCGGGCGCAAGTTCGGCAGCCGCTTCCTCAACATCAAGAGCCCCTGGGACGACTCGCGCCTCGCGCGCTGGGACGGACACGTCGAGACGCGCTACGTTGACGCGGAGGGCCGGCCCGCCCCCTCGGGCGCGGAGGGCGCGCGGAAGATCGAGCTGATACCGCTGGCGATCTACGGGCTCGACTTCCCCAAAATCCCCGCGCTGCTCGTGGACTTCCGCGACCGCCTCAACCCGAAGCGGCGCGAGATGTCGCACCGCGTCATCGAGGACGTGGCGCGCAACGTCCTGTCGCTCTCGCGCTACGGCGACGTGCACTACTTCCTCGGCCGCACGGTCTTCGACTTCGTCACCAGCCGCCGCGGCATGGACGTTAACCAGCCGACGCGACTGCGCGCCTACTCGCAGCTCAAGCTCCTGCTCGCGCTCGACCAGACGCTCGACCGCGACCTGCGCGAGGAGATCGGGCGCCGCATCGAGAACGTCTCGCTCAACCCGCTTGAGAACGACCTGGAGGCCGAGGCTCGTCTCGCGCGCCAGCAGTACGCCGCGCTCGTGGCCGCCGCCAGGCGCCCCGACGGGCTCGCCGCGCGCCTCGACCGCGACCGGCGCGAGGAGATGGTGCCGCTCGAACACGGCAAGACCGAGCGCGTGCTTTTGCGCTTCGCCAACGTCCTCAGCCTCGGGCTCTACAAGCACCGCGAGCCGGCCGCGCCCGACTCCGTCCGTCTGACTCTGGACGCCGAGCGCCGCCTCGTCTTCCACAAAAAATTCTTACAGAGGGTGGCGAAGTCAACGCCCGTGGTCGAGGTCGTCTGGAACATCGAGGAGGTGCGCCGCAGTCTGCGCTACGTGGCCGCGGCCAACACGCGCGGTGACGCGGGCGCGGCGCGCGCCGCCGCCCGAATCTTCGCCCAGACCAACGACGCCGAGGCGCGCCGCCTCTGCCTCGATTGCCTCTACCGCATCAACAACGAGGCCGCGAAGACCGCGCTGCTGCGCATCTACCAGTCGCCCGGCGTCGAGGCGGAGCTGCGACTCTTGACGGCCGAGTACCTGCGCAACGCCCTGCGCGAAGAGCAGCGCATCGCCCCCGAGGACGCCCGCGCCATCCTCGCCGCCATCGGCCAGTGAGCGGCGTTTTGCGTTAGCGAAAAGTGAAGAGATAATCAACGGGTGCCTTCAGGTTCATCAAAGTCTCTCGGCGGAGTCTTCGTCCGTCGTCTCGGGCTTGCGCTCGCCGCCGCCGGCCTGCTCTTCTGCACGAGCCCTTCGGCGCGCGCCGCCGCGGTGAAGCGGCTCGTCGTCGTGAAGGTCGACGGACTGCCGCACGACACGGTCGAGCGCTTCGTCCGCCGCCGCGACCCGCGCACGGGCAAGAGCCTGCTGCCGTGGTTCGAGCACGTCTTCTACGAGCGCGGCACGCGCCTCGATAACTTCTACGTCCGCGGGATGAGCCTGTCCGGGCCTTCGTGGTCGCTCTTAGACACCGGCCAGCACTTGCAGATAAAGGGCAACGTCGAGTTCGACCGCTACACGCTCCACTCCTACGACTACCTCAACTTCATCCCCTTCTGGGTCGGCAACCTCGGCGGCCTGCGCGTGGACATGCCCGGCGCCGAACTGCTCGACGAGGTCGGCGTCCCGCTCCTCGCCGACGCATACCCTTACGAGGAGCGCCACCTCAGCTTTCAGCTCTACCAGCGCGGGACGCGTTGGACTTCGCTCCAGCGCGGACTCCAGAACAAGTTCGTGCGCCCGCCCGGCGAACTGTTCGACGAGTGGCAGCTCGGCTGGGGCGGACGCGACATCCTCATGGCGCAGATGGAGCGCGAACTGATCGAGAAGCTCGGCGACCCGAAAGTCCGCTACCTCGACTTCTACACGACCGACTTCGACCACGCCGCGCACCACAACCGCGACGCGGCGACGCAACTCGCCGCGCTGCGCGACCTCGACGCCCTGGTCGGCCGCGTCTGGACGGCGATTCAAAAAACTCCGGAGGCGCCCGACACGGCCCTCGTCCTCGTCTCCGACCACGGCACCAACACCGACGAGCGCATCTACAGTCAGGGCTACAACCTCGTCAAGCTCCTCGGCTCGGCCGCGGGCGGCGGCCACCACGTCGTCACCAAGCGGCGCCTCCTCAACGACTACGCGCTCAAGGGAATCTACCCGCTCATCCCGCTCATCCACACGACGACCGAGGAGTCCTTCTACCTCAAGGGTCAGAGCACTTCGTACCCGACGGCGCTCCTGGACTTCGACGGCAACGAGCGCGCCTCGATACAACTGCGCGACAGCGACCTCAACCTCGTCCACATCCTCCTGCAACAGCTCAAGAGCGGCGACCTCCCAAAGCCCTTGCGCCGCGCCGCGACCGACGCCCTCTTCGCCACGCTCGACCGCCGCCGGCAGGGCTGGCAGCGCACGCTCGAAGAGATGCGCGAGGAGTTGAACGCCCTGCGCCGCCTCATCGAGCGCCAGCGCGCCGTCGTCGCCGCGCAGCCGAAGAAGTTTACGAAGGAGGACGCCGACGCGGGGCGCGACCGCGAGTCCCGGCGCGAGTTCGCGCGGCTCAACTCGTGGATGGCCGACGACCGCAAGTACTCGGCCTACCTCCAGGCGCTCGCCAATCTCCTCGCGCTCGACCCCGCGCGCCTCAACCCTTCGGCCGTCCAGATCGAGCTTCTCATCCCGAAGGGCACGCTGGGCGACCACAACACGCTCCAAGAGCTACAGAACTACGTCGTCGGCCACGCACCGGGCGGGCTCGTGCTCGCGCCCGACGGCACGCTCGACATGGAGCGCAGCTTCAGGCGCGTTGACTATTTCTCGCTCCTCGGCGGTCTCAGCGTCCGCAACAACGTCCAGCCGCAAGTCGAGAGCCGCCCCGTCGATTTCGTCGCCGTCCGCGTCCCCTCCGAGTCGTTGCGCGGCGCGCTCCGCGGGGACGAGCAACCCGATCAGGCCATCTGGCTCTACGGCGGCCCCGACAGGCAGGCTCTCATCCTCGCGCGCGACGAAGGCAGCCGGGTTAAACTGCGCTACCTCCCCGTCTCGAACCTCAAGCAGTCGGCCGACGGCCGCGTCACCTTCGACCGCGCGGGCTGGGGCCCAAAGCTGCCGCTCAAGCTCTGGGAGGACGCGCGCCTCATGCCGACCGCGGGCGCCGAGCGCGAACGCTGGCTCGGGGCCTGGCACACAGACCTCGAATGGCTGCGCGCGATGCATCTGACGAAGTACTCGAACGCTGTCGTCGGCCTGCACGAGCAGTTGGCCCGCCACCACGTCGAAGGAACTGACACTGCCGCGGCGGGTCTTTCGGACGACGACAGACTCATCCGGCGCTTCCGGCAGCGCCAGCGCGCGCTGGTCGAGAACGACCTGCTCATCCTCGCCAACGACCACTGGAACTTCGACGTGCGCGGCTTCAACCCCGGCGGCAATCACGGCTCCTTCTTCCGCATCTCGACGCACTCGACGCTCATGCTCGCTGGGGGCGACGCCACGCGCATCCCGCGCGGCCTCTCGATTGATGAGCCCTACGACTCTCTGAGCTTCATGCCGACGATGCTCACGCTCACCGGCCAGCTCGAAACGGACGCGCGCCCCGTCCCAGTCCTCTGGCGGCGCGGCTTCCGCCCCTTCCCCGGCCGCGTCGTCCGCGAACTCTTCGACGCCCCCGGCACGGCCGCCCCCGTCGCCGAGACCACGACGCCGGAGGCCCAGCCTTGAGCGCGACCCGCGAAAAAGACGAGGCCGCGCGCGACGTGGATGTCGGCCGCGAAGACCTCTTCGAGGCGGAGATACACATCACCGCCGACTCGGGCGAGCCCGGCGGTAAGCGCCGCAGCCGGCTCATCTACGTCCAACTGCTCGCCTTCCTCTTCGGCGCGACGCTCCTCGTCCTGCTCATCCGCGCCGTCGGCGTCGAGCCCATCTTCCAGGCGCTCGGCCAGATCGGCTACGGCTTCTTCGTCCTGCTCGGCCTCGCCGGCGCGCGCCACGCGCTGCGCACGCTCTCGATGCGGACGGCGGTCGCGCGCGAGCACCGCCGCTTCAGCTTCTGGCAGGCGTACACCACCCGCCTCGCGGGCGAGACCATCAGCTTCTTCACCTTCACCGGCCCCGTCCTCGGCGAGGCGACGAAGGCCGCGCTGCTGCGCAAGAGCGTGCCGCTCCCGGCCGCCGTGCAGGCGCTGGCCGTTGACAACCTGCTCTACAACCTCTCGGTCGCCGTCTTCATCTCCAGCGGCTCGCTCGTGATGCTCCTCACGTACGACCTGCCCGTCGGCGCGCGACTGCCGCTGATAGGCATCGCCGCGGGGATGGCGCTCGTCATCACGCTCATCGTCGCGGCCGTGCTCTCGGATGTGATGCCGGTGACGGCCGCCGTGGACTTCTTCATCCGCCGCGGCTGGAAGGCCAAATGGTTCGCGTCGAGGCGCAAGCACTTTCACGAGGTCGAGGAGAACGTCTACGACTTCTACAAGAAGCGCCCGCGGACTTTTTTCACCATGCTCGCGTGCGACTTCGGCGCGCACGCGACGACCGTCGCCGAGGTGGCGGTCGTCCTGTGGATGCTCGGCTTTGAGCCCGGCTTCGCCGTGTCGTACATTATCGACTCGCTGACGAAGGTCATTAACCTCGTCTTCAGTTTCGTGCCCGCCACCATCGGCGTCTACGAGGGCGGCACGGGCTTTATCCTGCACACGCTCGGCTACGCGGTGGCGACGGGTCTGACCATCGGCATCGTGCGCAAGGCGAGCATGATCGTGTGGGCGCTCACGGGGCTCCTGATGCTGATCCGGCACACGGCGCCCGCCGCCCTGCGCAAGGCCGTCGAGCGCCACCCGCGACTGCGAGAAGTTATGGACAACCTTGTTCTCTCGAACATGACGCACCGCCCGGCGCGCACCTTCGTCAGCATCCTCGGCGTCGCCGTCGGCGTCCTGCTGGTGGCCTTCACCGTCGGGCTCGCGCACGGCGTCCTGCGCGAGCGCGGGCGGCGCGAGTCGGAGGTCGGCGCCGAGATCATGCTGCGCGCCGCGGGCACGACCGGCTTCGGCGCGCAGCGCTTCGCCATGCCCGTCTCGCGCGCCGAAGAGGTGCAGCGCATCCCGGGCGTGCGCGTCGCCTGCCCCGCTGCGCAGACCACCGACACGAGCGACACTGGCTTCGGCATGCGCGTCATCGACGGCGTCCCCTTCGACTGTTACTCGCGCCTCTCCGGGCTTCGCGTCGTCGAGGGGAGACCATTCGACCGCGGCGACGAGGCCATCGTGGACACGCACTGGAAGGAGCAGCGGAAGGCCAAGGTCGGCGACCCCGTGAAGCTCTTCGGCCGCGACTTCCGGATTGCCGGCGTCTACGAGCCGTCCGGCGGCGCGCGCATCAAAGTCCCGCTCTCGACGATGCAGGAGAATTCCGGCGTCGAGGACGGCGCCTTCTGCACGACCATCTTCGTCTCGGTCGCCAACCCGGCCGAGCAGGAGGCGGTGGCCGAGCGCATCCACGCCGCCTTCCCTGAAGACCAGCTCATCTTCACGCGCGATCTGCCGGAACTCTACGCGTCGAGCGTGCCCGCGCTCGACGTGTTCATCGACGTGGTCGTCGGCGTTGCCGCCGTCATCAGCATGCTCGTCATCCTGCTCGCCATGTACACGACCGTCACCGAGCGCACGCGCCAGATCGGCGTGCTCAAGTCTCTGGGGATGTCGAACGCGGGCGTGGCGTGGGTCATCGAGCAGGAGGCTCTGGCGGTCAGCGTGATGGGCGTCCTGCTCGGCGTGGTGCTGACGCTCGCGGCGCGCTTCGTCGTGATGCGTACGACGACGCTCACCGTGGACATCGAGCCGAAGTGGCTCCTCGTCTCGCTCGGCATCGGCCTGCTCGGCGGCACGCTCGGCGCGCTCTACCCGGCGCTGCGCGCCGCGCGACAAGACCCGGTTGACGCTCTGAGCTATGAATGACCTCTTGAAAAATCTTTCTTACATCTCGCCCAGGGCCGAAGTGAGGGAGAGCCCGATTCACGGACGCGGCCTCTTCGCGCGCGAGCCGTTCGCGGCGGGCGAGTTGGTGTGCGTGAAGGGCGGTTACGTCTTCGACCGCGCCACGCTCAACTCAATGCCCGGCTGGTACAGGGCGGCTGAGATTCAGATAACCGAAGACCTCTTCATCGGCCCCCTTTCGGAAGCGGAACGCGAGGGCTCGATGATCTTCAGCAACCACTCGTGCGAGCCGAACGTCGGCGTCCGCGGGCAGATCGTCTTCGTCACGATGCGCGCCGTCGAGGCGGGCGAGGAGCTGACGCACGACTGGGCCACGACCGACGACGACGACTACGAACTCGACTGCCACTGCGGCGCCCCGACCTGCCGCAAGGTCATCACCGGTCAGGACTGGCGCAGACCCGACTTGCAACAGAAGTATCTTGGATATTTCTCCGCCTATCTCACCGAAAAAATAGCCGTTGCGTCTCGAATCGGCGAAAGTCATTCCTGAATCGCTCCGATTCAAGTCGGACTCACTTCGATTCTATTCAGAGTCGTTCCCATACGACCTTGAACGGCCCTGGTTTTGATTGCAGCCGTCCCGATACTGATTTGAATCGCCCCGGTACTGATTTGAATTGTTCTGGTTCTGATTTGAATCGTCCCGATACTGATTTGAATTGTCCCGATACTGATTTGAATTGCCTCGATTCTGATTTGAATCGTCCCGATTCTGACTTGAATTGCTTCGATTCAAGCCGCGCCGGGGTCAAGACGTGCTTGTCTCGCCCTGAAACACTTACGCATAGACCTTATCCTGAACGGTTTAGAGGGAATTGCGGTCGAGTGCGACCACAAACAGTACCGCGAGCGGTAGCGAGCGGGTGCGGGTGACGACAGAGGGGCTCAACAGCGTCAGGCCGACCCGCTCGCTACCGCTCGCGGTTCTGTTTGTGCCAGCCGCGACGCTGGCCGCATCCTGATGCGACCGCTATAGACCCGGTTTTTTTCAGCGCGTGAGGAGATGTCGATGAGTACACAGACGGCACACACAGACGGGGAGCTTCTGCTGACGCCCTCGGACATCCGGCGCGCGGCCGTCGAGGGCGTGCTTCGAGACGAGGACGCCGAACGTCTCATCGGCTGGGGCTACGAGCAGCGCTTCAACCGCACGCTCTTCCCCGAGCCGGCGCCGCCGCCCGCGCCCGAGACGCGCAAGGGTCTGAACGCCGTCACGGTCGCCTACTACTTCGGCGCGATGCTGATGATCTCGGCCTGCGCGTGGTTCCTCGGCGACAAGTGGGAAGCGCTCGGTTCGCGCGGCGTCTTCATCACCGTGCTCGTCTACATGCTCATCGCCGTCGCCCTCGGGCGCCTGCTGCGCGCGCGCGGCTACGTCGTCGGCGGCGGCCTGCTCATCACGGTCGCCGTCTGCCTCGTCCCGCTCCTCACCTACACGGTCGAAGACATGCTCGGGCTCTGGCCGGCCGCGCGCCCCGGCGAGTACAGCGAATTCTACCCGCGCGTCCACGCCTCCTGGATCGTGATGGAGTTGGCGACGATGGCGGCGGCGCTCGTCGCGCTACGCTTCGTGCCGTTCGGGTTCCTCACGGCGCCGCTGGCCTACTCGTTCTGGTTCTTCTCGATGGACGTGGCCGCGTGGCTCTTCGGGCAGGAGTTAACGCGTGGGCAGCGCTGCTGGGTGAGCGTCGTCGTCGGTGTGGTGACGATGCTGGTCGGCTACGGGCTGGAGCGTTCGTACCGGCGCCCCGACGTGCCGCGCACGGAGGACTTCGCGTTCTGGTGTTACCTGTTCGGGCTGCTCGCCTTCTGGTGCGGATTGACTTTCATGGAGAGCGGGTCGGAATTGGGGCGGATACTCTACGCGCTGGTCAACGTCGGGCTCGTCGCTCTGGGCGTGTGGCTGCGCCGCGCCGTCTTCATCGTCTTCGGCGTGCTCGGCGTCCACGTCTACCTCGGCCACCTGGCCTACGAGGTCTTCAAAGACTCCGTGCTCTTTCCCTTCGCCCTCGCTCTGCTCGGCCTGAGCGTCATCCTCGTCACCGTCTTCGCGCAACGCTACCTGAAAAGTCACTTCAAACAGAACCGCGAGCGGTAGCGCGGGGGGGCGGGGTCCTCCGTCCCAATCCCCGATGTCACCCGCACCCGCGCGCTACCGCGCGCGGTTCTGTTTTATGCGTTCCAGCGCCCCGGCGGGAGAAAGCCGACGCGCCCCACTTTCTGCGCACGTGCGATGAAGGCGTCAATCTCAG
>JBEVJD010000328.1:0-12856 GCA_040510435.1 Pyrinomonadaceae bacterium | reverse complement strand
GCTGCACGACCGCGACGACGAATGGATCGTCGGCGTGCAGGGCGGGCACCAGGCCGAAGGCGACTGGCCCCACTTCGGGCCCAAGCAGTGGATCGAGACGAACGGGCACTACGGCTACGGCTGCGCGTGCATGAGGCTGCGCGTAGACCGCGAGACTAACAGGGTGATTGAACTTGAGAGCGCACGCGCGCGCCCCCTGTCGGCCTGCCGCCGCGACCGAGCCTTAAAACGCTGGGGGTTCAAGTGAGAACCTATGGCGGTTCGCCGTCGGGTGCGACTGCGAACCGCTAGAGAAGATAAAAGAGGCGGGCCCGCGGGCCCGCCACTTTTATCTTCGGTCGTTAGCTTTACAGGAGAGCCGCTTACGGGGTCGAGGTCTTCTCGGCGGAGGCGGGCACGTCAACGCGGCGGCGCGTGTATATCTGACCCTGCTGGACGAGGCCGGCGCGCTGCGCGAGGGCGTAGGCCACCGAGTCGATGATCTCCTGATCCTTGAGCTTGAACTGCGTGACGCCCTTGAGGTACGTCTCGGGGTCTTCGAACTGGATGGTCAGGTACTCGAACTTCTTCTTGAAGAGGAGGCCGGGCAGGCCGAGGATGCCCGCGGTGCCGAGCACGACCGACTTCGTCCCGTCGCCCATCAGGCGGCGCGTCTCGTGGTCGCCGAACGCCACCATCACGGCGTCGTAGGAGATCGAGATGACCTCCTTCTCGTTCTTGTCGCGGAAGACGAGGCGCTGGTTGCGGTCGTCGAAGGTGAGCATGCCCTCCTGCTTCTTGCGGTAGCCGGCAAACCCGCCCATGTACTTGGCCGGGACGACTTTCGGCGGCGCGGGCGGGGTGGGCATCACCACCTTCGGGGTCTTCTGCGCGTCCTGCGCGCCCTGCTCGGTCTGCTGCTCCTGAGGTGGCGGCACGGGCTTCGCTGCGTCGCCCATCTGGCGCGTGCGCTGCGCGAAAACCGAGCCCGGCGACACGGCGGCCGCGAGCAGAAGGAGCGAGAGGGTCTTACTTACGAACTTCATCTTGTGGACTTCCTTTCGAGAGGCGAGAAAAACTTTCCGTACTCTTTACAGACGCAACTGACCCAGCGTTCGTTGCCAAACTAAAGACTTTTTCAGGACGCAGAGCCGCTGGCGCTCGGCGGGCTCGCAACGGGGCTCAAGCTGTTCGATGACTGCCTCGACCAGCGGGACGGCGAACGCGCCCGCGTGCGCGAGCGCCTGCGAGAAGTAGTGGAGCTGCACGGCACCATTCGCGCCCCTGTGGAACTCGAAGACCTCCGCCTCGCCCAGCGAGAAGACCTCCTGCCCGACGGGGACGACCCGGCGCGGCACGCCGTGGTGCGCGGCCCAGCGCGTTCCTTCCGCGCGCGCGCGCCAGCCGAGGAGCAGGACGCCGAGCAGCACGCCCTGCTCGTGCAGGAAGTCCGGGCTCAGGACTTTCAGGTCGGCGTGCGACGACAGGCGCGGCCCGAAGCTCCCGTAATCCGGGTTGGCGAGCTGCGTGTTGTAGACGACGCCGACGACCTCCTCCGCGTCGCTCACGGGCATCCGCACGAACTGCGCGAACCCGTACTCGTCCGGCGCGGGCGGCGCGTCCGCGTCCAGCTCGTCGATCACGCGCGCCACGTAGTCCACGTGCGAGTTCGACTTGACGATCTTGGCTATCCTGGTCATCGGAATTTTCGATTTTAGATTTTTGATTTGCGACGGCAACTCTCAAATCGCAAATCAAAAATTCGCCTGCCTCGACCACTCGGGCACCTTGTAGAGAATCCACCAGAGCAGGAGTTGCGCGCAGAGCACGATGAGGCCGAGGGCGAGGCTCAGGGCCGAGGCGCGCGCGTGGCCGGCCTGCGGCGCGCGCCACGCGCGCACGAGCCCGACTCCGCCGAACACCAGCGCGCCCGGGCAGAAGAGTATCCCAAGGTACGGCACCAGCGCGTAGACCACGAAGGCCATCGCCGTCGCCGCCGCGCCGCTCTCGGTTCTGCGTGGCATCAAGTCCCTCCCCGCGTGCGCCGCCGGCCTCCGCGTGTATGGGCTCGGCCGCACGCGCGCCCGGCCAGCCCCGCGCGACACTTCGAGACTGTGCGAGGCGGGCGCGCGCTCGAAGCGGTAAGAGGCGCGCAGGGAGTCGGCCGGGAAGTAACCGCCCCCGAGCGCGTGGCCGCACGTCGAGCAGAACCGCGCCGCCGCCCGCCGCGCGCGAGCGCCGCACGCGTCGCACACGCGAGTCTCCCCGCCGGAGGACTCTTCACCCGCGGAAGATGCTTCGCGGCTGTAAACGTCGCTGTGGCTTTCGCCCGAAAGTCCCTTCATAAATTTTTCGTCGGGGAGCCTTCGAAGACTTCTTGCCGGTCGCGGACGGATGATGACAGATTTCGGCGCGGCGCTCAACGGCGGCGGCCCTTGCTGAGCGCCTTGTGCGAGACGTGGAAGTCGAGCCGGTGCTCGGCGGCGAAGTCCTGCACGGCGCGGAGGAACTGCTCGCGGTCGCGCCCGGTCATCAGCGCGGCCTGGTCGGCGGCCTCGATGGCGTAGGGGTAGCCGTTGCCGACGACGCACTCGGCGCGCACGGCGTCGGCCACTTCATCGACGAGCCCCGCCTCGTGCACCCACGCCGGGATGTCGAGCCGCGCGGGGTGACCGTCGGCGGTGGTCTGGAGGTAGACGAAGCCGACGAGCGGCGCGCCACGTTCGTCGAAGAAGGCTTCGGCGAGGTTCGGCCGTTGACAGTGCCAGAAGACCGTGCGGTCGCCCCAGCCCGCGAGCGCCGCCGCGCCCGTGCCGCGCGCCGGGGCGCGGAGTATCTGCGCGTCGTAGGCGTTCGACTCGGGCAGGTCTGTGTGGAGCGCGCCGAGCAGGCCGCCGATGTCGTGCGCGTAAGAGTGATCGACGTAGCCGACGACGGGCACCTCCGTCTCGCGCGAGGTGATGATGAGTTCGGCGAGCGCGTCGGCCATGCGCTGCGAGAGGTGGCGATCCGTCCCCTTGCGGAGCGAGGCGATGAGCAGCGTGTTGTCGAAGAAGGCGAGCGGCACCCGGTCGCCATGTCGTCGCCAGCCCCGTTGCCGTTCGAGGAAGTTGCAGACGGCGCGCGCCTCAAGCTCGAAGCGGCGCAGCCCGACGACCTGCTCGGGGCTCTCGTAGTCGCCCGGGCGCCCGAGCAGTTGTTCGGGCGTGAGGACTTCGAAGTGCACGTCCTTCGTGTAGCGCCCCTCGGGCGTGTGCGGGTTCTCGAAGGAGGCGATCTGCACGGCGGCGACGGGGAGGCTCGCCTCGCGCCCCGGAAAGATTTGACTGCCGTCGGCGGCGAAGGTCACGCGGTCGCGCAGGGTCTCAATCGCCCAACGCCGCGCCTCCTCGTGCGAGCGCCACGTCTCGCGGAAAGGGAGGACGGCCGCGCCCGCGCGCTCCAACTCGTCCGAAGGGAAGGCCACGCGCGCCGCGTCCGCGCCCGACGCCTGCCGCACCTCCGCGCCCGTCCGCCCGCCGAGCGCGCGCAGGCGCGCGGCCAGTTCGCCCACCTCGCCCCGCAGCGAGCGTTCGAACCTCGCGAAGTCCTCGCGCCTAATTTCGAGCGCGCCGATGACGTGCGTGCGGTACAGCATAGGAGGCGTGAACCGTGAACCGTGACAAGAAGAAGCGGTCTTCTCTTGTCACGGTTCACGGTTCACGGTTTACGTTATTTTCCCCTCTGGACGCGCATGAGGCGATCCATCGAGTAGGCGTAGCGCGTGGTCTTGAGACGGCTCTCGACGAAGGTGTAGATGAGTCCGTCCTTCTCGTCGGTGTACTTCTCGACGCTGCCCTGCGCCTCGCGCTTGAAGGCTTTGTTGGTGACGAGGTTCATCGACTCGGGCGTGTCCTGCGCGGTCTCGTGTTGGAGGACGATCTGGAGCACGGTGCCCTCCAGCACCGGCGAGAGCTTCTTCGCGGCGATGAACTTCGGCGTGACGAAGAAGACCGTGACTTTGCCGCCGGAGACGTTGAATTCCAGCGTCCCGTCCGAGGCGAACCGGTCGGCGACGGGGGCCCCGAGCGCCTGCTCCACCTCCGCGCGCTTCGAGACGAGCGGCTCCAACCCCTTCCACGTCGCCGCCCGCCCCGTTCCCGCCGAGAGCAGGACGGCCAGCGCGGCGGCCAAACTCAACGCGACTGCACGCGCCCCTGCGCGGCGAAAGATTGTGTTTCTCATGCGGAGGATGCTAACGCAAAAGGCGTGAACCGTAAACCTTGATAAGGCCGTAAACCGTAAACCGTGAACCGTGACAAGAAAGAAGAGCGTGTCTTCCTCTTGTCACGGTTCACGGTTTACGGTTTACGGGCTTTATCTATTTCGCGAAGGGGCGGACGCGCTCGGCGGACTCTTTGAAGTAGGCGTCCGCGGGCGCGAGTTGGAGACCCTTCTCGTAGGCGGCAAGCGCCTTGGCGTACTGCTGCGAGGACTCGTAGGAGAAGCCGAGCAGGCGGAAGACCTCGGCGTTCTGCGGCGTCTTGGCCGCGGCCTGTTCGAGCGCGGCGATGGCTTTGGGGAAGTTCTTCGCCTGCACCTGCGCGTAGCCGAGCATGTAGAAGGTCTCGTCGGGCGACTGCGGCGAGGCGGCGGCGCGCTCTAACGCCGTGACGGCCTTCGGGAACTGCTTGGCGAAGACGAGCGCCTGCCCTTGCAGCAGGGCCGAGCGCGCGTCCGGGCGCACGCGCGCCAGCGAGTCGGCCGCGCGCACGGCCGAGAGGAAGTCGGCGTCGGCCGCCGCGCCCGTCGCGGCGCGGCCGCGGTACATGTAAGACTGCGCGAGCAGTTCCCACCCCTGCGCGAAGGTTGGGTCGGCGAGCGTGGCGCGGTTGAGCATGTTGACGGCCGTCGCGTAGTCCTGCCGGCCGAAGGCGAGCTGGCCGAGGTAGAGGAGCGCGAACTTGTTCTTCGGCTCGACCTTCAGGACTTCGGCGAACGAGCGCTCGGCGTCCTCCGAACGCTTCAGGTTCATCTCGGAGATGGCGCGATAGTAGAGCGTGTTGACATCGGGCTTCACGCCCGCGCGCGTCGACGCGGCGACGAGCAGCGGGAGCGCCTGCTCGTACTTCTCCGCGAAGAAGTACGCCTGCGCCAGCGCGTCCTCGGTCTTCGTGTCCTTCTGCCCCGCGGCGCCGCGCAGCTCAAGCGCGCGCTCAAGGTCGATGGCGGCCTGGTCGTAGCGCTTCAGGTAGAACTGCGCGTAGCCGGCGATCTTCCACGCCTCGGAGTTGTTCGAGTCGGCCGCCGTCAACTGCCTCGCCTCGGCGAGCGCCGCGTCGTACTGCTTCTGTTCGAGCAGCGCGAGGGCGCGCGCGGTCGAGCCCACGCCCGTGCGCGGGGCCGCGCTGGGCGTGTCGAGGCTGGCGGCCGCGTCGGTCGTCGGCTGCGCGGGCGTGACGCGGCGCGGCCGGGTCGCGCCCGACTGCGCCGCGGCGGCGGCCGAACACAGCAGGAGCGCGGCGGAGGCGGCGGCAAGGCTGTTCGTCAATCTCTTCATGGCAGGGAAATCTTTCATAACGTGCAGAGGGATTCCAACCCGTCGAGCCCAAAGGGAGAGGCCCAACTTCGGATGCCCCACGCGCGGGACAGGTTCGCCGGAAAAGAAAGTAGGCAGCAGTCAGGAGTCAGTAGGCAGTAGGCAGTGAGCCCCGGAGGGGCGGGATGTTTATAGCTCCGACGTTCTAATTCACCCCGAGCCCCGTCAGGGGCGACATGAACATGCCGCTCCTCCGGAGCTTGTCAAAATTATTGTTGACGTTGTCTATAAACATGCCGCCCCTCCGGGGCTCCTCAACCTGCCTTCAAACTGCCTACTGCTTTCTGACTCCTGACTTCTGACTCCTGACTTCTGCTTGTCACTTCCGGCTCGCTTCGAGGCCGGTGCCCGCCTGGTCGAAGCCGGGCTGGACGGTGACGACGCCGAACTGGCGGTCTTCCCGTTCGCGGTGCGCGGCCATCAGCCAGACGAAGTTGATGCGGTGGCCGGGCACCGAGACGTTCGGGTGGAAGCCGCGCGGCATGACGACCGCGTCGCCGTCGCGCACGACGCCGACGAACTCCGGCTCGTCGGGGTTCGTGTAGACGAACTGCACGCCGAAGGCCGGCGCGGGCATGTCGTAGTAGACGTATAGCTCTTCGAGCATCGCGGCGTGCTCGTGCGGCGGCCACGAAGTCCAGTGGCCGGGCTCCGAGGAGGTGAAGCCGGCGACGATGCGGCCGGCCTGGACGTTCTTACCCAGGGCGATGTTGATGGTGCGCGTCGTCGAAGGGCCGCCCGTCTGGAACCTGAGCGCGGGGTCGCGCTCGATGTCGGCGTAGCGCACGACCTGCAAAGGGTACTCGCCTTCGACCTCGGCCGAGCACTCGACCAAGTCAACGTGCCCTTCGGTCTCGATCTCGACCTCCGTGTCGCGCGGGATGTAGATGGAGTCGCGGTGCTCGATGCGGTGCTCGTCACCGTTGGCCTTGACGGTGCAGCCGCCCCCCATGCAGATGAGACCCGTCTCGTAGGTGCCCGTCGAGAAGGAGACGCGCGGCGTCTCACTGTCTAAGATGATGCGCCCGTAGACGAGGTGCTTCATCGAGCTGTTCTCGGGCGTGACGGCGTGGTGGCGGCCCTTCTGGCGGTTCGTGCCGCGGTAGATGTAATTGTCCGGCGACGGCTGCATCTGTGTGCTCATATCTTCGTTCCTCTTTCGCGCGGGCTGGGTGGTTCCGGTCTCCCCGCCAGTTTAACTCTTCCGGCGCCCCTTCAGCCACAGCCGCCCCGAATTTCCGTGCTTCGAGGCCGGCCGCTGTTATAAACTTGTGCGCGGATTCCGAATAGCCGTTCGAGCCCCCGCGTCGTCCGACGTAAGATGCCCAACGAGACTTTCCACTTCCCTCCATTCACCCTGAACCCGGGGGTCGGGCTCCTGTTCCGCGACGGCGCGGCCGTCTCGCTTGAGCCGCGCGCGGTCAAAGTCCTCTCCTACCTCGTCCGCAGCCGCGGGCGCGTCGTGCCGAAGGAGGAGCTGCTCGACAAAGTCTGGGCGGACGTGTTCACGACCGACGCGGTGCTCAAGCAGGCCGTCTCGCAGATCAGGCGGGCGCTCGGCGACGCGGCCGAGCGCCCGCGCTACATACAGACCTTCCACGCGCGCGGCTACCAGTTCATCGCGCCCGTCCGCGTGGAAGCGGAAGAGGAGGCCGGGAGTTCGGAGCGCGTCCCTCCGCCCCGGCATGAGAATGAAGCGGTTGCCGAAGCGACTCCGTCGCGCGCGAGTGCGCGGCGCGAGGAGGCGGGGCCGAACTACGACCTGCTCGTCGGGCGCGAGAAGGAGCTTCTACTTTTGCGCGGGGAGTACGGGCGCGTGCTCGCAGGCGCGGGGCAGCCCGTCGTCGTTAAGGGCGAGCCCGGCATCGGCAAGACGCAGCTCGCGCGACACTTCGGCCGCTGGGCGCGCGAGCAGGGCGCGGCCTACGTCTACGCGCGCTTCTTCGATTACGAGGCCAGCCGCCTCGCCCCTTACGAGATTTTCATAGACCTTTTGAGCGCCGCGCTCTCGTTCGGCGGCCGCGCGCTCGCGCCCGGCGAGCTGCGCGAGGCGGTCAAGACGCGCTGCGGGGTGGAGCTTCCCGACGAGCTGTTCGGCGTCGAGGAGGGGAACGCGAAGCTCGCGCGCGTCGGCTCGGGCGACCACTTCCGCATCGTCGCGCCGCTGGGTCGCGCCTTCCTGCGTCTGAGCCGCGAGCGGCCGCTGGTGATGGTTCTGGACGACTTGCAGTGGGCCGACGAGGTGAGCCTCGACTGCATCGGCTACCTCATGCGCGTGCGCGCCTCGGAGCCTCTGATGATCGTCCTGCTCGCGCGCGCCGAGGAGGCTGCCGACCCGAAGCACAAGTTGGCCGAGTGGCTGAAGCGCCACGCCGACTACCGCAGCTTCACCTCCGTCCGGCTCCAGCCGCTCGGCGAGCCGGCCATCCGCGAGGCGGTCGAGGAGGCTTTCGGCGGCGCCTTCCGCGCGCCGCTCATCCCGCAGACCGACACCTCGACCGTCTTCCGCGTCACGGGCGGCAACCCCTACTTCCTCGTCGAGACGCTGCGCCTGCTCGTCGCCGAGGGCGCCATCAGCGCGGCCGACGACGGCGCGGAGTCGGGCGCGCGCTGGGAGTGGCACGGCATCGAGAACGTGCCGCTGCCCGACTCGCTTGTGATGGCCGCTCTGGGAAAACTTGAGCGGACGCCGGCCGAGCTGCGCGAATTGCTTGAGCACGCGGCCGTCATCGGCGACGAGTTCCGCGTCGAGACGCTGGCGCGCATGTCGGGGCGCGGCGAAGATGAGCTTGACGAGAGTTTGCGTGAAGGGCTCAGGCTCGGCGTGCTTGCGGAGCGCGGGCTCTCGCTCGGCGAAGACTACCGCTTCTACCACACCATCCTCCGCCGCGTGCTCTACGAGAACCTGCCTCCGCGTCGTCGGCGACGCCTGCACACGTGCGCCGCCGCCGCCATCGAAGAGGTGCACGCGCGCCACCCGGAACGTCTGGCCGAGGGTTTGAGCGCGCACTACGAAGCGGCGGGCGACGCGCGGCGCGCCTTCCGCTGGGCGATGCGCGCGTGGGCGGCGGCGGCCGCGCGCTGGCACTGGGTCGAAGCCGTCAAGGCCACCGAGCGCGCACGCCGCGCCGCCGAGCGGCTCGAATTCCGTCGCGAAGCGACCTACGCCGAAGGCGACACCACGGGTAATTTCTTCAGACTGCGCGACGACGAGCCGACGGCGCTCCCGCTCTCGGAAAAACTCTCGATGCTGCTCGCGCTGTGCGAGAGCCTGCACGCGGTGGGGCGCAACCGGGAGCTTGGGCCGGTCATCCCCGAGGCGCTCGCGCTCGCGCGCACGCTCAACGACGAGGCGGCCGAGGCCGCGGTTCATTTTCAGGACGGGCTCGTCCACTCCGCGCTCAGCCAGTACCGCGAGGCGCACGCCTCGGTCGAGCGCTCGCTCGCAATCTACCGGCGGCTCAATGACGCCGCGCGCGCACGCCTCGCCGTCGTGCAGCTCGGCCGCATACGCGCGAGCATGGGCGACTACGAGGACGCGGGCGAACTCATACAGGCCGTGTTGGATGAAGAGGAGGTGAACGAGGAGACGGCGGCCGACGCGGCGGGCATGCTCGGCTGGGCGCGCGCGCTGCAAGGTCGTTACGACGATGGCGTCGAGCTGATGCGCAAGTGCCTCGACTACCACGCGCGCTGCGGCAACGTCCGCCTGCGCGCGCAGGTCTTGCGACGCCTCCACTGGGCCGACCTGAGCCGCGGACAGTACGAGTCGGCCATCGCGCTCGCGCAGAGCGCGCAGAAGGACTTTCAGGCCATCGGCAACCTCTTCGGCGAGGCCAAGACCTACATGGGCATCGGGCAGGCGCGCATCGCACAGGGACTCTTCGAGGAGGGCATCGGCTACCTGCGCCGCACTTTGGAGAGCCTGAAGACGAACGGCGACGCGCACTGCGAGGCGGAGACGCTCTGGCTCCTGGGGCGCGCGCACTGCGAGGCCGGGCGCTTGAGCGAGGCCGACGCGATGCTGGCGCGCTCGCTCGAAATGATCCGGCACATCGGTGACCGCGACGACGAGTTCCGCATCCTCGTCGATCAGGCGCGCGTCCGCGTCGCGCGTGAGGATTTTAAGACGGCGCTCTCGAAGGCGACCGAGGCGGCGAAGATCGCGGCGGAGCTGAACTGCCGCGACGGCCTCGGCTTCGCGCTGGTCGAGCAGTCGCACGCCGAGCGCGGCTCGGGTGACGCGCGCCGCGCCGTCAGCTCGGCCGAGGTGGCCGTGCGCCTGCTCGAAGAGACCGGCTCGGGCGAGCACTGGCGCGGCTACCGCGCCCTCGCCCTCGCGCTCGAAGCCGAAGGCGGCCCCACCGAAGCCTCCCACGCCGCACGCCGCCGCGCCGCCGAACTCCTCGACGAGATGCGCGAACAACTCCCGCCCGCCGACACGCGCCGCCGCGAAGAGATGGCGCGCACCCGGCGGCTGGACTGAAAGAAGTAGACAGTGAGCCCCGGAGGGGCGGAATGTTTATAGACACCGGCAATAGTAATTTCGCCAAGCTCCGGAGGAGCGGCATGTCAATGTCGCCCCTGACGGGGCTCCCGCTCAGTTAGAACGCCCGGGCTATAAACATCCCGCCCCTCCGGGGCTCCTGAAACGGCCTCAAACTGCCTACTGCCATCTGCCTCCTGTCTACTTCCCTCCCTTACTTAACCTTTACCAAACCCTCACCAAACCTTCATGACCGCCGCGGCGGCTTACTTTAAAGTGCGTGGCGTGGTCGGACGTGCCCGGGGCGGGGACTCCGACGCGCGGCGGGGAGTTGCAGGGCTTGTGACTCCCCGCCGCCTTGAACATAAAGGCCGGCGGCGCGCGACAGGCGATGGCCTCTTACGGCTGCCAGTTCTAACGGAGTTGAGAATGACGGCGCTTCGGTTCTGACTGAAAGCACGAAGCGCCGGAGGACGGGTCGGGACCGCCTACGGAAGCATGTGGGCCGGCGATAACCAGGGGTGGCGCGTCGCCTTCCGCCCGCACGGGCTGTCCCGACCCGATAGTTTTTAAACGAGTGAGAAGAAGATGATGACGCCGGACTCCTACGCTCTCCAAATCGCGCTCACGTTCGTCGCGCTGCTGCTCGCCGCGCTGGACGCGGTGCTGCTGTTCAAAGGCGCGCGCGAAGACTCCGCCGCACAGTCGTTCGACCTGACGGACACGAGGGTTCGCATCGGCGACGGCGCCTCCGTCCTGCGCTTCCGCCTTGAAGTGCAGCCCGAGGGGCGCGCGGCCTTCCGCGCCGAGACGCGACGCGCCTGGTAAAGAGGAGAACCCCCGATGAACTCGCAGAGGCTAAAGTTGACGGTGGTGCTGTTCACGCTCGCACTCGGCGGCGCGATGTTGCTGGCGCGCGGGAGCGCGGCGCGCGGCGGCGGCAATGCACTCGACGAGGCGCTGCGCGCGGCGCTCGACGGGCACGGGTTCACGGGGCGCGTCGGCCAGTCTCTGGAGCAGAGGCTCGGGCGCAAGGTCGATAATCAGTTGGCCGAGCTGGGCCGCCTCGCCTTCCACGACAGCCTTTTGGGACTGGCCGACGACAACTCGTGCGCGGGCTGCCACGCCGCGCCCGCGGGCTTCGGCGACACGCAGTCCATCGCCATCGGCGTCTCGAACAACAACGTGGTCGGCCCTGACCGCACGGGGCCGCGCAACCAGCGCCGCGCGCCGATGATCCTCAACAACGTCTTCTACCCGCGCCTGATGTTGAACTCGCGCTTCGCGGCCCTGTCGGGCGACCCGTTCGACAACTCGGCCGGCTTCCAGTTCCCCGCGCCCGAGGGCTTCTCGCTCTCTGGGCTGCCGCACCTGCTCACGGCGCAGGCGTTCATCCCCGTGACCGAGCGCCCCGAGATGGCGGGCTTCGGCGCGGACTTGCCCGCGACGAACGACGGCATCCGCGACGCGGTCGTCGCGCGCCTGAACGCGAACGCCGAATACCGCAAGCTCTTCGGTAAAATCTTCCCCGCGGTGAAGTCGGGTGCGCCCGTCACCTACGAGATGCTGGCGCGCGCCGTCGCCGAGTTCGAGTTCACGCTCGTCTTCGCCGACGCCCCCGTAGACCGCTTCGCGCGCGGGCAGAAGAACGCGTTGAGCGAGGACGAGAAGCGCGGCGCGCTCCTCTTCTTCGGCGCGGCCGGCTGCGTCCAGTGCCACAAGGTCGGGGGGCAGTCGAACGAGATGTTCAGCGACTTCGAGCAGCACGTCGTCGGCGTGCCGCAGGTCGCGCCCGCCGTGACGAACGTCGCGTTCGACGGGCCGGGCGCGGACGAGGACTTCGGGTTGGAGCAGGTGACGGGCTCGCCCGCCGACCGCTACGCCTTTCGCACGTCGCCCCTGCGGAACGTCTCCGTGCAGCCGACCTTCTTCCACAACGGCGCGTTCACGCGGCTCGAAGACGCGCTGCGCTTCCACCTGAACCCGGCCGCCGGGCTCGCCACTTACGACCCCGCGCAGGCGGGGCTCGACTTAGACCTGCAAGGGCCGCAGGGGCCGACCGCGCCCCTGCTCGAACGGCTCGACCCGCTCATGCAGACTCCGCCCGCGCTCGACGACGCGGAGTTCCGACAGCTCCTCGCATTCCTGACGAACGGCCTCCTCGACCCGAAGGCGCGCCCGGAGAACCTGCGCAAGCTCGTCCCCGCGCGCCTCCCGAGCGGGAGACCCGTCCACGTCTTCCAACAATAACTTCAGCAGAAAAGGAGAACAGCCATGAAGATCAAATCGAACGTCAAGGCCGGCAACAACCGGATCATCATGAACCACAACCAGTCCGTCAAAGGCTTGCGCGTCAAGTCGAAGGTGAAGGCCGGCAACGACCGCATCATCTCCAACCACAATCAGACGGCGAAGGGCCTGCGCGTCAAGAGCAAGGTCAAGGCAGGTAACGACCGCATCATCTCCAACCACAGCCAGTCCGTCGTTCGTTAAATCCGCAATCATCCCGTCGAGTATGAATTAAATTAACCACAGAGACACAGAGCCGCGGCTTGAAGACTTATCATCTTCAAGCCGCGTCTCTGCGTCTCTGTGGTTAATTCTTAGCGGCCGGTGGACAGGCGCACGCGGAAGCGGACGGACGTTTGCGGCTCAAGGTTCGAGACAGCGAGGCGCTGGCCGCGCACCTGCCGCTCGCCCTTGTCCACGGAGCCGGGCGGCCCCGGCGCCGTCAGCACGTTCTCCTCGACCAGCGTGCGTGCACGCTCAGGCGACTCGACCGAGATGTCGAGCCCCGCGCCGCCCGCGTCAAT
>JBEVJD010000327.1:0-8589 GCA_040510435.1 Pyrinomonadaceae bacterium | reverse complement strand
TCCTCGGGTATCTCGGACACCACGGCCTCGGTCGTCAGCAGGAGGCCGGCGATGGAGGTCGCGTTCTGCAAAGCGGTGCGCGTGACCTTGGTCGGGTCTATGACGCCGGCCTTGACGAGGTCTTCGTACTGCTCGGTCGCGGCGTTGAAGCCATAGCTCGCGGGCTTCCCCTCGCGCACCTTCTCGACCACGACGGAGCCTTCGTTCCCGGCGTTCTGCGCTATCTGGCGCAGCGGCTCTTCGAGCGCGCGCCTCACGATATTGACGCCGGCCTGCTCGTCCTCGTCTTCGAGCTTGAAGTTGTCCAGAGCCTTCTGCGCGCGGAGGAGCGTGACGCCGCCGCCCGGAACGATGCCCTCCTCGACGGCCGCGCGGGTCGCGTGCATCGCGTCCTCGACGCGCGCCTTCTTCTCTTTAAGCTCGGTCTCGGTCGCCGCGCCGACTTTGATCACCGCGACGCCGCCGACGAGCTTCGCCAGACGCTCCTGCAACTTCTCGCGGTCGTAGTCCGATGTAGTCTCTTCGATCTGCGCCCTTATCTGGCGCACGCGCCCGTCAATCTCTTCACGCCCGCCCGCGCCCTCGACAATCGTCGTGCTGTCCTTGTCCACCGTCGCCTTCTTCGTACGGCCCAAGTCCTCGACGTGGACGTTCTCAAGCTTGATGCCGAGGTCTTCCGAGATGAAGCGGCCGCTCGTGAGCACCGCGATGTCTTCGAGCATGGCCTTGCGGCGGTCTCCGAAGCCGGGGGCCTTCACCGCGCAGACGTTCAGGGTGCCGCGCAGCTTGTTGACGACGAGCGTGGCGAGTGCCTCGCCCTCCACGTCCTCGGCGATGATGAGGAGCGGGTGGCCTTCGCGCGCGACCTGTTCGAGCAGCGGCAGGAGGTCGCGGATAGAAGAAATCTTCTTCTCGTGAATCAGGATGAGCGGGTCTTCGAGCGCGCACTCCATACGCTCGGGGTTGGTGACGAAGTAGGGCGACAGGTACCCGCGGTCGAACTGCATCCCCTCGACCACTTCGAGTAACGTCTCCATCGTCCGCGACTCCTCGACCGTAATCACGCCGTCCTTGCCGACCTTCTCCATCGCCTTGGCGATGAGTTCGCCGATGGTGCGGTCGCCGTTGGCGGAGATCGTCCCGACCTGCGCAATCTCATCGCCCTTGACCGGCTTCGAGAGTTTCTTGATCTCCTCGACCACGCGCTCGGTCATCTTCTGTATGCCGCGTTGGAGGGCCATCGGGTTCGCCCCGGCCGCGACCATCCGCAGGCCCTCGCGGAAGATGGCCTGCGCCAGCACGGTGGCGGTTGTCGTCCCGTCGCCGGCCACGTCCGAGGTCTTCGAGGCCACCTCCTTGACCATCTGCGCGCCGACGTTCTCCAGCTTGTCCTCAAGCTCAATCTCCTTCGCCACGGTCACGCCGTCCTTGGTGATGGTCGGGCTTCCGAACTTCCGGTCGAGCACGACGTTGCGGCCCTTTGGCCCGAGCGTCACCTTCACCGCGTCGGCGAGCTTGTTCACGCCTTCGAGAATGGCATGACGCGACCGGTCGCCATGCACCACCATTTTTGCCGCCATCTCCTTTAGCCTCCCGTTCTACCTCCGACGAAACTTAAACTCATTCCCACGCGAGCGCGGTCTTCATCGGAAATTACTCTTCAAGCCTGCGGCGCATCGCCGCCAACTCGCGATCAAACTGTTCGAGCCGCCCGACCAGGTCAAGAATGATGGCTGCGCCCACGAAGTTGACGCCGAGGTCGCGGCGCAGTCGCTGCATCCGTCGCAGGCGCACGACGGCGCGCCGCGGCAAAAGCGTCTCGCCCTGCTCGCCGCCCGTGGTTTCGAGCAAGCCCTGCCGGGCGAGCCGCGCGACGAGCGTCGTGCGCGCGCCGACCGTCTCGGCCACCACCTCGAACGTCAGCGGTTCGTCGAGGTCGAAGTCTGTCTCCCGCATACACTCCTTCGGGCCGCCCTCCGGCCCCTCAATCGCCGCGTTGCTCTCCCGGCTCTTCCAATCGCAGCCCGGCGTAGCGCAGCAACGCGCCGAGCGTGATGATGAACGCGCACAGGACGAGCATCTGCCGCCAGTCAACCTCCATCGCGCCCCGCAGGATTACCTCCCGCAGCGTGCTGACTATCCCGACCTCCACCATCGTCGAGACCGAGATGCGATGCTCCTCCAGGTAGATAATCAACAGCCGATACAACTCAATCAGCACGAGGATGAACAGGATGTCCGCGATGACCTCCGAAAAATCCGTGTTCCGCAGAAGCACCTGACCCAGATGAGACAGCTTGACGACCATCGCCACGAAGAGCGCCGCACACAGCGCCAGCACGATCAGGTCTTGAATCAACTCCAGATACTTGCGCGGCGCCGAATGCACGGCCCGGAGAATCGCCGGCTCCGCGCGATGCTTCATCGCTTCCTGATTCGCCATCTCAGTGTCTGCCCGCCCGCGGGTTGAAACGCGAGACGCGCTTCAACTCTTCAAACAGACGGCGCTCTTCGTCGCTCGGCTCTTTCGGCACGACGATTTTCAAACGGACGTATTCGTCGCCCCGGCCGCCCTTACGCTTGTTGAGCCCCTGCCCGCGCAGTCGCAAGCGTTGCCCGCTCTGCGCGCCCGCCGGAACGGTCACTTCCGCCTTGCCGTCAATCGTCGGGACTTCGACCTTCGCGCCGAGCACCGTCTCCCACGGCGCGACGGGCAGATCGACTTCGAGGTCGTCGCCGCGCACGTTGAAGGCGGGGTGCGGCCGCAGGCGAATGCGCAGGTAGAGGTCGCCGGCCGACGCTCCGTTCGCTCCGGCCCCGCCCTGTCCGGCCAGGCGCAAGGTCTGACCGTCGCGCACGCCTGCGGGGATGTTCACTTCGACCGTCTTCGGCCGGAGCACCTGACCCGCGCCGCCGCACGTCGGGCACGTCTTGTTGTCACTCGTGACGCCCGTGCCCTGACACGTCGGGCAGGTTTCGGCCGCCTGCATTTGCAGCGTGCGGCGCCCGCCCCTGTGCGCCTCTTCGAGCGACAACTCCAGCTCGGCCTCGGCATCTGAACCGCGGCTCGTGCGACGCCCGCCGCCGCGCCCGCGCCCCACGCGGCCGAACAAGTCCTCGAAGTCGAAGCCGCCCGCGCCGCCGCCCCCGAAATCAAAGCCGCTGAAATCGAACCCGCCGGCTTGCGGGCCGCCACCGCCGCCCCCGGCCTGCGCCCTCTCCCATCCGGGCGGAGGCGTCCCGCCTCCCTGCCCTGCGACACGCCAGTTCTCGCCGTGCCGGTCGTAGAGCTTGCGCTTCTCAGCGTCGGAGAGAACGTCGTAGGCTTCCTGCAACTCCTTGAAGCGCTCTTCCGCCGCCTTGTCGCCGGGGTTGAGGTCGGGGTGATGCTTGCGCGCGAGCTTGCGATACGCCGTCTTGATGTCGTCATCGCTCGCGCCGCGCCCGACGCCCAACACCTCGTAGTAGTCTCTCGTCTTGACTGCCATAAGAAAGTGAGCGGTGAGCAGTGAGCAGTGAGCAGTACGCTCGCGTGCGGCGGGCGTTGAGCGGTCTTGCTTTTAACTGCTCACCGCTCACCGCTCACTGTTCACTTATTTCGGCACGTACTCCGCATCAATGACATCATCGTCGCCGCCGCCAGCGCCAGCGCCGCCGCTGGTTCCGCCGCCGCCAGCACCCGCGCCCGCCGCCGCGGCCCCGCTCTCCTGACCGTATGCGGCGCTCGCAAGCGAGTGCGACAACTGCTGCAAGTCGCTCGTCAGTTGACGCAGACGTTCGACGCCGACGGAGTCGTCCTTGATGGCGCTGCGGATTTCGTTGATGAGCGACTCGGCGCGTGCGCGCTCGTGTTCGGGCGCGCGGTCGCCCATGTCCTTGATCGCGCGCTCGACCTGATAGGCGAGCGAGTCGGCCGCGTTGCGCGCTTCGATCAACTCGCGGCGGCTTCTGTCTTCGGCCGCGTGTTGCTCGGCGTCTTTAATCATGCGGTCGATGTCGCCCTTGTCGAGCGAGGTCGAGCCCGAGATGGTTATCTTCTGCTCCTTGCCCGTCGTCATGTCCTTGGCCGAGACGTTGAGGATGCCGTTGGCGTCTATGTCGAAGGCGACTTCGACCTGCGGCAGCCCGCGCGGGGCGGGCGCGATGCCTTCCAGACGGAATTGCCCGAGCGTCCGGTTGTCGCGCGCGAGTTCCCGCTCCCCTTGCAGGACGTGGATGTCCACGGCCGACTGATTGTCTTCGGCGGTCGAGAAGATTTCCGCCTTGCGCGAGGGGATGGTGGAGTTGCGCTCGATGAGCTTGGTCATCACGCCGCCGAGCGTCTCGACGCCGAGGCTCAAGGGCGTTACGTCGAGCAGGAGCACGTCCTTGACTTCGCCCGTGAGCACGCCCGCCTGAATCGCCGCGCCGACGGCGACGACCTCGTCCGGGTTCACGGACTGGTTCGGCTCCTTGCCGCCCGTCAGACGCTTGACCAACTCCTTGACCGCAGGGATGCGCGTCGAGCCGCCGACCAGAATCACTTCATCCAAATCTTTCTCGTTGAGCTTGGCGTCGGCGAGCGCCTGCCTGACGGGCTGCATGCAGCGCTCGACGAGGTCGCGCGTTAGCTCCTCGAAGCGGGCGCGCGTGAGCTTCAATAGCAGGTGCTTCGGCCCGGAAGCGTCGGCCGTGATGAACGGCAGGTTGATTTCGGTCTCGACCGCCGAAGAGAGTTCGATCTTGGCCTTCTCGGCGGCCTCCGTGAGTCGTTGGAGCGCCTGCCGGTCTTTGGAGAGGTCTATGCCCTGATCCTTCTTAAACTCTTCGACGAGCCAGTCAACGACGCGTTTGTCGAAGTCGTCGCCGCCGAGGTGCGTATCGCCCGCCGTAGACTTCACCTCGAAAACGCCGTCGCCGACTTCGAGGACGGACACGTCGAAGGTGCCGCCGCCGAGGTCGAAGACGAGAATCTTCTCGTTCCGCTTCTTATCGAGGCCGTAGGCGAGCGCGGCCGCGGTCGGCTCGTTGACGATGCGGGTGACGTTGAGTCCGGCGATCTGCCCGGCGTCTTTGGTCGCCTGCCGCTGCGCGTCGTTGAAGTATGCGGGGACGGTGATGACCGTGTCCTTCACCTTCTCGCCGAGATACTTTTGGGCGTCGGCGGCGAGCTTGCGCAGAATCATCGCGGAGATTTCCTCCGGCGAGTAGAGCTTGCCGTCGATGTCCACGCGCACGGCGTCGTTCGGCCCGGCGACGACCTTGTAGGTCACCTGCTTCAGCTCCTCCGTCACTTCGGAGAACTTGCGACCCATGAAGCGTTTGATCGAGTAGACGGTGCGCTCCGGGTTGAGGGCTGCCTGCCGCTTGGCGACCTGCCCGACCAGAATCTCGCCCGTCTTGGTGAAGGCCACGACGGAGGGCGTGACGCGGCCGCCCTCGCTGTTGACGATCACGGCCGGCTTGTCGGCCTCCATCGTCGCCACGGCAGAATTCGTTGTCCCGAGGTCAATGCCTATCGCTTTCGCCATCCCTCTCCTCCTTCGGAAGCGCTCAGCGTTGAGCTTTCAGCGGTCAGCCGGCAGTTTGCTTTTGGCTTGGGTGAAAGCTGAACGCTGACAACTTTATTAACGCGCGCGTTCGCCCTCCACCTGCAACTCGTTCTTCACATCGAAGAGTCCCGGCACGCCCCGCGCCTTGATGTAGGCGAGATCAGCGTCGGCTTTACTGGCGACCACGCCCTTCAGCGCTGCACGCCCGTTGTTGACGATGATGTGAATGGGCGGCACGGCCTGCGTCGCGTAGCGGAAGAGCGGCCCGTCCCAGTCGTATATCGCGCGATAAAGCGCGGCGCGCAGCCGGTCGTCCTGCGGAGATAACGGCAAGACCTCAATCTCGTTGACCACCTTCGCCACACCCTCTACATCTTTGACGCGGGCCTCGGCGTCCGACTTCGTCGTGGGGCGCACTACCTGCCCGCGCAGCACGACCGTGTTGCCGGGGCGCACCTCGAATTCGAGCCAGTCGAACACGCCGTAAAACGGCAGCGTCGCCAACTCGTGTCGAATCTCTTTTATGATGTGGGCACGGGCGTCCTTTCGCGGCTTGCCACTCGCGAAGGCGCTACCCACGAGCGGCGTCGTGAATGCCGAAATCGTCGTCAACATGATGACGAGAAGTAGGAGCCGTCTTTTACTAACGTTCACATCAACCTCCTTTTGCCGCGTCCGGGTGTCCTCTTCGGGGAGAGACAGGCTCCTCCCCGCGTGCGGCCGCTCTTCCCGGACGAGACGTTCATTCACTTACCGGAGCTTCGCCGCACTCGCCTTCTGCGTGAGCTATTTATTGCTCAATCGGTGCACACGCCGTGCCACTCGCTCGGCGCGTTCGTTCTGAACTTTTTGCTGTGCGGAGGGCGCGGTTATGGTCTCGACAATCGGGTAACCCACAGGCCGCGCGTCGTATGTCGGTGCGCCAAAGTGCCCAGTGGGTGAAATGACCCGGCGGTCTGAATTAAGGAGGCCGCGACGCCGCGCACGTCTGCGCCGTTACTCTAACGGGAGCCTCCGATCTTCTCGCCGGAATAGAACTTGCGCTGACCTTTGGCCGGAGCCGTTTATCTTCGGTCAGGAAGGGGCGAGCGGATGTCTGAGCAATCAAGAGCAGAAGATGTGCGTGAGGGGGACAGCCCGGCGGCTGAACAGCCGGAAATAAATCCCGCTTACGTCGCCGAACTCGAAGCGCGCACGCGCGCGGCCGAGCAGGAGGCGCGCGCTCTGCGGACACGTTACGAAGAATTGCGCGACGGATTGCAGCGCCAGACTGAGGAAACGCGGCAGCGGCTCAACCGCGCCGCCGACGAGCGAGCGCTCGGAGCGCAGACGCAGTTCGTCGTCGGCCTGCTGCCCGTCCTCGACAACCTTCAGCGCTCCATCGAAGCCGCCCTCGCAAACGGCTCGGTGATGTCCCTGATCGACGGGTTGGGGCGAACGGTCCAGGGCTTTGAGAGCGCGCTCGCGGCAGTCGGAGTCGAACCCGTCAGGTCTGTCGGCGAGTTGTTCGACCCGGAGGTGCACGAGGCGGTTGATACCGTCCCGGTGCGCGCCGAGGCGGACGGGGTCGTGACCCGTGAGTACAGCAGAGGTTACAAGTTAGGCGACCGGCTCCTGCGCCCGGCCCGCGTTCAAGTCGGGCGCGCCGCTTAAATGTTTCGTCTTAAATTCGCGGGTGTGCTTGCGGGCTCGCTTCCCTTGGCGCGCAGCTTATAAGTTCAGAAGAGGAGCGCGAGCGCCGTCCGACCGCGGATGAAGGCGAAGGGGACGGTTACCCAGTGGGTTTCATTCGCTTGTGTCCTCATCCTGACTCCCGGAGCTATCCGGCCAGCTCTTAGTCTCGACCGGGTGGTCTGTGCCGAGCGTCCACGAAGGCGGGTCGCTGGCCGGGAACGTCTCCTCCAGGGCGGTGTCAACTTCCTCGTCAATCAGGTCGTCTTCGTCAGACTGCGTATCGCTCGCTCTAACTTGATTCCCAACTTCAGCCATGATGTCTTCTCCGAGTAAGCCGCACTCGCCTTCCCAATGTGCCGCGCTCAGAACGGATACTGCGGCGGCTCGTGCTGGACGGAGACCCATTGGACGGTGGTGAACTCCTCGATTGACCAGCGGCCGTTGTAACGACCGAGGCCGCTGTTCTTCTCGCCGCCGAACGGGCAGTTCGGGAGGTCGTTGACCGGCGAGTCGTTGACGTGCGTCATGCCGGCCTGCACACGCCGCGCGAACTTCAACCCGCGCTCGGCGTCGCGCGTCACGACCGCCGCCGAAAGGCCGTAGGAAGTGTCGTTCGCCGCCGCCAGCGCCTCCTCGTCGCCGCGCACCCTGATGACGCCGACCACGGGGCCGAACATCTCTTCGCGCGCGATTGTCGTGTTGTTCGTCACGTGGTCGAAGACGTGCGGCGGGAGGACGAGTCCCTCTGCGCCGCCGCCGACCAACTCTCGCGCGCCCTCACTCCGCGCCTGCTCGATGTGTCGTTGCAGCTTCTCCAACTGCTGCCGGTTGATGAGAGGCCCGACGATGGTGCGCTCGTCAGAGGGGCAAGCATCGTTCCACCAGTGGTTCGAGGGCCGCAGGGGCGCAGCGGAACGCTTCTTGAGTACTTTGGCGAGTTGAGTGAAGGGGGAGCATCATGGGAAAGCAGAAGCAGGATGAGTGTGCACACGTCAGTTGCCATTGTCAGGTTCGGGAGGGTGAGGATTATTGCAGCGAGTACTGCCGTGACGCGGAGGGCGTCGCCGTAGTCACTTGCCGCTGCGGGCACGAGCCCTGCCGCGATGTTGCACACGGCTGATTCGGGTGAACACTGATGGGTCATTTCACCCAGTGGGCCTTCTCGCCCACCCGACGGCTCGGCGTCCGGCCGTGCGTTAGCCGAAAGCTTTAAAGAGGTCTGAAAGGTCTGAACGTGAGGTAAACGACATCGCCGACCCGCACCTGATTTATATCCGACACGTCACGCCGAGCGCCGACGGCTGCGAGGAGTGCTTGAGGATCGGCTCGCCGTGGGTTCACCTGCGCCTGTGCCTGACGTGCGGCCACGTCGGCTGCTGCGACT
>JBEVJD010000326.1:0-14346 GCA_040510435.1 Pyrinomonadaceae bacterium | reverse complement strand
TTCCAGTTGCCGTCCATCTCGGTCGGGTTCGTCCACTGGACGACCCGCCCCATGCCGTCGTAGTAGACCTGCCGGCCGCTGTAGAGCGTCGTGCTGCCCGGCATGTAGCTCGCCGTCCGGCGCACCCTCCCGGCCCCGTCGTAGACCTCGACCGAGTAGTTCTCGGCGAGGTCGCCGCGGATGTTTTGGAAGGTCTTCACGGCGCGGCCGTCGGCCGGGTACTCCCAACGCGTGTAGAACCCGTTGTTCAGCGTCTCGTCCTTCACGAGCCGCGCCGACCAGTCGTAGATGAACGAGTGCGTCTCGTAGGTGACGTTGTTCTGCGAGTTAGTGCCGCTGCTCGGCCGGCGCGTCTCGGTCGGGGCGCCGGTCGTGTAGTCGTACTTGGCCGTCGAGGTGTAGTTCTCGGCGTCCGTCGTCGATGTCTGGTAGGCGCGCGTGTTGAGGCCGTTCTTGCTCGTGTCGGAGAACGAGTCCGTGTAGGAGAAGTTCGCCTGGTGGCCGAGCGCGTCCTGCACCCAGACCGGCGAGCCGGCCATGTCGTAGCCCGTCCGCGCGGCCCAGACCTCGCCCCCGCTGTCGCAGGTCGTGCTGTTGCCCTGACAACTAAAGCGGTAGACGGCGGTCAGGTTGCCGCGGCCGACGATTGTCTGCGGGTCGGAGTACTGCGTCGAGGGGGCTTGCGCGCTGAAGTAGGGCGCGCCCCAGTCGTACATGTACCACTCCTTCGACAGGATGTAGCCGGTCACGCCGTCGTAGACGATGCGCTCGCCGGGCAGGCCGATGACGCGCCGATTGACGTAGGCCGAGTCCAGGTTGTAGTTGAAGGCGGTCAGCCGCAGCATCACGTCCTGGCCGTTAATCTTGCCGTACTCGCGCACGTGCGTCGGCAGGCCGTAGCCCTGAAGGTACTCGATGTCCGTGCGCCGGCGGTTGCCCTCCGCGTCCTCGATGACCGTCTGCGTCAACTGCGGAACTCCCCCGGTCGCATAGCCCCACGTCATGGTCGTCCACTTCTTGAGCTGACTTCCTGACCAGACCTCGCTCCCGGTGGTGAGCCCCGCCTTCACGCCCCCCGACCCGTCCGCGAAGAACTCCTTGTAGATCGTCCCGTCGGGGTAGGTGACCTGCGTCACCGTGCCGGCGGCGTTGGTGCCGTAGAAGGTCGAGACCGCCTGGCTCTGCTGCATGACCCCGTACTCGGCCCAGTCGCGCCGCTCGGTGAAGCGCGGGCAGTCCTGCTGCGCGATGTGGGGCGTGTCGGGCGAGCTCGACAGGTTGTACCAGACGTAGCTCAGGTCGTGGCCGTCGGCCGCGCGCCGCGTAATCTTGTAGACCTGCCCGTAGAGCGTGTAGTCGAAGTTGTAGGTCTCCCCGTCCGGCAGCCAGACCTGCGTGAGCACCGAGATGGAGTCGGTGTTCGGGCCGAGCGTCGCGAGCTGGTTGCCGTTCGCGTCGGTGAAGTAGGGCGACATGTACAAGTCCGCATAAGCGAACTGCGCCAGCAGGTCGGTGTGGCCGCTGCCCCCGCGCGCCTGCGTGAGCTGGTAGAGCTGGCCGTTGCCGTTGTAGACGAAGCCGACGACGCGCCCGAGCGTGTCGGTCGCCGTCGAGACGCGCCCCGCCCCGTCGTAGCCGAAGGTGATGACGTTGCCGTTGCGATCCTTGATTTCGACGCAGCGCTTCTCGCCGTTGGCCTTCGGCTCGAACGTGTACTGCGTCCCCTCGGTCGTCGTCACCTGCGCCCAGCCCCCGGTCACGAGCTTCATCTGCGCGTAGGAGCCGTCCCTGTCCTCGTAGGTGTTGACCGCGGCGTACCGCAGCGTGATGCGCCCGCCCGACGGCGTCACCATCATGTAAGCGCTCTGGCCGCTGCCGTCGGTGAACGGTTTCTGTAGCTGCGGGATGCCGAGCTGGAAGCCGGGCGAGGGGTAGCCGCCGTCGGCGTTGTACTGCATGGCGTTGCCCTGCTTCACCCAGACCAGCGAGTTGTAGGAGAGCGTCAGCGAGAGGTCGAGCCCGGCGCGGCCGGGCAGCGAAACCACGGGGAGCGCCCAGTTGAAGTTCTTCGAGCCGAGATCGACGGCAGGCTGGCCCGTTTCGTTCCCCGGCAGGCCGCGCGAAGTCGAGAACTGCGGGTCGGAGCCGGCCGCCTCGTAACAGTCGTCGCAGGCCGGCGGCGCGTTGGAGCTGATGCCCGGCGGCGGCGGCTCTTGCGGGACGTACGAAGGCGCGTCGCGTAACGCGTTAAGGTTCGGGCCGCCGGCCGTGGCAGCCGGGGTGGCCGGCGGCGCGCTCCCCGTGTAGTTACCACGCCCGCGCCCCGGGTCGCGCGGGGGCTGCGCCGAGCCGCCGTTCCCGTTTCCATTCCCGTTCCCTGCCCCCTCATTGCCGTTGCCGTTCCCACCGCCGCCCGTTCCCGGCGCGTCGTACTGCCCTTGAAGTCTGCTGAGCGCGCCCGGCGCACTGACCACACCGTTTGCGGTGACTTTCCCCGCGAGCGTGACGACGCGCCGGGCTCCGTCCAACACGGCCTGCCGTGCGTTGGCGGCCGGGAGCCACGGGCGCTGCGTCTTGACGAGGCCGACGACGCCCGCGACGAGCGGGGTCGAGAAGGAGGTGCCCGACACCAGCCGGTAGTCCCCGCCCATCTTCGTCGTCAGGATGTCCGTGCCGGGCGCGGCCACCGTCACACGCGCCGCGCCCCAGTTGGAGAACTGTGCCAGGTTGTCGAACTGGTCTGAGGAGGCGACCGAGATGACGTTCGGCAGGTCGAAGGAGGCCGGGTAGTACGGCTGTGTGTCGAGGTCGCGGGTGCCGTTGCCGGCCGAGGCGACCACCACGACGCCGCGCCGGCCCGCGCGCTCGATGGCGTCGCGCAGGATGAGCGATTCGGCGTCGGTGCCCCACGAGCAGTTGACGACCTGCGCGCCCGCCTCGGCGGCGTAGTCGATGGCCTCGACCGCGTCGGCCACGTCGCCCGTCCCGCCCGAGTTGAGCACGCGCAGGCTCATCAGAGAGGCGCGCCACATCACGCCGGAGACGCCCGCGCCGTTGTTGCCCTGCGCGGCGATGATGCCGGCGACCGCAGTGCCGTGCCCGTTCTCGTCGCGGATGGCGCCGGAGTCGGCCACCCAGTCCCAGCCGTTCAGGTCGTTGACGTACCCGTTGTGATCGTCGTCCTTACCGTTCTCTTTCTCGCGGGCGTTCGCCCAGCGGTTGTTAAGCAGGTCGGGGTGCGTGAAGTCCACGCCGCTGTCGACGACGGCGACGACCGCCGACTGCAAGCCCGTGTCCGTGCCCCATGCGTTCGAGACGCCGATGTCGGAGCCCGGCACGCCGCCGGCCTGCCCCGTGTTCCTGAGCGCCCACTGCTCCGCGAACCGCGGGTCGTTCGGGACGACCTGCGCGCGCGCGATCACGAAGTTAGGCTCCACCAGTTCGACGCTCGGCTCGCCCCGCAACTCCTCCGCGACCGCCGCAGGGTTCTGCCCCGCCCGCAGCTCCAACCTCTCAAGGCGCGAGTCGCCGCGCAGCCTCCCCCTGCGGCGCGCGCCCTTCGACGCGGCCAGACCTTCCCGGCCCTGCTCCGTCACGTCCTCGCGGAAGCGCACCAACAGCTCGCCGTCGCGGCTCGGGGCGTTCGCGTGCGACTTCTTCGGCTCGACCCCGCGCGCGGCTTTGCCGGCCCCGGACGGCGCGCCGACGGGGGAAGCGGCCGCCCGCCACGTCGGCGGGGCGACGAACGTGACCATGAGAAGGTAAGACAGAAAGCAGCAGGTGAAGCGGACGAGTGTGCGCGAAGCAGGCATGGGTATAGCTCCTGAGAAAAAGTCTTCATTCCATGCCGCCGTCTGCGCTATGATGCGGTTGCTGGACGACGCACTTCGGCGCTTCCGAGCGGCAGTTGTGGCTTCGTCTGAGGGCCCCAATCCATCTGCAAATGGACTGGGGCCTTCTCTTTATCGCCGTTAGGCCGGCTTCTGCCAGCCGGCTGACGACAACAGTGGGTCGAGCCGTCCGTTAAAAGCGGAGACGGGTGTTGAGGCGGAGGCGCCCGTATGAATCATGGCTTAGTGGTCGTGAGGCTCACGAACGTAAATATCTCGGTAGTTCACAAGAATGATGCCGAGAGGGTTAGGGCAACTTTCTATATCTTCGGGAGATGGGCAAAATTTATTCTACCGTCCGAACCCGTGTCAACCCTTTTGTTCATAAAATTTTTCTTAATAAATTACAGCTATCCTAAACATGAAAACACTCTGTGTGAACTCCCCGGACGGGATTGCGGGTGACCAAATGTGAGGATACGAATTGGTCGGGGTGACCAAAAACTTTCACGATCCGTCTGCCTCATCCTTCCTGATGCGCGCCGAGACTTTACTGCCGTGCCTGTCTTTTTTGACGGTGATGCGTTGGACGTAGACGCGTGTGGTGGCCTGGTTCTCGTGGTCGAGCGCCTCCTGCGCCTCGATGAAGCTTCCGGTCTCCTCGGCGACGATGCGGGCGTAGGTGTGCCGTGTCTGGTGGAGGTGGATGTGAGCGAGACCGGCCTCTTTGGCGTAAGCCTTCAGGTTCTCGACGAAGGCGCGTGACGTTAAAGGGGCGCCGGGCACACCCGCCCGATCGTGCCGCGTCCACAGCGGCCTCTCCGTGCCGAGGACGTTACTCCTGCCCGCTGCCGTCAGGTAATTCTTCAGGCCGTCCAGCGCCGCCGGTTCGGAGACCTCCCTGGCGGTGAACTTTCCGCCCTTCCGCCGGTACTTGATGATGAGGGCGCCTTCATTCACCTCCAGGTCTTTGCCCCGCAGCCCGATGACCTCGCTGCGCCGCAGCCCCGTCAGGAAGTAGAAGAGCAACAGCGCGTAATCCCTCTTCCCCACCACCGAGCCCGACTCCGCCAGCCGTCTGACCACCGCCAGCAACGAATTCATCTCCTCGTCCGAAAGGGCTTTTGTGGACTCCGACTGGTAAGGACGCGGGTAACGGGGTCTGGCCTGCGCGGCCGGGTTAGCCCGGATGAAGACGGAGAGCTGCGGGTCGCTCATCAGCCAACGGTAAAAGGCCGAGACCCGCGACACTCTGGCGTAGACGGTGGCCGGCTTCAGCCCCCGCCCCTCCAACTCCTTCCGCCAGCGCGAGACATCCTCATGCGTGACATCGCCCGGGTGCTTTCCCGAGAAATCGAAGAAGGAAGTGACGGCAGTAACCTTGTCCTTGAGCTTCTCGGCGCGGGCTAAGGTCTCGGGGCGGGTATTCTGTTCGGCCCAGAGGGCTGCGGCGTTCCGGAGCGCCACCGCCGGGTCTGGGGCGGCGAGCGCATGGGAAGGGCCGGCCGGCTCGCTCCGCGGCTCCCCCTCTTTGTCCTGATAGTCCATATCCGGAGTCTAGCATTTTTGCCTCTATGGTTCCACAATTGTTAAGGTAGTGGAATCACAGTAGAAATTCCGAACAATACTTCCCATTTTATGGTAGCTTATGCCTCTCTTTACGTTTCACAGGCAAAGGCAATCTAGGCCGCAAACAATAGTCGGAGGAGGCTCGTTGAAAGCTACCAGACGTCGTACAAGGCGCCCCGACCCGCTCGCCTCGGCCGCGGGAATCAACCGCGTGCTCGAACAGTTGCGCACTTCCCTGCCCGACCTCATCCCTGCCTCCCCTAAAGACTTATCGTCGCTGCTCAACTCCGTGCGCGGGCTCTACGCGCGACAACCGACGGAGACCAGACGCGGCAGACCGCCGCGCCACACGCGCGAGATGCTGCTGAGAGTCGATGCGCAGCTCCGCGACATCCTCTCGCGTGAAACAAGGGTTTCTGTGCGCAGCTTCGTCGGTCAATACCTGCCGATTTTAGAGTTCCCGCGGGACGTAAGAGACGCGCTCGAACGCGGAGACGTTAACCTCTTCGAGGCGCATCAGCTCGCGAGACTCAACACAAGGAAGCTCGGCGGCACTGACGCAGAGGCGCGCTCCCTGAGGAAGAAACTGCTCGAAGCACACCTGTTGGCGCAGGGCTCGGGGACGATGTTACACACCAGAGTCAAGAAGGCTTTGGGCGAGATGCGCGAACCAGACCCCAGCGAAACGGAGGTGTTGGCCGTGGGTAAAGCCGACGAACTGCTGGAGGCCGACCCGCTGAACGCAAGCCACCTCTTTTTCGAGGAGTTGCGGATGATTTCGCGGGCTCTGAGGGATATCGGTCCGGAAGAAGTGACGGACGAAGACCTCTCGGAAATCATGCCGGCGGTCGATCAGATCACACTCACTTTACAGAAGATTGCGCGCAGGAAGGAGCGTGGGCAGTCGAAGCGAATCACGATTTAGCCGGCAAGACACCCACGCCGGTCTGCCATCAGGCGGAACCAAACAAGCCGAAATTCAACCTCCCAAAGCACAATTACGTTGACAAACAGTAGGCGTCTCGCCTAGTCTCTCGGCTTATGAAACCCGAAGAGATGAAACAGCGCCGCGAGGCGCTGGGGCTGACGCAGGCGCAGCTCGCGCGCGAGCTGGGTCTCGATTCCATCACCGTTTCGCGCTATGAGCGGGGTGTGCATCCCATCCCGAAGACCGTCGAGCTGGCGTTCGAGATGGTCGAGCTGCGTGCGAGGAAGGAGGCCGCATGAGTAAGGTTATCGCGATAGCGAATCAGAAAGGCGGCGTCGGCAAGACTACCGTAACCCGCGAACTATCAGCGTGTTGCGCGCTCCGCGGCTTCCAGACGCTCGCCATCGACTGTGACCCGCAGGGTAATCTCACCTCCTCGTGGATAGACCCGGATGTCTACGAAGCTACGCTCTCGCACGTCTTAATCGAGCCCGAGTCGCCCACGGGAGTGAAGGCGGAACCGCTGCCTTTGGACGACGCCATCGTCGAAAGCCCCGTGGAAAATCTCGACCTCGTGCCAGCGGATATCCGCCTCGCACGCTTCGAGATGCAGCCGGATTATCTGACTCACAGGCTCAGCAACCAGCTCAAGGAGCACGGGCGCGTCTACGACCTCATCTTTCTGGACTGCCCGCCACAGCTCGGGAAACTACTCACGGCGGCACTCTATTCGGCCGATTTCGTGATCGTCCCCTGCGCCGCGGACGCGATGGGTTTGCAGGGACTTTCAGACCTCGCCTTCACCATCGGGCAGGTGAAAAAGAACGTAAATTCCAACCTCCAGATGCTCGGGGCGGTGATTAACCTCTACAAGCCCTCCCGCAATCTCTCCGCCGAATCCAGGCAGGCGGTGGAGGCCGCCGTCGAGCTCGTGGGGCATGTTTTCGACATGAATCTGCACGACTACTCCAAAGTCGCCGAAGCGCCGTCCCAGAAGCTCCCGGCGGTTCTCTACGCCAAATCCCACCGCGCGGCCGACCAGTGGTGGGGATTTACGGACGAAGTCCTGGATAAACTGCGGATGCCGAAGCAGAAGATTGTGGCCGTCAAGTGAGGTGAGAGATGGCAGAGTCGAAACCAAAACCGTCCCCTTCCCTGCGCACGCCGGGTCCGAAGAAAAAGCTGGGGCTCGTCATCCCTCCGGCGCTCAAGCTCCCGCACGACGAACTGATAAAGGCCGAGGTAGTGGCAGAGCCGACTATGCCTAGGCATACTAGTCTGACTAGTCAGACTAGTATGCCTAGTGCGCCTAGTCTGACTAGTCAGACTAGGCATAGTGCTGAACAGGAAATACCTACTCCACCGGCGGCCGAAGTGCCCATCTCTCCCGTCCGCGACTACACGAAGGTGCCGAATTCGATCCGGCGCGACGCCGTCCCGGCCGGCCTCTTCAAGGGCAAAAGCAAGCAGCTTTACGACGCGCTCTATGCCCTCACGCGTGGGGCAGTCGTGCCGCGGCGGCAGGTGCGCATCTCGCGGCCTAAGTTGATGAAACTGGCCCACATAGGCTCGCGCGTCACGTTCGAGACTAATGTAAATCACCTGCGCCTCGTCGGCCTGCTCGATGTCACAGTGGTAACGGGAGAGCATGACGGCAACGAATACGAGGTTTTCATACCGGAAGAGTTGGAGGGCTCGACTACTATGCCTAGTCAGACTAGTCAGACTAGTGAGACTAGTCTGACTAGGTATGCCCAGAAACTAGACAGACTAGTCAGACTAGAAACTAGTCAGACTAGGCATACTTTATCTGTTGAAAACACAGGAGGTTACGTAGAGCCTAAGACTTCTTTTAAGACTAATGAGGAAAAAACTGATGATGAGGCTTTCGCCCTTTTCGTCGCGCAACTCAGGCAGGCCGCGAGGGAGATTACCGGCAGGGAGCCTGCGGCAACGGAGGCCAAACGCTGGGGTGAACTCGCCGAACTGCTCATCACCGAATTGAAGATTGCGGCGGGGCGCACGACCGTCTCGAACGTGCCGGCATTTCTGACCGAGCACCTCCGGCGGCGGCTGTGGAAGAAAGAGAAGCGGCAGCTTGAAGAGGAAGGGAATTCGGGCTCGGGCGCTTTGGAGGCGGAAGCCCGGGTTGACGCCTCGAAGTGCCCGGACTGTTTCGGCACGGGGATGTGGTACCCGGGGGGCTTCGAGAAGGGCGTAGCCAGGTGCGGGCACGAGAAGCTCAAGGGGGCCGAGTCTCCCGCGCAGCAGACGGGAGAGGAGAATTAAATTGCAGGAAACCCCTCTCCACGTAGAACTCGGCGCGGTCGAGACGCTGCTCGGCAACCTACAGTTCACCTTCGTCGTCAGCGAAGGAGGTGACGCGCACATACAGGTCTACGCCACAGACCCTTCGAGCGCGTCGAAGGGCGGCATCATGCTGATGCTGGACGCGCGTGGCTACGAGCGCCTAAAGGCCATTATCAAGGGCGCCGACGCCGTGGCCGACAGGATGATCGGGGAGGGAAGAATCAAGCGAATGGTGCTGCCTTACTGAACGACCTCAACACCCTCGTTCCGGAGACGCGTTGAATAGAGAAAGAGTTTTGCTCACGCGCGCCGTAGAAAAAAGAGGCGCCCGAGCCTTGTAGATGCGCGTCAATCCTTCTCCTTGCGCTCCGTCTGTAGAATCTGGACGGAACTGTCGTTGATCTCAAACTTTCTGCTCTTCAACAGGCGAATCACTTCGGCGCCCGCCAGCAGCACGGGGCCGTAGCCGTGCGCCGCGTAGGGGCTGACCGGGCGGTAGTAGTAGAACGCTGGGTCGAAGGCCATGCCCGTCCCGACGCAGGTGCCTTCGACCTGTCCGCGTGCGTTGATCTTGGTCGAGACCGCGTTCCACGCCAGAAGGGTCGCGGGCGCGTAGGCGGTCGCGTCGATCCAGCCGCGGTTGATGGCGCGCGCGAGGGTGTATGTGTAGATGGCCGTGGCGGACGTTTCGAGGTACGAGTCTTCGCGG
Source organism: Pyrinomonadaceae bacterium (assembly GCA_040510435.1). Classification (GTDB taxonomy): domain Bacteria; phylum Acidobacteriota; class Blastocatellia; order Pyrinomonadales; family Pyrinomonadaceae; genus QHXN01. The sequence goes on along the minus strand of JBEVJD010000326.1, from coordinate 5,000 downwards.
TCGAGGAGTTGGTGCCAGAAGCCCGTCCCGGACTGCAACGCGACCAGTCCCCTGGCGTGAGCCTTCAGCAGTTCAAGAATCTGCGGGCGCTGCGGGTGGTTTTCGGGGAGCACGTCAAGCAACTCCACCTCGGTCATGAAGGCCCAGCCGTTGGCGCGCGCCCAGCGAAACTCTGGGTGTTCGGTCATGGACTCGACCCAGCCGTGCATGTAGAGGCCGCGCTCGCGGTTGAACATGCGCCGCGCGTAGGCGAGCACCTGCCGGCACGCCTCGTCGTAATACTTTTTCTCGCCCGTGAGCCGTCCCATCTGCGCGAGGGCCGGCACGCTCATGAAGAGGTCGTCGAGCCAGATGGTGTTCGGCTGCGGGCGGTTGCGCGCCAGAGTGCCGTCGCGGAGCCGGTGCTCCTTCGTCATGATGTAGTTGACGGCGGTGTCGATGAGCGGGCGGAGGTTCGCGCGGCTCCCGGCGCGGTTGGCTTTAATCATCGCGGCGCACATCGCGCCGCAGTCGTCGAGCGCGCGCGGCGCGACGAGGTTGCGCATGGGCAGACCCGTCCCCCAGTCGCCGGCATGCTCGGCGGCGGTCTTAGAGATGTACGGCGCCGCCTCGGCGATGAACTGCAAGCGTTTCTCGGCGTAGTCGCGGAAGCGCGGGTCGCCCGTCGCCTCGCTCGCCAGAAGCATGCCGGCGTAGGTTACGCCCCACTCGTAGCTGACGATGCGGAAGTCTCCGCGCCGCAGGGTCGTGTCCCGGTCGAGCCGTGTCAGGTCGTCAACGGGTGCGCCCGTGCGCGAGTTGACGAAGCCGGTCGGGGTGGTCTCGTCGAGGTAAGAGTGAATCAGGTTGAGCAGCTTGGCGACCTCTTCCGGCTGCGGGATGCCGTAGGGGATTGGGTAGTCGGGCCGCAGCGTGTGCAGCGGGGTGGACACGTCGGTCTGCGGTGTCTGCTGCGCGAGGGCGGGTTGTGTGACGAGTAGCAACGCAAGGCAGAAGGTTTTGATTCTCATGGTCGTCATTCGGCGGAATCAGCGGGCGTACATGTCTATGACGCGTTCGATGGCGCGGCGGCAGACGGCGCAGAAGTGGTCGGTGCGCGTGAACATGATGCAATCGACCTCGGGGCGGTAGAAGCCCTTGGCCTCGTAGTTGGCGCCCTCGAAGGCCCCGACGCGGCCGGCGTACTTCTCGCGCGCGAACATGCGCCCCTCGTGTTGCAACTCTTCGCGGAAGAGTGCCTCCATCACCTCCTCGGGTTTGCGCTCGGCTCTGATTTGGCGCCTGCGCTGCTGAATCTCGTTCGAATAAGCCTCGAAAGCCTCTTTGCCCCAGGGCGTCGGGAGCGGCGTGTCCGCGGCGACCAAATCCTTCCACTTCAGCGCGGCCGGGTCGAGCAGCGCGGTCACGTTCGGCTCCCAGGGCTCCGTGCGCTCGGCGGCCGGCGCGTAGGCGACCGAAGAGGTGTAGTACTCGTCGGCGAGCCCGGCGAAGTGGTGGCCGAACTCGTGGACGACGACGTAGTTGGCCCAGGCGTTGTCAACGGCGACCGTCGAGAAGAGGTTGTGGATGCCGCCGCCGCCGTAGGTTCGGTTGTTGACGAGGATTTCGACGAACTCATAAGGGGCGAACGAAGCCGCACGCCGCAGCGCGTGGTTGTCGAAGGTGAGGATGTAGCGCTCCGAGCCGAAGGCGTCGTAGGTCGCGCCGACGGGCGAGTCTCGATAGATTCCGGTCGAGGGGCGCGAGACGCCCGACTCCGCGGCGGGCGGGCAGAGTGCCCAGACGTTGAAGTCGCGGCGCCGCTCCTTGAAGGGCGAGGCGGCGAAGAGGACTTCCGCCATCCGCCGCGCGTCGCGCTCGAACTTCGCTGTTTCGGCGGCCGTGTAGCCGTCGCCGAGGATGAGAAAATCGACCTTCGTCGCGGGGTCGCCGCTCCGCTGAATCTCGATGAGCGGCGCGGGCGCTTTCGGGGTCGAGCGGTCGATGAAGATGTCCTTCGGGTCGAGCCCCGTGCTCCACACTTCGCGGAAGAGGTTCTTCGCGTCGCGCTTCTTGAGGATGACTTGCGCGGGGGCGTCGGGCGCGGGGAAGCGGAGCGATTCGTGGAACGTGCGGCGCAGGGTCTTGGCCTCGTCCGTCGTCTCCCATTCGCCGTAGATGGAGGCGAAGCCGCGCGAATAAAGAATGCGGTTGGTCTTCACGTCCCTGACTTCGAAGAGGTACTTGCCGAGGTTGGAGTCGTCCACGGCGCGGCGCGGGCTGCCCGGCCACGCGAGCGGCTCGACGACGACGCGGTCGAGGCTGAAGACCTCTTCCGACGCGGTGCCCGTGTGATAGAAGTCGAGCCGCATCGTCCGTGTCGTCTGGCGCGCGGCGGCCGGGAAGAGAAGGGGCAGTGCGAGGAGCACTAAAGCGCCGAGAACTGTTTTTGCCATCTGCACATTCTACACGCGGTCTTCGCGCGCGCAGACGATAAATTGCACGGCTCAAACGGTTATAAATCAATCGGCCGCCGTTTCGTGTAAGATGACGAGCATCTGTTGAGGAATCTCAAGGGCGCGTTCTGTGCCGCCACCAACGTTATAAAAGCGGAGGGGATGAGTGAAGGGTAGAGTTGCCCTGATTCTTCTGCTGGCGTGTACGCTCGCCGCGCCCGCGGCTTACGCACGGCAGAGCCGCGAGAGTTATTCGAAGCTCGCCGAAGAGGCTGAGGGGATGCTGCGCCGCGACGTGCTCGGCGTGTGGTTCCCGCGGACTGTGGACGGGGAGCGCGGCGGGTTCCACTCCAACTTCACGCGCGACTGGAAACCCGCCCCGAGCGACGGCAAGTTCTCAGTCTTCCAGGGACGCATGACCTGGGTCGCGGCGCAGGTGTCGATGCGTCGCCCCGACCTCAAAGAACAGTTTCTGCCCGTCGCGCGGCACGGCCTCGAATACCTGAACGACGTGATGTGGGACAGGCGGGAGGGCGGCTTCTACTGGGGCCTGGACGACGAGGGGCTCGTCACGCCGCGCTTCACCGACGGCAAGCACCTTTACGGGATGAGCTTCTGCCTGTACGGCGCGGCCGCCGCCTACAAGGCGACGAAAGACCCGAAGGCGCTCGAACTCGCGCAGCGCGCCTTCCGGTGGATGGACGCGCGCGCGCACGACGCGCGGCACGGCGGCTACTTCGAGTGGCTGACGCGCGACGGCCGCGTCGTCGAGGGGACGGAAGGGAAGGGGACGGTGCAGGCCATCCCCGTCTCGGGCTTCCCACTCGGCTACAAGTCCATGAACACGCACATACACCTGCTCGAATCCTTCACAGAGCTGTACGGCGTGTGGAAGGACGAGCGGCTGCGCCGCAGGCTCGAAGAGTTGCTTTCAATCGTGCGCGACAAGGTCTCGGTCGAGCCCGGCGCGATGGGGCTCTACTTCACGAACGACTGGCGCGCGCTCCCGGGGCACGACTCGTACGGTCACGACGTGGAGGCGGCCTACCTCATGCTCGAAGCGGCCGGGGCTTTGGGTCGCCCGAAGGATGCGAGGACGGAGCGGATGGCGAAGATGCTGGTTGACCACGCGCTGGCCTACGGCTGGGACGAGACCCACGGCGGCTTCTTCCGCGAGGGCACGGCCGCGGGCGAGGCCGAGGACACGCGCAAGGAGTGGTGGGTGCAGTTCGAAGGGCTCAACACGCTGCTCCTCATGCACGAGCGTTACGGCCGCGAGACGGACGCGTACTTCAAAGCCTTCCAACGTCAGTGGGAGTTCATCCGCGACCGGCAGGTTGACCGCGAGTTCCGCGGCATCTACGACACGGTCGAACGCGACGGCACCTTCCACCCCATCACCCCCAAGGCGCGCATGTGGAAGGCCGCCTACCACGACGGCCGCGCGCTCTTGAACGTTTCCGAGCGGCTGCGACGCCTTGCCGCGAACTGAAATAGTCAACCGAACTCTCCACACTTATGAAGACGAAAATACTGACGCTCGCCTTTCTGCTCCTCGCCTGTTCGCACGCCGCGGGCCGCGACTTCAAACCCGTCAACCGGAACGCCTCGCCCGAGGCGCGGAAGCTCCTCGGCTACCTCTACAGCCTTGGGGGTAAGCACACGCTCGCGGGCCAGCACAACTACAACCACGAGCTGAACAAGTACATAGAGGTGGCCGAGTCGTTCACGGGCAAGCGGCCCGCCGTCTGGGGCACGGACTTTATCCTCGGCGGGACGAGGGACTACGGGCCGGAGATCGTCGAGGAGGCCATCAGGAAGCACAGAGAGGGCTACATCGTCACGCTGATGTGGCACGCCGGCCGCCCGCAGGACGAACCGCCTTACGGCTGGAAGGAGAGCATTCAGGGCGAGCTGACCGACGCGCAGTGGAAGGAGTTGACGACGCCGGGCACGCCGCTCAACCTGCGCTGGCAGGCGCAGGCCGACAGGGTCGCCGCGCACCTGAAGCGCCTGCGCGACGCGCGCGTGCCCGTGCTCTGGCGGCCGTACCACGAGATGAACAGCGTCTGGTTCTGGTGGGGCGATAAGAAGGGCAGGGAAGGATATCAGAAGCTCTGGAAGATGCTCTTCGAACGCTTCGTCAGTCATCACGGGCTCGACAACCTGCTCTGGGTCTGGAACGCGAACGCGCCGCGCGACATCCCGAAGGACGAGGCGTTCAGCTACCGTCATTACTACCCGGGGCACGAGTACGTGGACGTTCTGGCGACCGACGTATATCACTTCGACTACGAGCAGAAGGACTACGACGAGCTGCTCGAACTGGCCGGCGGGAGGCCGGTCGCACTGGGCGAGGTGGGCGAGTTGCCGAAGCCCGAGATTCTGGAGGCGCAGCCCAGATGGGCGTGGTTCATGGTCTGGTCGAGCTGGCTCGTCACCGACAACACGCCCGAGCGTGTCAAAGAGGTCTACGCGCTCCCGCGAACGCTGACGCAAGACGAGTTGGTGCGTCCCGAGTGAGGGCTCAAAGATAATGGTTGCAATACAAATGGAGCGGAATAT
>JBEVJD010000325.1:0-4069 GCA_040510435.1 Pyrinomonadaceae bacterium | reverse complement strand
GCGTGCGCGCGGGCGTGACGAGCGCGTACCCCGTGACGCTCTGCGACCTCCTGCCGACGGCCGCCGCGCTCGCGGGCGCGCGCACGCCGTTCGCGAGCGACGGCGTCTCGCTGCAAAGCCTCCTGCTCGGCGGTCGCGCGCCGCGGCGCGAGTCGCTCTACTGGGAGTTCCACGAGGGCGGCTTCGTGCAGGCCGTGCGGATGGGGAGCTGGAAGGCCGTGCGGAAGGGGACGGCCGTCGAGCTTTACGATTTGAAGACCGACATCGGCGAGACGCGCGACGTTTCGGCGCGCCACCCTGCGCTCGTCCGCCGCGCCGAAGAGGTCATGCGGCGCGAGCACGTCGAGTCGGAGGACTGGCCCTTAAGCGCGACGAAGGCGTCGAAGTGAAGTGTTGATGCTCACACGCATGTTGACGAACGTGGTGTTCAGACTCCTCCTCATGACGGCGTGCGCGTTCGCGCTCGTCGTCGCGCAGGGCTGCCGCCGGGAGGGGGCGGGCGTCGCGTCTTCGCGCGTGGGCGTCGAGCGTGTGGAGCGCGACGGGATGGTGCTTGTCGAGGGCGGGGCGTTCCGGATGGGCGCGGACGACGAGATGCCGGACGAGTCGCCCGCACACGAAGTTACAGTCAACAACTTCTGGATGGATGCGCGCGAGGTGACGGTCGCGGAGTTCGCGCGCTTCGTCGAGGCCACGGGCTACAGGACTGACGCGGAGCAGTTCGGCTGGTCGGGCGTCTTCGAACGCGAGACGGGCGAATGGGTCAGGGTTGACGGCGCCGACTGGCGGCACCCGGAAGGCCCCGGCATGCAGGCCGCGCCGGACGAGCCGGTCTGCCAGGTCTCGTGGCGCGACGCGTCGGAGTACGCGCGGTGGGCGGGGAAGCGTCTGCCGACGGAGGCCGAGTGGGAGTACGCGGCGCGCGGCGGGCTGGCGGGCCGTCGCTACGCGTGGGGCGACGAGTTGAGGCCAAGGGGGCACCCCGTGGCGAATTGGTGGCAGGGCGAGTTCCCCGCGCGCGACACGGGCGAGGACGGCTTCAAGGGTCGCGCGCCCGTGGGGAGCTTCGCGGCGAACGGCTTCGGGCTCTACGACGTGGCGGGCAACGTGTGGGAGTGGTGCGCCGACTGGTACTCGCCCGAGTACTATGCTCTGTCGCCGCGCGCGAACCCGCCGGGGCCGAGCACGGGCGCGTTGCGCGTCATCCGCGGCGGCTCGTGGATGTGCGCCGAGAACTTTTGCAGCAACTACCGCGTCGCCGCGCGCAGCCACGCCACGCCCGACACCGGCCTCGACAACCTCGGCTTCCGCTGCGCGAGAGATGAGAAGAAGTAGGCAGTAGGCAGTTAAGGTCGTTTAAGAAGCCCGGAGGGGCGGGATGTTTATAGTTCAGATGTTCAATCAACCCCGAGCCCCGTTAGGGGCGACATGTGTATGCCGCTCCTCCGGAGCTTGTCGAAATTATTATTGCCGGTGTCTATAAACATGCCGCCCCTCCGGGGCTCACTGCCTACTGCCTACTGCTTTTGTCCCGGGCACGGGGCGGGATATAATCCGCGGCCGTGATGACTCCTGCCGGCGGCCCTTTCCGAATCGCCGGCCATCCTCCCTGAATTTTGTCGCGCCCCTTCGAGGTTTCGAGATGAAGAGAAAGCTCACACGACTGCTCACGATTTTTTTGACGAGCCTGCTCGTGCAGTTGCCCGTGGTCGCGCGTCAGCAGCCGCAGCCGACCCCCGCGCCCGCGCAGGAGGTGCCGGACTGGCTGAAGAATCTGCCGTCGGGCCCTCGGCCCTCGGGCGACGCGATTCAGCTCCTGCCGCCGGGCGTGCTCACCACCGTGGATCACGACGAGGACGACGTGGTGCGCATCACCTCGAACCTCGTGCAGATCGACGCCGTCGTGACCGACAAGAAGGGGCGGCAGGTCACAGACCTCAGGGCCGACGAGTTCGAGATCGTCGTCGATAAGAAGCCGCAGCAGATCACGAACTTCTCCTACGTCCACAACGTCGCCGAGCCGGAGGCGGCGCCCACGCCCACGCCCGTGGACAAGTCGGAACTGGCGGCGGCCCCGCCGCCCGCGCGCCTGCGCCCCGAGCAGGTCAGGCGCACCGTCGCCTTCGTCTTCAACGACCTGGAGATGTCCTGGGAGAGCGTCTACTACGCGCGCAGGGCCATCAAGAAGTTCGTGGACGAGCAGATGCAGCCCGGCGACTTCGTCGCCATCATCCCGGCCAGCGGCGGCAGCGGCGCGCTCCAACAGTTCACCTCCGACAAGCGCCTGCTGGGCGCCGCCGTCAAGAACCTGCGCTGGCAGCCGCAGTTCGGCCGCGGCATCCGTCCCTTCGAGGCCCCGAACTGGAACTCTTCGCCCTTCGACGAATCTGAGTCCGAGCGTTATTTCTTCTCGCAGCGCCGCGAGCGGTTCAGCATCGGGACGCTCAACGCGCTCGACGCCGTCGTCGGCGCGCTGCGCGAGCTGCCCGGGCGCAAGTCGCTCGTGCTGCTCTCGGACGGCATCCCGCTCCCGCCGCCCGAGGATGACTCGGGGCGCATCCTGGCCGGCATCAACCGCGTCATCGAGAGCGCCAACCGCGCCTCCGTCATCATCTACACGGTGGACGCGCGCGGCCTCCAGACCTTCAGCCTCTTCGACGCCAGCAGCCCCGGCACGCCGAGCCTTGAGCAGATGGCCTCGACGATGAGGTCGCGCAGCAGCGACCTGGGCGACTCGCAGCGCGGCATGCGCGCGCTGGCCGAGGAGACGGGCGGCGTCGCCTACGTCAACTCGAACGACATCGGCGGCGGCGTCCGCCGCGCGCTCGAAGACCAGCGCGGCTACTACCTCATCGGCTACCGTCCGGACGCCTCCACCTTCGACCCCGCCACGGGGCGCCTGCGCTACCACGAGCTGAAGCTCAACGTCACGCGCCCCGGTCTGAAGGTGCGGACGCGGCGCGGCTTCTTCGGCTTCACGGGCAAGAGCCTGACGCCGGCCACCGCCCCGCGCACGCGCTCGCAGCAGATACGTGCCGCGCTCGTCTCGCCCTTCCCGGCGGGCGGCGTCTCTTTGCGCCTCACGTCGCTCTTCGGCCGCGCCGTGAAGGAGGGGGCGTTCGTGCGCTCGCTCATCCACATCGACGGCCACGACCTCACCTTCAAGCGGCAGCCGGACGGCGGCTACAAGTCGGTCATCGACGTGGTCGCGCTGACCTTCGGGGCCAAGGGGCTCGTCGTCAACGAGGCCAACGTGACGCACACCCTGACGCTGACGGAGAGGGCCTACAAGCAGGTCATGCGGGACGGCCTGCTCTACAACATGGTCGTCCCGACGAAGAAGCCGGGCGGCTACCAGTTCCGCGTCGCCGTGCGCGACACGGAGAGCGAGCGGACGGGCTCGGCCAGTCAGTACGTCGAGGTGCCCGACGTGAAGAAGGGGCGGCTCACGCTCTCGGGGATGGTGCTCAAGTCGGCGGACGCCGCGCCCGGCATCGCGGCGAAGGCCGTCCCCCCCGCGCCGAAGAAGCCCGAAGGCCCGCCCGAGCCCGAGACCGCCGCCGAGCCCGAGAACGTTCAGCGGCCGAACCCCACCCCGGCCGAAGCCGAGCCGGAGAACGGCCCCGCCCCGCCCTCGGCCGACCCGCAGGGCAGCGCGGCCGTGCGCCGCTTCCGCCGCGGCTCGACCCTGGACTACGGCTTCTACGTCTACAACGCGAAGATGGATCGCGCCGACGGGCGCCCGCGGCTCCAGACGCAGTTGCGCCTGTTCCGCGACGGCAAACTGGTCTACGAGGGCAGGGTGCTGCCCTTCGACGCACAGCCGCAGAACGTCCAGGGCGACATCGGCGCGGGCGGCCAATTCTTCCTCGGCACTGTCCTCGTCCCCGGCGAGTACGCCCTCCAGATGATCGTCACAGACCTCCTCGCCAAGGAGAAGCAACGCGTCGCCGCGCAGTGGATAGACTTCGAGATCGTCGATTAACAGACCCGCGAGCGGTAGCGAGCGGGTCGGGGTTACTTCAAACGAATTTATGAAGTAACCCCGACCCGCTCGCTACCGCTCGCG
>JBEVJD010000324.1:0-19529 GCA_040510435.1 Pyrinomonadaceae bacterium | reverse complement strand
CCACTCGACCTGGGCCTGGCGAAGCAGTCCGTAGCCGTAGTAGCCCTTGCCCATGCGGTTGTTGACGTACCGCACACCGGTGATGGTGTTGCTCGTCGAGAACATCCCGTCGGCGTAGACCGTGTACCCGCCGCCGAGCAGCCGGTTGTCGTCGACGACCACGTTGCGGATCGCGCCGAAGTAGTTGTCGATCATGACCGCCGAGGTCTGGGTGTGGTTCGACATGTCCACGGTCGTGTCGGTGATGAGGATGTCGCTACGACCACCGTCGATCTGGATCCCGTCGTAGTGAGGGGCACCGGGGGCGTCCAGGTCGTGGAGGTAGGTGTTCCTCACGACCGAACCGGAGCCGGGGACGAGGCCGTTCTCCGCGCCCTTGACGTCGACACCCGTGAAGGTTCCGGGACCGACGATCCCGGAGGATCCTTCGCTGCCGTTCATCCCGAGGCCGTCGACCTCGACGTTCTCGAACTTCACGTTCTTGGCACTGTTGGCGATGGTGACGACCCAGAAGGCACTGCCCCGCACCCGGGTGTTGCGCACGGTGACGTTGGACGCGTTGACCGTCAAGGTGCCCGCGATGTCCAGGCCGTTGATGACGGCACCGTCGGTGGTCACCGTGAGGCTCCGGGAGGGAGTGAGCACGGTGCCTGCCGGCACTCCCGTGGACGCGGCATCCGCAGGACTACGCGGCGTCGGCGTAGGCGTGGGCGTGGGCGTCGGGGTCGGCGTCGGCGTCGGGAAGGCGCCGATGACGCCGTCGAACTCGTCCGCGCCTATGTCGGGTGCGGTGCCGCCGCCGTTGACCGAGCCCGGCGGGCCGGGTCGAGTCTGGTTGTCGATGTCCGTCGTCACGCCGACCGCGGGCGCGCCGCCGGATTCGAGCGGCGAGGTCGTGCCGTTGGGGACGTGCAGGTCTGTGTTGGAGGTGAACGGCGGCGCGAGCACTATCGCGGTCGAGGCGTTGTCGTTCGTGCCCGCGGCCGAGAGCGTGCTCGTGTAGCTGCGCAGGTTCGTGGCGGGTGTGACCGCGCCCGCGTTGAAGTCCGCCGCGAAGAACTGCCCCGTGCCGGCCGCCGTGCCGACCTTCGCGAGCAGGCTGAGCGGCCCGGTGACGACCGGCCCCTGAAGGTACGCGTTGTTGTTCAGGGTCAGGTTCATCGCGCTGGTCGCGCCCGACGGCAGGTAGATGACCGTGTGGCGTGTGTTCGTGGTCGTCGGGTTGCCGCCGGTCACCTGGTTCGAGAAGACGTTGTTCCTCACGTCCATCCCGGTCTGAGTCGTGTTGACGATCATGAACGCGGCGGTCAGGTCTGTGCTGGACACGCCGGGCAGCGCGCCGAAGAGGTGTACCGAGTTGTGGTAGACCTTGTGGCCCGTGCCCGACGCGACGCGGATGCCGTAGGCGCCGAAGGTCGTGCCGCCGCCGCCGGCGCCGGCGACCTGATTGTTCAGGATGTCACTGACGAAGTTGTTCTGGACGACGTGGTTGATGCCGCCGCCGAGGTTGATGCCGACGGCGGGCCAGGTGTCGGTCGCGTTGTTGCGCACGCGCACGACCCTGTTCTTCTCCACCGTCACGCCGTTGGTGTTCGCGCTCAGGACGCCGACCGAGATGGCCTGGTTCGCGCCGCTCGTGCTGGACGCGACGAAGCCTTCGAGGTGGAGGGTGTTGCCCGAGACGATGCCGTTGGCCGTGCCGTTGACGAGGATGTCGCTGGCGTAGACCTGACTCGTCGCGCCGGCCGTCGGGTTGCCGATGACGTTGTCCTTGATTTGCAGGCCGGCGAAGACCGTCGTCGCCGCGCCCTGGGTCGAGATGGCGCGGGCCGCCGTGCTGACGCTGTTGTTCTGTATCAGCAGGTTGGTCGCCGTCGCGGGGGCGCCGATGGTCGTGCTCACCGAAGTGACGGCCGCGGGTGCCGCAGTCACGCCCGTCGAACCCGCGCTGGCGAGAATGCCGTAGGTCGTGTTTTCAGAGCCCGTCGTGGTCGTCGCGCCGGGGACGTTCCGGCCGGTCGCGCTGCCGAGCACGACGAGATTCTTGATGGTGTCGTTGTTCGCAGCGGTGGCCCCGGTGGTGGCGAGAGCGATGCGGACGACGGAGTTGAAGGTCGTCGTGTTCGTGGCGGTGTTCTGAATCGTCAGGTTGCGGTTCGTGCCCGCCGTGTTCGGGTTGTCGCCATCAATCGTGACGTTGCTCGCGCCGTTGAGCTGGACGACGCCGAGGCCGCCCGCGGGGTTGCCGCTGACGGAGACGCCGTCGCTGACCGGGCGAATCAACACGGACGTGTAGACGGCCGAGCCCGCGCCGCTGCCGTTGAGGGTCGCGGGCGTCGTGCCCTCGATCGTGCTGGAGTTGATGCTGACGGTGATCGCGCCCTGATGCGTGCCCGCGTTGATGGCGTCGAACGCGCCTTTGAGCGTGGCGTAGGCCGTCGGGCCGGTTGTCCCGGCCGTGGCCGTGACGACAACAATCGGGCAGAGGGTGAAGGTGTATGTGACGTTCCCGAGGTTGGTCGCGCCGTCTTGCAGTTGCAGCGTCGCCGTGAGCGTGCTGCCGCAGGCGAGCGAACCGTCGGCGGTGAACGAGATGGGCTGCGACGCCGTCCCGCCGTTCGCCGCGACTACGCCGTAGTTCGCCGGAGCGCCGGGGCTCGTGACGCCGCCGGTGGCCTGAAGAGTCCCGACCAGATTGGTCGTCGCGCCCGCGCCGTTGTTCTTGACGCCGAAGTTGACCGTCACGGTCTCGCCCGGATCAATCGCGCCGTTGGCGTTCGGGTCTGTCGTGAGTGAAGCGCCGTTGGCGACCATGACCGGGGTGCCCTGCAAGCAGGCCGGGACGTTCGTGGTGGCGCCGTCGGTGATGCTGAAGCTGTTCGTGGTCGTGGCGTAGCCCGCCTTGGTGATGCTGTAGTTGTGGCTGCCCGGAGCGAGCGTAACGTCGAGGACGCCGGACGCGTCCGTCGTGCCGGCCGCATTCCCGTCAACCGAGACGGCCGCGCCGCTGATAGGCGCGTTGGTCGTGCAGTCTGTGACGACGAAGTGTGCCGTCCCGCTCTCAAGACACGCGGGCACGTTAGTGATACCGCCGTCAGTGATGTTGAAGTTGCCGCTGGCGACGGTGGTGCCGGCCTTGGTGATGCTATAGGTGTGCGGGCCGGGCGCGAGCATTGCGTCGAAGGTGCCATCCGTCGCGGTGACGCCGTAGACTATGCCGTCGATGGTGACGACGGCGTTCGAGATTGCCGCGGCCGTCGCGCAGTTGGTAACGGTGAAGTGGGCCGTGCCCTTCGCGGGCGCGGTGCACTGCGTGAACTTGAAGTTGCCGATGCGCGTCTGCCAGCCGACGGCACTCGCCGCCTGCCCCGCCGCCGTGTAGTACTCAGTCGTGAACCAGAAGGTGCAGTCGTCGGACGGGTCTACCGACAGGGCCGAGTAGTCGCCCCAGCGGCTGCCCGTGCTCGTCTGCACGCCCGTGCCCGCGATGAGCGTCGCCTCGCCCTGCGCGAGCCCGCCCGGCGGGTCGGTGGCGAGTCGGCCCGCGTAACGTATGCTCGGGAAGACCGACGTGCTCGACGCGCTGTAGCCGACGGCGAGGTTGCCCTGGTTGTCTTCGGCGGCGCTGCCCATCCAGCGGCTGACGCCGTCGGCCGGGGCGAAGGTCGCCTGCTCAAAGACCGAGAACGGCCCGCCCGCGGTGCTGCGCAGCTCGTAGTAGCGCGGCGCGGCGCGGTAGGTGCCGAAGGTCGTGGACGCGGGCGCGCCCACGGTGTGCGTGAACACGAGCGTCTCGAAGCCGCCGCGGTTCCGGTACTGCATGCGGAACATGATGCGGTCGGCGATGGTGTCGAGGCCCGCGGCGGCCGTGGCCGGCGGCGGCTGCGGAATGGCCGCGCGCGTGAAAGCGGTGGCCGGGTTGACGACGCTGAAGGGCGCGACCGCGAGCGGCGCGGCGTAGGTACTTTCGGCGCGCTCGGTGAAGGTCGAGTTGGCCGGCGTCGCGAAGTCCGCGTGGAAGTCGAAGAGGCGGAGCCCGTTCGCCGGGTCGCCGAAGTCAGTGGTCGTGAAGTAGGCGAAGACGTTGGGCTTGCCCGGCGGCGGCGGCGCCATGCCGTCGAGGTCGGAAGGCATCATGCCGCCTATCGCCTCGGGGAAGGCCGCGAGGCTGAGGTTGAAGTAGATGTAGCTCGCCGTCGGGTTGCCCGCGAGCATCTTGACGCGGTCGAACGCGAAGGCGCCCACGCCGTTGTAGATGTCGCCCGGCTCGGTGAACTGGTGATCCATCATGTAGTAGCCGTCGGGCCACACGCCGAGCTTCGGGTAGTCGGGGAACTCGGCGCCGGGCGTCTGGAAGGCGTAGAGGTAGTACGCGCCCGTCGGGTCGCCCGTCTTCGAGATGGCGATGCACTGGAAGAAGGGCGGAGCCGTGTCCGAGACGAAGCCGAACTGGCTCAGCATCCAGCGGTCGGCGAGCTGGTCGTAGAGGACTATCGGGTCGCCCTTGTCGGAGGCGGCGCAGGTGCCGCCGAGCGGCGTGAAGAGGGTGCTCAGCTTGAAGGGCGCGGTGAGCGGCGTGCCCGTCTTGTCCCAGACGCGCACGAGCAGGTTGGTCTGCTGCACGTAGTGATTCGGGCCAACGTCGCCGACGGTGTCGGGCGGCGAGAGGCTGCCGAAGCCCGCGGCGATGTTCTCGGTGCGACCCAAACCCTCGAAGGTGACGATGGGTGTGGGGATGTTGGGCGCGGGGATGTCCGTCTGTAAGGCCGTGTCGCGCTTCACCCCACGGGCCGCGGCTTCGTCGGCCTCGGCCCGCGCCTGCGGCGTGACGACCCGCGTCACACGGTTCTCGGCGGCCTCGTGATCTTCCCCTTCCTCTTCCGCCGCCGGCATCTTGGAGTGCACCCTCTTGCGAGGCACCCGCTGCCCGGCAACCTCCGTGAGCGGGCGTGACACGGCGAAGCCGACGGCCTGCGAGGAGATGGGTTCCGGACTGAAGCCCGATTGCCTGAACGCCTTCGGGGTGGCGGCGAATCGCCGCCGCCGCGCTTCGTCCTCGTCTACGCCGGCCTCGACTTTCGCCTTCGCCGATTTCTTGCGGGCCTCGGCGGTGCGCTTCTCCTCTCTCCTTACCCTGTTCTTCTGCGCGTACTGACTCTGCGTCAGGAGCGCCAGCGGCGTCAGCAAGAGCAACGTGAATAGAATCAATCTGGTTCGTCTTACAGACTTTGAGACGCGGGGAAAGCCTTTACGATTCATCTGTCACTCCTCGGCCGCGCGACACGCGCGAAGCTCTAGCGGGTTCAAGGTAGACAGCGCCACCGCCTCCGGGATGGAGGGGAACGGGCCGTCAGCTGCCATTCGCGTAATACAGGTAAAACTAGCGGTTAATTATTCGGGTAAAACTTCCCGGGCCGCCCCTTGCCGCCCTTTGGTTCGATGATGATGCACACGCAAGGTCTGAGGTGTGTGGCGCGCATACTAGCACCGGTAGTACTCGCTCGCAAGTATTAGCCTTGCGCGTCGCCCCGCGGGCCCGAGCTTGAACGGCGTGCTGCCCGGCGGTATTCTCGGGTTACGAGAACGTATGCCGGAGGAGGACGGCCGTGTGCGCGGTGTTACGAGGTGCTTCTTATGCGCCTTCTCATTGATCATTCTGGCGCTCCCTCAAGCGGGCCGCTGCTCCGGCGTGACCGACACGATGGACGAAGGAAGTGAACGTCTCGCGGCGGGAGGCTGGGGCGGCAAGCATGTCCGCATGGAAGTGGCGGACGGCGGTGTGCTCCTGGAGTTCGACTGTGCGAAGGGGAGCATCACAGGCCCAGTAACTCTCGACGCCGAAGGGCGCTTCAGTGCGAAAGGCCGGTTCGCGCGCGAAGGCTTCGGGCCGCGCAACGAGGACGAGGTGCCGAAGGGCGTGCCCGCCCTCTACGTCGGCGCGGTCAAAGGCGAGAGCCTGACCCTCACCGTGACGCTCGCCGAGACGCGGGAGGAGGTCGGCACCTACACGCTCACGCGCGGGAGCCGCGGACGCCTGTGGAAGTGCCACTGAATAAGCCGATCCCACCGCGGCCGCCGCGTTAAGCCCTACCGAAGAGATGGTCTAATACCTGACGGCAAACGGTGCAATCGTATCCGAGCCTGGGCGACCATCATCCGCATAAGCTTGCCGGGATAGCGCAGGCGCCAACTCAGCGTCCCCGGTGGTTCAAGGCGTTCGCCGGTCATCACGAAGGTTACAACAGCCATCGCGGCGAAATGCCCCTGTTGTAGCAACATAGGAAATAGCATCAACGCCCAGCACGATCCGACGCACCAAACCCCGTGCGTAATCCCGAAACGTAGGGCGTCCAGGTCTGCGGCGATGCCAAACGCGGCCAGTTCACTATGGTTATGGCCTCGATTAAGGCAACGCTGCTTTACCGGCGAACACTGCCACACGAAGGCAATACTCCCTACTACGACCGCCGGCAGATATGATTGTGGCGCGAGCAAGCTCAGCAGGAGCATTGCTGCCATCAAGACGCCGCCCGCCGCCATCCAGATCGCGGCATAACCAATCACGAAAAGCGTCACCGACCGGGCACGCCTGCGTTTGAAGCTGCGCTCGCGGATGTGATGAATTGGTGCCATCAACGTCGGCGACATCATCGCGACCAGCATCAAAGCCCAGCCCGCCGTCAGAGAAGAGATCGGGTTCATTGCCAGCAGCATCTGAAATGAAACCAGCGATGCCCCCGCGTCTGTCACCGGACAGTGGGCCAGTGTCATGATGCTTCCGGGGTTAACCAGAAGCATCATCCACGTCATCGCGCTGATGAGCAGTATCAGGGTATTAACCCGCGCACGCTCTCGGGTGCTCATCCTCATTGGTGCCCCTGGCGGTAGATGCTGACTCGACCGACGGTGATCTCCTCGCTATCCGGGACGGCATTATGGGGCACGATTCTCACGTCGAGCGCATCCGCGTTGAGGGCATGGTCAAGGAAGAGATTGTCGATGATGTTCGTGATGTCCAACACATAGGTGAGCCCCGCGCCGCCGTGCTGACCATCCTTTAAGCTAGCCCTCCGCAGCCCGAAGAGCGAAACGGAGCCAGCTCTCTGTTGGTTGACCGAGACGTTGAGTATGTATGAGTCTCTGGTTCCTCGGACATTTTCGAGCTTGAGGTAGACATGATCCGGCAGGTTCGTTTCGGAAGCATTCGCGAGACTCGCGGACACTCTCCCCCGGACGCCAGAATCAAGCCTGACAGTTGCGCGAGCCCCCGAGCTCTTTATCTGAAGAGCACCGTCGTGGGCCCCGACGAGTTCAGCATCATCTCCGCCGGCCATATTTCCTCCTGGCGCCGTTCCCGCCGCGGCAGGCGCTGCGCTCAACTTGTTCAACCTGCGGGCAAGTCGGTTGAAGGGTTGGGGCGAGACGGCCGCAGTCAGGTCATCATAAGTATAATCTAACTGATCGAGACTATTGACATCGGCCGGGGTGTACACCCAGGAGGTGCCGTCCGGAAGTGGCATTGCGAATTCCCGCTCGCCGATGGCCGCGGGCCCGTTCAGCCAGTTCGTGTCAGTCGGGTTGCCGTTTCCAATCGCGTTCCATGCCGCCCACATCCGGTCGATGTTGGAGTGGTGTAGGTAGAAGATCGGATCGAGCGCCGCTATGCCCGGGTCAGACATCAAGCCCCAGGTGTTGTTATCAGGAGCGTTGCCCCCGACGTAAACGTGAACCTGATTATGCGGATTGCTTTCGAGATTGCCGCTGGTGTCTCCACTATGCGAGAAGCCCGTATCCGGGCCGCCGAAGCCGGGGGCCGGAGTGACGGCGTCGCTGCCGGTGTAGATGGTGTTGCCCTCGCAAGTCTCTGCTACCGGAGGAATGGGGACGAAGATGTTAAAGTCGCTCCTGGGGCCGTACCGGGCTTCGACGTAGAGGGGATTCGGGGTCGTCCCGTCTGGTAAAGTCTTCTGGGTAAAGGCAGGCGGAATCTCATATTCATCGTCCGGCCCGAAATAATTCCAGTACGGCAAAGCCCAGTCCGCGGGGCCGCCGAGACTCACCACCGCCGCACGAATCTGCGCTTCCAGCGCTAACAGATACCCACGATGCCACGGAGCGAAATACCAACTTTGGTGCTGACACTGATCCCAATACAGGCCCTGAAGAGTCTGTGATGGAAGCGGTGTAGTTGGTACCTGCGGCGGCGCAGGGATAAACCCCCAGTCCGGGAAGGCCGGTGGGTCTGTGTACCAGGGCGTGTTGGGATTGACGTATTCGCCATGAATGGCGGCGAAGAACCACCAACTGTTTGGGTTATCTAAGCCGAGCGACTGCGTTACGCCGACACCCTTCGCGTACCATAAGAGGTCTGGATTGTCGAAGGTACCGCCGTTATTCCACGCATTCTTTCTTGTAAAGGTGGCCATCATCTTACCTCCGATTAGCGATTGATAGGCTGGGGCTGGATTTTGGCGAGTTATGCGAGAGTCAGAAGCTCGTGAGAATTCAGCCTTCGGGTTTGAACGCGGACACGATATTCCAACAGCCGTTTGGTGTCAATAAAATTGCGGATTTTTCAAGTGGCGTCACTTCGAGCCGACCGTCATCCTTTCGTGTGTTCGCAGGTACGGTCGCTACCGGCTATCTCATCGTGACGTGGAAGAGATATGACGAACGTTCCTACCTCATCCCCGAAAATTTTTAAGGTTGACAGGTGGCGGCAAAGGTATAGAATGCCCGTCGCTCAGCTTGTACGCGTGCGTAACCCACGCCAGGGTTCCATGACACTCACATAAGATTCTAAGGAGAAGTAAGAGTGCAATCCTTTTGCGTCACAACGCCTGAGGGCGGCGAGTAGACCTTGGTCTAACTGCGGGCGTTAGTCGTCCCTGCGCTGCGGCAGCGTTGGGTTGCTACCGGGTAAATTACTCTTCGCCAGCGCGGACGGGTCTGAGGGGAGGGATGTCGAATGTCATCTTCTGAAAAGATCAGCGACTTGGATTGGGAGCCGGCAGTATTGGAGGCGAAAACCAAGTCCATAAGGCGCGACGCCACAATCAGCATCGTCGTAGGTCTCGCGGGGGTACCCTTCGGCCTCTTTTTCCTCCTTCTGTTCGGCCTCTTTTTCATCATCTTCTTCGGCGGCATCATCGGGGCCTATGCCATCTCCAAAGCGAGGGATGCCCTGGTTGACATAAATGTTTATGGCGTCGGGCGTGAATATAAGTGGGTCGCGCGCGCCGCGCAGTTGCTGGGCTGCTTCTCGATCATCTGGCCGTTGGCATTCGCAACCCTGTTCTTTATAGGGCGGCTGCGTTGAAACCCCTCGCTCAGGTAATCTTCGCGTGAGTGCCGGGGGCAGCCCGACGAGTCATTTCATCGAGCCCACCACACGCGATTTCCACGTCAACGTAGTGAGGATTATAAGGCGAGAATAGCCACTCCTTAAGGGGTGGCTATTCATTTATGGCGCACAAGCTTCGGGTTGACAGGCAGCGGTAAAGATATAGAATGCCCGGCGTTAAACTTATACGGCGTGCGTCACCCACGCCCGGTTCCCGTGACATTCACCAAAGCTTCTGACAGGAAGTAAGAGGGTAAACCCTTTCCCGGCCCGGTACCCGAGGGCGGCGAATGGTGCCCGGTCTGACAATGTGGATAGAACATCACTAAGCGGTTGACGCGCCTTGTTCGAGAAAAATGGCGCGCGGCTCAACCCCGCCGGAGGGATCGATGAATCACACGAAATGCCCCCGCTGCGGCCTCGTTAATTGGTTGACGCCCGAAGTCTGCGAGCGTTGCGGCCTGCCACTCGGCGGCGGCGACACGGAAGCGCGCCCGCATGAACCGGCGCGGCCCGTCTTCCCGCTCAACACCTTCGGGAGCGACGTGATGGCGGGTACGCCCCCGGGTGAGCCGCAAGAGCCTGCCGTCCGGAAGTGGTATCTCGTCTTCTGCGTCGGGATGGCTATCACATGCCTCCCGCTCGTGCTGCTTGGATTCAGCTTCCTCTTGAACGGCCAACGCGACCGGGGGATGAGTGAGCAGGAAGCGCAGGTCATGGGCCTCATCTTCATCGGATTGGGAGTGGTGCTGCTAACACTATATGCGGCGGCGCCGTTCCTGCCGCGCCGGAGGTGGGCGTGGATCATGGGGATCGTCCTCATCGTCTTCTCGATGTCGAGCACATGTTGCCTGCCGGCGGCGATACCGCTGCTGGTCTTCTGGGTCAAACTTGATAATAAGGTGTTCTACGGCGTGGGAGTTGAAGGTAGGAATGGCGAGTAAGCGCCACGCAATCCGAGCGGGACGTACGGTCGGCTCGGAGTGCCGTCACTTGAAGGGATTGGAATTTTATTTCAAGAGTATGATTCCCGCGGAGTGATGTGTGAGTTGAAGAGTGGATTATAAGCTCAGCAGCAATTCTTGTAACAGTTCCTTATTAATGAGCCCTCGGGCCAGCGGCGGAGTATATAATCCATTTCCGTATTACAATCCCTCCCAGCCCCATGAATGTGCCATCTCGCAAAACCGACTCGCCGGATGCGGAGAGTGCGAAGTCTGCGCACGTGCTTGATGTGCTTTTGTCGTCTTACCTCCAGGCAGGAGAGGAGACGGTGTCACATCGAATCTTAGCGGAACTCGTCTCCGAACACGCCGCGCCGCTGGTCAGAAAAATCGTCAGGCACAAACTACACGCCCCCTCTCACAACGCCCCGAACAATCAACTCAACGAAGACGCGGAAGATGTGTGCGGAGAGGCGGTGCTGCGCCTTGTGGCGCGCCTTCGCGAGTTGAAAGAGCGCGCAGCCGATGAGCGCCCGATCAATGATTTTCGCGGCTACGTGGCGACGGTCGCCTACCATCATTGCCACGAATATCTGCGGCGCAAGTATCCGCGACGGCATGGGTTGAAGAACAAGTTGCGTTATCTGCTGTCGCGGGATGCGAGATTCGCCATCTGGGAGGGGGGCGACCGGCAACTGCTCTGCGGGTTCGAGGCGTGGCGGGCCACGCAGCCCTTGTCCGCGCGCGTCGAACCCGCCCGGCTCGGGGTCGGAGAGTCGGGTGAGTCGCTTGACTTCGGAGACGCGGGTCAAGTCGCCCTACCTGATTTGTTGAAGGCCGTGTTCGAGAGGACGGGCGGCCCCGTCGAACTCGACGCGCTCGTCGATTTCGTGGCGGCATTGACGGGCGTCAGAGACGAGCCGGAGCAGGCGAAACGGGAAGGCGCGGAGGCGGAATCGGAGGTCGCCGACGCGCGCGCGCCGCCCTCCGGCGATGTCGCCGCGGCGGCCGAGCGGCAGATGTATCTCGCGCGCCTGTGGGAGGAGATAAAAGCGTTGCCTCCGCGACAGCGCACGGCCCTGCTCCTTAACCTTTCGGACGCGCACGGACGTAGTTACACGGAACTGCTGGCCCTGCTGGGCGTCGCCTCGGCGCGACAAATCGCGGACGCGCTGGAAATTCCCGCCGATGAATTCGCCATTATCTGGAATGACCTGCCCCTCGATGATCGCGTCATCGCGGCGCGACTCAACCTGTCGCGTCAACAGGTCATCAATCTACGCAAGTCGGCGCGGGAACGGCTCGCACGCAGGATGCAAGCCTCCGGGCTTTGAGCGATGGCTGTTGAAAAAGTGAACAGACGTAAGCCATAAGCGGGGGGCGAGGTAATATGGGCGACTCTTCGTCGTCTTCATCAACTGAGTCGATATGCGGGAACACCTTTCAGCACGGGAACTCGAACTTTACGGCGCGCGCAGTCTGCCGTCGGTAGAGCGGTGGGTGGTTGAAGAGCACCTCGGGGAGTGTCCGGCGTGCCGTGAGCGTGCTGCGAGTGTGACGCACGCCGAAGAGCGATTCGAGTTCCTGCGGAACGATTTCGAGCAGACGGCCTCTGCGCCGCTCGAACATCTCGACTTCGCGCAGGTTGCCGGGTTCGTTGACGACGCAATGAACGAAGCTGAGCGCGCCGTCGTCGTCGATCATCTCGCCGTTTGCGCTTCGTGCGTGCATGAGGTGCGCGAGTTGTCGGCGTTCAGAGTTTCCCTCGATACGCTGACGCCCGGCGAATCGGTGGCGGAGGCGGGGCGGAGAACACCCGTCGCGCCGGCAGCAGGGCGGCCCGGACTGTTCGGGCGCCTCTTCGGGTTTCCCGGTTGGGCTTCGCCTCTGACGGCCGGCGCGGCGGCGTTGGTGTTATTGAGTGTCGCCGGATTGTTCTGGCTCACCCGAAGCGGCGACGCGCCCGCGCCAAGCCCGGAGCTTGCTCGCGGCGAGCGGTCTTCAACCCCCATCGACGCCGACGCGCCCGCGCAAGGGGAGACTGCGACGGGCGCAGTGAGCGGGAGCAACGCGGCGGCCGGCAGAGAGACCGTCTCGGACAACTCATCGAAGCGTCAGGAGGATGATAGAGACGGAGCAATACGCCCGTCGCGTGGGAGAGAATCACCTGCGGCGCGACGAGCCGCGCCGCCGACAGTCGTCGTCGCTCTCAACGACGGCGGCAAACGCATTGCGCTCGACGCCGCCGGCAACCTCGTGGGGTTAGAACGACTGTCGGAGTCGGACAGGCGCGCCATTAAGTCGGCGCTGGCGAGCGGACGCGTCTCCACGCCGCCCGCACTCTCGGGACTCACGGCCGGCGGCGGTCCGCTCCTCGGCGGCAGTGGCGGAGAGGGTGACGGCGGCGGAGCCATGTTCGCGCCCGTCACTCCCGTCGGCACCGTTGTGCGCGCCGCGCGCCCTTCGTTCAAATGGCAGGCGCTTGAGGGCGCGACTTCGTATGTCGTCAACGTCTTCGATGCTTCGTTCAATAAGGTGGCGACGAGCGGCGCACTGACAAGTGTGGAGTGGACGCCGTCCGCGGGCGCACTCACGCCCGGGCGCGTGTATGTCTGGCAGGTGAAGGCTTTGAGGGGCGGCGAGGAGGTCACCGCGCCCGCGCCGGGAGCGCCCGAAGCGCGTTTCAAGGTGCTGGAGGACGGGAAGGCGCGCGAGGTGGACGCGGCGCAAAGAACTGCCGGCGATTCGCGTCTCGCGCTCGGAGTAATTTACGCCCGCGCCGGGTTGCTCGACGAGGCGGAGCGCGAGTTTCGCGCGCTGCTCGAAGAGAATCCTGCCTCCGCTACGGCGCAAAAACTTCTACGCGACTTGCGTGCGCGCAGGCCGCACAGGCAACGGTGATGTGTGACGCGGCCCGCGCGGACTCACCTGCCGCCGTCGCCGACGACGTTGAATGCCGCCCAGTAAAAGGGATGCCGGTAAGCATCGCTCCTGAGCAGTTTCAGCGACGCGCGCTGGAGCGCCTCGGCTTTCGTCACCGACGGTTGTCGGGGCGAGTTGGCGGATGGCTCGTTCGCCCTCAGTTGACGATGAAATTCGAGCATGAGTGCGGTGGTGCTCGCCGAGTTCACCTTCCAGTGGCTCACGACGGTCGTCGGCACGCCCGCGACGAATAAAGACCACGACATCCCGACGATGCCCTCGCCCGCGCTGACACGCCCGCGTGCCGTCTCGCATGCCGAGAGGACGAACAGGTCGGCTTTCAAATCCATGTTCATCATCTCCCAGGCTTCGAGCAATCCGTCCTCGCGTTTCACCTCGCCCGGCTGCGCCAGCACGACGTAGGAGTACATCGGATTCGCGTCGTCGAGGACTCCGTGCGTCGCCAGATGGAGGACGGCGGAGCGCGGGGCTTCCGACTTGACCTGCTCCTCCGTGGCGCTCGCGCCGGAATAAATTCTGCTCCGCGCGGCGCCGTACAACCCGCGCAGCGTCTCGACCTCGCGCTCGGCTTCGGGCAGCGGTTCCAGTCGCCCACCGCGCGTCGCGGCCAATGCCGGGGCCGCAGCGCGCGCGGGAGTCTCGCCGCCGAGCGCGGGATTGCCGAGCGCCAGTAACTCCGGCGAGCCGATTCGGTCGGACGTTTTCCGCTTGCGCCGCAGTGCCGCCATCTCGCGCAGCACGGTGAGCGAAGGCGCGTAGGAGACCGCGTAGTCTTCGACGAGGTAACGATTCGGGGCGGACATCAGCGCCTGAAAAGGAAGGTTCCAGAGTTCCGCGTCGGGCACGACGATCAGAGATTTTTTCCCCGCCAAGTCCTTCAGAGCGGGCTTCAGGAGTAGTTCGTACAACTCGTGTGCGTCGCGGCGGAACTCGTAATCGCGCCGCGCCAGAGCGCCGCGAAACTTGTCGGCGCGCGCCGCCAGCGCCTTGCGCCCCGCGTCGAGCGTGTAAACCTTCAACGCCGGTGCCGCCGGGCCGCGGCGCGCGAGCGCGAACAGGTAAGTCTTCTCTTCGGTGAGGACGAATTCGAGCGCGGCGGTCTGCTCGTCCGGTAAAAGTTCGAGCGCCTGTTCGAGCCGGACGGGTCGCATCTCGCCGCGCTGCACGCGCAGCGCCGGACGCGCGGCGTACAGATTCGTCTGGAACGATTCGTAATCGAGCCGCGCCTTTGCCAGTTGTGATTTGAGCGCGGCGAGTTGCGCCAACGCGTCCACGGTCACAGACTTCGGCCCCGCCGCGCCCTCGCGGAAGACTCGTCCGTTGAGGGCGGCGATGTCGGCCTTCAACTGACGCTCCCTGACGAGTTCGTCTTCCGTCATCGACTTGGTCACGTCAACCCGTCCCCACATCAGCACGTCGGCCAGCACGCGCGCCTTGCCCCGCTCGGCCGAGGCAAAGGCTTCGCCCACGTTGTTTTCCGAGACGAGCAGTTCGACCAGCGCCGCGTAGGGCGTGACCTTCGTCTCGAAGAAGCGTTGACGGTCACGCTCGCCCCCGGCGACCTGACCGCGCACGACCTCGATGGCGGCGACGGCCTCTTCGAAACTGCGCCGCGCCTGCGGCCGCTTGCCCTGCGCCCGGTAGGCGAGCCCCGCCGCGGTCAGCGCCTGTTCGAGCATCCACGGGTCATTGATTTCGCGCGCGAGGGCGGCGGCGCGGTCGGCGAAGTCCAGCCCCTGCGCGAAGTCGCCGCGCGAGATGTGGATGTTCGCCAGGACGACGAGGGAGACGAGGATGCCCGGCCGGTCGCCGGTCGCCTCGTGCATCCCGAGCGCCCTGCGGACGTGTTCCGCCGCGCGCTCCCGCTCGCCGAGCGCGTTGAGCGACTCCCCGATATTGTTGAGCGTGTTGGCCGTGCCTTGCTCGTAGCCCATAGCCTCGCTCAAGGCGAGACTCTGGTTGAGGTATTCGAGCGCCTGTCGGTGCTCGCCCTGCAAGGTGTAGGCGATGCCGATGCTGCCGAGCGCGGCCTGTATCCCGCGCTTGTCGCCACTCGCCCGGTGCATGTCGAGGCTCTTGCGGTAAATCTCCAGTGCCTGCGGAAAATTGCTCTGGAGCGTGTAGACGTTGCCGATGGCGGTGAGCGAGTCCGCGACGCCCTGCTTGAAACCTATCTGCTCCTGAAGGGTGAGACTCCTGCCGTAATAGTTCAGCGCCAGCGCGTAGTTGCCCGTGCGCCGGTAGACGTGTCCGATGTTGAGCAGCGCCTGCGCGGTGAGGGGCACGTTGCCCGCCGCCTCATTAGCCTGCAAATTTTTCAAGTACATGTCGAGCGCCCGTGCGTAGTCGCCCCGATAGCGGTGAATGGTCGCGACGTTGAAGAGGGAAGATGCGGTCTTGGCCTTGTGCCCGGCGGCCTCGCGCAGGGCGAGCGCCTGTTTGTAAAAATCCATCGCCCCGTCGTAGTCCGCGCGCAGGTAATGGACGATGCCGATGTTGTTGAGGGCGTCGGACATCCACACGGGGTCGCCGAACATTTTGGCGGCAGTCAGCATGGCCGCGAAATTCCTGAGCGCCAACGCATAGTCGTCCACGCCCGCCGCTTTTCTGCCTCGGTCGTTAAGCTCCTGTAACAACTTCTCCGTCAACAATTCTCGATTTTCCGACAGCAGGGCCGCGCGCACGTCTTCACTCTGCGCTTCGACGAGCGCGGCAACCAGCGCCTCGTGCGCCACGGCGGGCTGCGTCGTCTCCACGGCGCCACCGCCTCGCTGTTGCGTAGGCTGTTGTGCCGGGGCGGAGAATGAAAGTGGGTTGGCGAAAATCAAGAGCGCGCACACGAGGTGCGGGATGCGAGGCATACGAGGGACTCCTTAGACAAGCTCTATCAGGCAGACTGCGGCGGAAGAGATGTGAACACGGAGGGGCGGCGGAACTTGCCCCCGGAGAGCCTTCATCAATCTTCAGGCAAACAATAACGCAGAAAATTTTTTGCCGGTAGTAATACGCTCCGGCATGGAACGTCGTTCTTTCATGAAGTGTAGCTTCACCCCGATATATCAGTAAACAGACGGAAGGCTGGACGACCACATGCGAAACACTACGCGCGACACGATGACGCGCGCCGAAGTAACAGGGAGCACAAAGCGCGCGCTGGCAGGGCTCAGACGGGTGAACACTTGAGACAAAGCATACTCGGCATGATCGTGGCCCGCCCGCTCAACCCGCGCGAGTTCGTCGTTCTCGCCGCGGCCATCGGACTCCTGCTCAGAACCGTTCTCTCATAGGCGACCCCCCATTCACACACCGGCAGATCAAGAGGGATTAATCCACATGTTCGCTACCACCTTGTTCAAAGGCTCCAGACAATCATTGTCCTTCGTTTGCGTCGGCGTGCTGCTCGCGCTGCTCTGCGCCGGCGCGCTGCCCGGCTTGCGGAGCGCCGGGGCGCAATCGGCCGACCCCGTTGACCGCGCCTTCGGCAACAACGGCACCGCCGCGTTTCCCGCGAATCCGACCTACACCGGCGGCCAGGTCTTCCAGGCAACCGTCCTGCGGCCCGACGGCAAGATCGTCTCGGTCGGCATCGCGCAACGTGCCTCCGGCAATTTTACTTTCGCCCTCGTCGCCGCGCGCCACAACGCGAACGGTGGCCTTGACACCACGTTCGGCACGAACGGCCTCTCCACGGAGACGGCCGTCACCTCCACCGGCGCCTCACTCAACGTCTTCGACGCCGCGTTGCAGCCGGACAATAAGATCATCGTGGCCGCGACGAACACCAACGGCACCACTTACCTCGCCCGGCTCAATCCCGACGGCGGACTCGACGCGGACTTCGCCGGTGGCGGCTTTATTAAGCTCAACGGAGATGCCCTGTTCTACGGCGTCGCCGTTCAGGCCGATGGAAAAATACTCGCCTCCGGCATCCAGTTCGTGAACGGCGTGAACACGCCAGCGCTCGCACGTTACAACGCGGACGGAAGTCCCGACACCGGATTCGGCGCGCAGGGGCGTGTGCTTGTTAATCACACGACGAACACTGGCTACACCAAGATTGTCGCACTGCCCGACGGCAATATCCTCGTCGCGGGCGAGTTCTCCGGCAACAGCACAGCCTCCGAGCGCGGCTACATCGTGTCGCGCTTCGATGGGGCCGGCGCGCCTGACACGACGTTCGACGCGGACGGCACGCTCGTCATCCCAATCGTCCAGACTCGCAGCCCGAACGCCCTGCGGATGGGTCTCGCCGTACAGGCGGACGGCCGATTCGTGCTGGCTTACGGCCACAGTGGCTTCGAGAATCTTTTTACTCGCCGCTTCAACGCGGACGGCAGCCCTGACACGAATTTCGGCGCGGGCGGCACGGTCGAGGAGACGGGGACGCAGCCTTCAGTCGTCTCCGTGCTGCCCGACGGCAGAGTCCTCGTCATCGGGACGAGCAAGATCGTCCTCTACCTCGCGAACGGCGCGCCCGCGACGGCCTTCGGCACAAGCGGCACGATCACCAACGCGGGAGGAACCGACGGCTTCATCCAGCCGGACGGCAAAATCGTCGCACTCAGAAGTAACACGCTGGTGCGCTACCTCGGCGCGTTCTCCACGACGCCGACGCCGACACCCACACCCACTCCGACACCGACACCGACGGCGACTCCGACCCCAACATCGACCCCGACGCCGACCCCGTCGCCTTCGCCGCTCCCGACGCCGCCCGATTGCCCGGCCCTCACGAACGACCAACTCGACTCGACGTTCGACGGCAACGGCGTGGCGCACGCCTCCGCCGCCAATCAGAGCGAGCAGTTGCAGGACATCGCCGTGCAGCCGGACGGCAAGGTCGTGGCCGTCGGTCAGGAAATTTATCAAGACCCGAGCAGCGGCTCGAACGTGCGCGGCATTGTCATCCGCTTCGACGCCGACGGCTCGCTCGACGAATCCTTCGGCGCAGGCGGACGCGTTCCCGTACTTTTCAACGACGGAGCCAGCGCCAAACTCGACATCCTCAACGCCGTCGTCCTGCAAACGGATGGCCGCATCGTCGTCGCAGGCGGCTCCTCCCTGCTTAACTTCGGCGTGGCGCGTCTCAACCCGGACGGCTCGTTCGACTCGACGTTCGACGGCGACGGTCGCGTCCTGACGCGCTTCACCGCGACGAGCGTCAACAGCGCCTCGGCGCTCTCCCTCGAACCGGGCACGGGCCGCATCGTGGTCGGCGGCCAGGTCTCGCCCAACCCTTCGGAGACTTTAAGGTCGGACTTCGGTGTGGCGCGCTACAACCCGGACGGCTCGCTCGACGCGACGTTCGACGGCGACGGCAAGGCCGTCACCCGCGTCGGCACGGGAGACGCCTTCATGACAGACCTCGAAGTGCAGCCCGACGGTCGCATCGTCGCCGTCGGGAGCGCGCGCGTCGGGTCGCCCGACCGCCTCGACCCGGTGGTCGTGCGCTTCACGGCGGCCGGCGCGCTCGACGCCTCGTTCGACGGCGACGGCGTCGTCACCACCTCCTTCATCCGCGCGAACATCGCCAACAACGCTTCGAGCGCGCAAGGGCTGGCGCTCCAGCCTGACGGACGAATCGTCGTCGTCGCCGACCGCTCGTCGGACACGCAGGCCGGCCTCTTCCGCGTCAACCCGGATGGCTCGTTCGACGCCTCATTCGGCACCGGAGGGGGGCGCGTCACCGCGACGAACTACGCCAACAACACATTCGCAGACGTGTCGTTACAGCCCGACGGCCGCATCGTTGTGGCGGGCGTCGGCGAGACTTGCCCGGAGGGTTTCTGCATCTACGTCGGGCGCTATACCGCCGACGGCTTTCTGGATACGACCTTCAGTTGTAACGGCTTCACGACGACCAACACGGATGTCAGTCAGATCGTTGACATACGTTCCGTCGTGGCTACCGCCGACGGGCGCATCGTCGCCGCCGGCCACAGCTTCTACGGCCCCAACAACGCGCGCGACAGCGACTTCCTCATCGCACGCTACCTCTCAGGCGGCGCAGGGGTCACCCCAACGCCGACCCCGACGCCGACCGCCACACCAACCCCGACGCCCACCCCGGCCGGCGCCGTGCAGTTCACTTCGGCCATTTATGAGGCGAGCGAGGGCGCGGGCAGCTTAGGTTCATCCGCCTTAGGCGTCGGCCAGGTGTCCGAGTGGGAGGCCGTCAGGGCGTTGGCGGCCGGCGCGGCGGTGCTCCAGGTCACGCGCGCGGGCGACACCGCATCCCCGGCGCAAGTCGAATACGCGACGCAGGCGGGCACCGCCTCCGACCGTTCCGACTTCGCCGC
>JBEVJD010000323.1:0-36878 GCA_040510435.1 Pyrinomonadaceae bacterium | reverse complement strand
TCGGAGACGGTGCCGGCGCCCACCGTGCGCCCGCCCTCCCGGATCGCGAACCGCAAACCCTTCTCCAACGCGATCGGCGTGATCAGCTCGATCTCCATCGCCACGTTGTCCCCAGGCATCACCATCTCCACGCCCTCCGGCAGGTGCGCCACACCCGTCACGTCCGTCGTCCGGAAGTAGAACTGCGGCCGGTACCCCGTGAAGAACGGCGTGTGACGGCCGCCCTCCTCCTTCGTCAAAACGTACGCCTCCGCGCGGAACTTCGTGTGCGGCGTGATGCTCCCGGGCTTCGCGATCACCTGTCCGCGCTCCACGTCCTTGCGCTCCACGCCCCGCAGCAGCAGGCCGACGTTATCGCCCGCCACGCCCGAGTCGAGCAGCTTCTTGAACATCTCCACGCCCGTCACCGTCGTCGTCCGCGTGTCCCGAATCCCGATGATCTCCACCTGCTCGTTGACCTTCACCGTCCCCCGCTCGATCCTTCCGGTCGCCACGGTGCCGCGCCCCTGGATGGTGAAGATGTCCTCGACCGGCATCAGGAAGGGCTTCTCCACGTCGCGCTCCGGCGTCGGGATGTAAGAGTCCACCGCCGCCATCAGCTCGTCCACCGTCTTCTCCCACTCCGCGTCGCCCTCGAGCGCCTTGAGCGCCGAGCCCCGCACCACGGGGATGTCGTCGCCCGGGAACTCGTAGGCCGACAGCAGCTCACGGACTTCCAACTCCACGAGGTCTAAGAGTTCGGCGTCGTCCACCGCGTCCACCTTGTTCATGAACACCACCATCGCCGGCACGCCCACCTGGCGCGCCAACAGGATGTGCTCGCGGGTCTGGGGCATGGGGCCGTCGGTGGCGGCCACGACGAGGATGGCGCCGTCCATCTGCGCCGCGCCCGTGATCATGTTCTTGACGTAGTCGGCGTGGCCGGGGCAGTCGACGTGCGCGTAGTGCCGGTTCGGCGTCTCGTACTCGACGTGGGCGGTCGCAATCGTGATGCCGCGCGCCTTCTCCTCCGGCGCGTTGTCGATGGAGTCGAACGCGCGCACCGTGATCTTCGGGTTGTGCTTGGCCAGCACCTTCGTGATCGCCGCCGTCAAAGTCGTCTTCCCGTGGTCGACGTGTCCTATCGTCCCGATGTTGACGTGCGGCTTCGACCGGTCAAACTTCTCCTTCGCCATGTCCCTCTTGCCTCTTCCTTCGGTTGAGTTCTGCGGTTTAGCTTTAAGCCCGAGACGGGATTTGAACCCGTGACCTCCTCCTTACCAAGGAGGCGCTCTACCCCTGAGCTACTCGGGCGCGACCAACGCCCGCGTTCTGCTGAAAATTGGAGCGGGAGACGAGGCTCGAACTCGCGACCCTCAGCTTGGAAGGCTGATGCTCTACCAACTGAGCTACTCCCGCGCGAATGGCAGATGTTAGATGTCAGATGCTAGATGTCAGTTAGTTTCCAACTGACATCTAGCATCTGACATCCGACATCTGCATTTAGTGGTGCAGGGGGTAGGATTCGAACCTACGTACGGCTTTCGCCGGCCGGGTTTACAGCCCGGTGCCATTAACCACTCGACCACCCCTGCTCATGTCAAACTCGGACAGAGCCGGCGAAGGGATTTGAACCCCCGACCCTCTGATTACAAATCAGACGCTCTACCACTGAGCTACGCCGGCCTACTACGGTAGAGAATCCGCGCCTTCCGGCAAAACGTGAATACTAGCAACGCCTTCGGGAAAAGGCAAGCCGCCGCAGCGGCCTGCCACGGGCGGCCGCCGACACGCCCGTGAACAAACATGTTGACGCTCCCGCGCGCCACCCGCTAGGATGGAAAGTGCCCGCCGAGGCGGCGACCCCCGCGGGGTTTTCAGTGCCGCCTCCCGCGCCTCTTCAAAAACGCCCCGCCCGCTGTCCCGAAGAACTCCGAGCGAGTCACGGCCTGCGGATTTCGGACACCTTTGATGCCACAAACACACAAGGAGATTACCCGTGCGTAGCTGCGACACGCTTCCCGCCAGCAAAATGCTTCTGCTACTGCTGTTGATTCTATTTTGCGCCTTCGCCCACGCCTCGGCAAGCGGCCAGACGGGCGGCGGGCGCACCGCGCCGCAGAGGCCGCAAAGACCCGCCGAGCGGCCGACCCTCGTCGCCCCCGGGGAGCGCGGCCCCGCGCCGGTCGCGCGCGCCAGCGAGACTGCGTGCGGCGGCTTCATCGAGCAGACCCCGCAGGCCGCCGTCGGCCAGATCATCGGCGCCGAGCAGGAGAAGGAGCGCCGCCTCTACTCCGAGGGCGAATTACTCTTCATCGACGCGGGCGCGCAGTCGGGCGTGCGCGTCGGGCAGGAGTTCACGGTCGTGCGACCCCGCGGGCAGTTCCGCTCGAAGTTCTCGCGCAAGACGGGCTCGCTCGGCGTCTACACGCAGGAAGTCGGGCGCCTTCGCGTCGTGCGCGTGCGCGACCGCGTCTCGGTGGCCGAGGTGAGGGTGGCGTGCGACAACCTCCTGCTCGGCGACCTGCTCCGGCCGGTGCAGGAGCGCCCCGTCCCGCAGGCGCGCGCCGAGGCCGTGTTCGACCGCTTCGCCGAGCCGACCGGCAAGCAGACGGGCCGCCTCGTGCTCACGCGAGACGGGCGCGACTACGTCTCGCGCGACGACGTAGTCTTCATCGATCTGGGCGCGGAGGACGGCGTAAAGGTCGGCGACTACCTGACGGTCTTCCGCCCCGCGGGGCACGGCACGATTGTGGAGCACGGTGACGAGACCGTGGCCAACGCGCGCCGCGGCTTCGAGAGCGAAGAGTTCCGCAGCGGCGGACACTCCATCCAGTCGCAGCGGGTCAAGGACGTGGGCGGGTCTAAGTACGGTGAGACCGTCAAGACTCCGGCCATCGAGCGAGCGCGCCCGGCCATCCCGCGCAAGGTCGTCGGCGAGTTGATCGTCCTCCGCGTCGAGGGGCGAACGGCGACCGCCGTCGTCACGCGCGTCGCGCAGGAGATACACCCCGGCGACGCGGTCGAAGTCCAGTAGAGCAGCACGGGCACAAGTTAACCGCAGGGAGACGGAGGCACGGCTTAACGTTAAGCCGTGCCTCCGTCTCCCTGCGGTTAATGTTTTTAGCGGTTGGGCGTCGGCGTGTGCGCCGCTTGGGGGAGCGGGGCCCGTGCGTGCTCGCGTGCGGCGTCCGCCCCCGCGCGCTCGACGGCGGCGAGGTAGAAGCCGCGGAAGTATTCGTACATCGAGAGGCAGGCCAGCAGCACCACGACCCAGAGCGTCGCGCGCCCCAGCGTGTAGAGCAGCACCTGCCAGTCAGTCCCCGTCACCGCGCCCGCGCCGAAGAGGTGGCCGACCGCCGCGCGCAGCTCCGGCACCGTCCAGAACTGTATCGCCGGGAAGGCGTCGCCGAAGTTCGCGACCGGCGGCCTCCCCCCCGTGCTCGAAGCGATGAGCAGCGCGACGGCCAAGACCTGCGCCGCCATCTTGAACTTCCCCATCCGCGACGCCGAGATGACGAAGCCGTCGGCCGCCGCCACACTCCTTAACCCCGAGACGGCGAACTCGCGCCCGACGATGATGCAGACGGCCCAGGCCGGCGCGAGCCGGTTCTCGACGAGCGAGATGAGCGCGGCGCTGATGAGCAGCTTGTCGGCGATGGGGTCGAGCAGGATGCCGAAGCGCGAAATCTGTTTGCGGCTGCGCGCGATGCGTCCGTCGAGGAAGTCGGTGAAGGCCGCGCCGAGGAAGAGCGCGACGCCGAGCAGGTGGCGCTGGACGCCGAACCAGTTCTCCGAGAAGGGCGTGAGCAGCACGACGACCAGCAGCGGCACGACGAAGATGCGCGACAAAGTCAGTGCGTTCGGAAGATTCAGCACGTCCCTCCCCTGCCCCCACGCGCCCCGTAGCGTCGTCGGCTCACCCGCTGGCGTTTCTCTATGCGGCGAAGTTTAGGAGCCGCGCGCGAGGGGTGTCAAGACAAGGCACCGCGCCAGTTGGCAATGTTGATGACAAAGGTGCTGAAGTTCGTCCTCACTGCTTCCGGACGGGCGCGGGCTTCTTCGGCTTCTCCTGCTTCTTCGGCTTCGGAGCCTCTTCGAGACACTTCGTCGCCAGAGCGATGACCGACAGCGCGCGCAGGTGTTTGTCGTCGAGCCCGCCCGCGGCGGCGAGCGCCGCGTCCAAGTCGCGCGCGCCCACCTCGCGCAGCACCGCCTCAAGGTTGAAGCTGGGCGAAGGGTACGAGGTGTAGAAGTTGAACTTGCGCCCGTCGACGGCGCGCGTGATGAAGGGGCGCGTCGGGTCGATGTCGGGCACGCGGTTGATGGCCGCGAACGCCTCCGCCAGCACCGGCGCGACGCGCGAAGGGTCGAGTTGCCAGTAGAGGTGCGTGAGTTTGACGAGCGCCCTGACCTTCTCCTCCGACTCCGGCGCGCCCTGCGCCGACTTGTAGACGGACTCCGCGAGCGTGAGCGCGAGTGGCGCGGAGCCCGACTGCTTCAGCTCGACCGCGGCCAGCTCACCGGCGAGCGCCGCGCGCTGTTCGAGCGAACCGACCTTCTCCGCGAACCGCGCGGCCTCGTCCGGCTGCCCCTCCTTCGACGCCCTGAGCGACTTCTCGAAGTACGCGGTTTCGAGGAACTGCCGGCGCGCGCCCGCGTCCTTCAATTTGTCCGCCGCCACCGCCAACTGCTCCGGGCTCAATCTGCCGAGCCAGCCGAAGAGCCCCATCACGATGGCCCGGTCATGCGCCTCCGGGTCTTTGATACGCTCGGCGTTCGCCAGCACGCTGTCGAAGCCCGACGAAGGGTCGAACGTCGGCTCCGTCCTGGGCGTGGGCGCCGCCTGCGCTCCCCCCTCCGCGCGCCTGAGCCCGTTGCCGCTCAGCATCCCGCCGGCCATCTGCTTGAGCGGCGCGGCGAGCGCAGGGAAGTTTCGATCCGAAGGGGCGTAGATGTTCTCAAGCGAGACGAGCGTGCCGTAGATTAGCTCGGCGTCCGAGGGCGGCTGCTGGTACGAGTCGGTCGTGGGCGGCGGCTGGCCCACGGCCGCCTCAAGCTTCTGCCCGGCGAGACGCAGGAAGACGCCGACGAAACGTCTCTGCAAGTCCACGCTCGGCGCAAACCCCTGCGGCGGCACGCCGGCATTGTTGTAGCCCGGGCGCAGCCCGAGGGTCTGCCCGAGCCCGAACGGGTAGCCGGAGAGTTGGAGGAGCGAGGCGAGGTCGGCGGTCGAGTAGGCGCGCAGCGCGTCGAGGTATAACCCGTCGGCCGCGGCGCGGTCTTTCCGCGCCACGTTGTAGATGAACTGGGACAGGAAGCGCGAGGCCGGGTGGCGCAGAGACTCGCGCGCGACCGAGAGGGAGAGCCCGAGGTCTTCCGACTCCAGCGAGCGCGCCAACGTAATCAACTTCTCCGCCGGGTTGTCGCCCCAGTTCCCCGACTTCTCAACTGCGGTGGCGCGCTGCCGCGTCTCTTCGGCGGCGCGGGTGCTGAGTTTCTGCGCCCACGCCGGGTCGCGGCGCGCGACCGCGCGGATGACCAAGACGCGCGGGTCGGGCACCATGTACGTCACCCCCGGCATGGTCGCGTCGCCGCGCGAAGACTTGCGCACGGTGACCTCCTGACCGTGCTCCCTGTAGTGCGACGACGCGACCTCGAACGCCTCGGCCAAGACCGCGCGCGCCTGCGCCTCTTCGAAGGGCCAGAGCAGGTCTGCGGCGCGCGCCATCACGGCGACGCGCTTCGCGCCGTTGGCGAAAGCCTTCGCCTCCGTCAACTGCTCGCGGACGAGTTGCAGCGCGCGCTCCACGTCGCAGGCCGGGGCCGGCCCCTCGGCGGGCATCTTCGTCTTCTGCGTCTGCGCAGAGGAGGGCTGTGAAGCGAGCAAGAGAACGAACAGGACAGCGGCCAGCGCGCGGCGCGAGGGAAGCATCGGAGTCTCTCCTTCAAAGGGTTTGCGAGGGCAGGCGCGGACGACTCTCCGCGCGTTTTTTCAAACGCGTCGGCGGGCGGCGCGTTCCGCAAAGTCCGCGGTTCGGTCGAATTCAGGCGGGTCGCTTGCCCGCCCCGAACTAGTCGTTTACAATCGTCGTTTCCGCACCGCTCGGGATTCTCCACTGTAGTGCGCGCGGATGATTTCAGGCAATGGCAATTGACCGTATCACGGTGCGCGGTGCGCGCCAGCACAACCTGAAGGACATCAGCGTCGTGATCCCGCGCGACAGCCTGACGGTCATCACCGGCCTCTCGGGCTCCGGCAAGTCCTCGCTCGCCTTCGACACGATCTACGCCGAGGGACAGCGCCGCTACGTCGAGAGCCTTTCGGCCTACGCGCGACAATTTTTAGACCAGCTCGAACGCCCGGACGTGGACTCGGTTGACGGCCTCTCGCCCGCCATCTCCATCGAGCAGAAGACCGTCTCGCGCAGCCCGCGCTCGACGGTCGGCACGGTGACCGAGGTCTACGACTACCTCCGCCTCCTCTTCTCTTCCGTCGGGCAGCCGCACTGTCACATCTGCGGCGCCCCCATCACGCGCCAGTCGGTCGAGCAGATCGTCCACAGCGTCCTCTCACTCCCCGAGGGCGAGCGCGTCATGGTGCTCGCGCCCATCGTGCGCGGGCGCAAGGGCGAGTTCAAGAAGGAGCTTGAGAAGCTACAGAAGGACGGATTCCTGCGCGCGCGCGTGGACGGAGAGCTCGTTTCGCTGGACGAGGAGATACGGCTCGACAAGCGGCGCAACCACACCATCGAGGCCGTCGTCGACCGGCTGCTCATCAAGTCCGGCATCGGGGAGCGGCTGTCCGAGTCCGTCCGCACGGCCCTCAAGTTGACGGGCGGCGCCGTCCTCATCTCCGTGGTGGACGGCGAGGAGAAGCTCTACTCGGAGCGAATGGCTTGCGTCAACTGCGGCATTAACGTCCCGCCGCTGGAGCCGCGCTCCTTCTCCTTCAACTCGTTCTACGGCGCGTGCAAGCGCTGCCACGGCCTCGGCACCGTGCTGGAGATTGACCCGGCCAAAATCGTCACCGACGCCACCGAGCGCGCCGACAAACTCTTCGTCGCCCTCGGCGCCGCCGACAAGCAGGGCGCCGCGTATTTGAAGGCCGCGCTCGTCGCCGTCGCCGAACACTTCAAGGCCGACCCTCAAGTCCCCTTCGCCGAGTTGCCGCGGCAGGTGCGCGACGGCTTCTTCCACGGCGTCGAGGGGCAGATAACTTTCCGGCAGGGGCTCTACAAGTACGAGAGTGACTGGAAGGGCGCGGTGCGGCACCTGTCGGAGCGCATGCACAACGCGCCGAGCGAGCGCGTGCGCGAGGCGCTCGAAGAACTCGTCTCGCCCGTCGAGTGCCCCGACTGCCGTGGTCAACGCTTGCAGCCCGAATCGCTCGCCGTCCGCGTCGGGGGTCGCGGCATCGCAGAGTATACGGCGCTCCCGATTGAAGAGGCCGTCGTCGCCTTCGACTCGCTCAAGCTCAACGAGCGCGAGGCGCAGATAGCGGGCCTCGTCCTGCGCGAGATACGCAACCGCATGCGGTTCCTCGACAAGGTCGGCCTCGGCTACCTCACGCTCGACCGCGCCTCGGCCAC
The DNA here is from genome assembly GCA_040510435.1 of Pyrinomonadaceae bacterium. Taxonomy (GTDB): domain Bacteria; phylum Acidobacteriota; class Blastocatellia; order Pyrinomonadales; family Pyrinomonadaceae; genus QHXN01. The sequence continues at coordinate 29,307 of JBEVJD010000323.1, read as the reverse complement.
GCTCTCCGGCGGCGAGGGTCAGCGCATACGCCTCGCCACGCAGATCGGCTCGCAGTTGCGCGGCGTGCTCTACGTCCTCGACGAGCCCTCGATTGGGCTGCACCCGCGCGACAACCAGAAGCTGCTGGAGACGCTGACGGCGCTGCGCGACCTCGGCAACACCGTCCTCGTCGTCGAGCACGACGAGGAGACCATCCGCCGCGCCGACTACGTCGTAGACCTCGGCCCCGCCGCGGGCGCGCACGGCGGCGAGGTCGTCGCCGCGGGCACGCCCGAAGAGGTCGCCTGCAACCCGGCCTCCGTCACCGGCCAGTACATCTGCGGCAAGCTCTCCATCGAGGTGCCCGCCAAGCGCCGCGCGCCCAACGGCAAGGCCGTCATCGTCCGCGGCGCGCGCGCCAACAACCTCAAGTCCGTTGACGCCACGTTCCCGCTCGGCCTCTTGACGGTCGTCACGGGCGTCTCGGGCTCGGGCAAGTCGACGCTCGTGGACGACATCCTCTACCGCGCGCTCGCACGCCACCTCTACGGCTCGCTCGAAGAGCCGGGCGAGTACGACTCCATCGAGGGGCTCGAACACGTAGACAAGTGCATCGAGATTGACCAGTCGCCCATCGGGCGGACGCCGCGCTCGAACCCGGCGACCTACACGGGACTCTTCACGCCCATCCGCGAGCTGTACGCGATGCTGCCCGAGTCGCGCGAGCGCGGCTACAAGCCCGGCCGCTTCTCCTTCAACGTCAAGGGCGGGCGCTGCGAGGCGTGCGAGGGCGACGGCATGAAGCGCATCGAGATGAATTTCCTGCCCGACGTGTACGTGCTCTGCGACGTGTGCCGCGGCGCGCGCTACAACCGCGAGACGATGTCGGTCAAGTACAAGGGCAAGTCCATCGCCGACCTGCTGGACACGACCATCGAGGAGGCCATGCCCATCCTCGAAAACATCCCGCAGATCAAGCAGAAGCTCCAAACTCTTCTGGACGTGGGGCTCGGCTACATCAAGCTCGGCCAGTCGGCGACGACGCTCTCGGGCGGCGAGGCGCAGCGCATCAAGCTCGCCCGCGAACTGTCGAAGCGCGCGACCGGCAGAACCATCTATATCCTCGACGAGCCGACCACGGGGCTCCACTTCGCGGACGTGCACAAGCTGCTCGACGTGTTGCAGCGCCTCGTCTCACTCGGCAACACCGTCATCGTCATCGAGCACAACCTCGACGTGATTAAATCCGCCGACCACATCGTAGACCTCGGCCCCGAGGGCGGCGTGGGCGGCGGCCGCGTCGTCGCCTGCGGCACCCCCGAAGAGGTCGCCCGCGTCCGCAAGTCCCACACCGGCCACGCCCTCCGTCCCGCCCTCAATATCCACGCCTCCAACGGCAACGGCCACGCCCCCGCGCCCTCGCCCGCACGGGGCGGCGCGAAGCCGCGAACGCCGAAACGAAGCGCGTGAGCTTCTTTCTGATGTAAAATGCGCGCCTACCCGTTGAAGGCTGTGGTAGGCGATGCGCCCCCTGCACTTCAACCCTAACCTCAACTAGGGGCGTGACGGCGCCCCTCACAGACGGGAGCGTTGCATGAACATCTTCATCAGTTGGTCGAAGGCGCGAAGTAAGAGGGTGGCCGAGGGCTTGGCCGATCTAATCAAGGTGGTCGTCGAGGGTGCGCAGCCGTGGGTCTCGATCCGCATCGGCGGAGGCGAAGAGTTCGTCTCCATCCTGCATCAACACCTCGACGAGGCCGACTTCGCCATCATCTGCCTCACCGAAGACACCCGCGAATCGCGGTGGATTTTCTATGAGCTGGGCTCGTTGATAAGTAAGGGCGTGAAAGTGTGCCCCTACCTCATCGACCCGGACATGCACCGCGAGGAATTGCCGCTGCCCCTGCCCGGCCGGCAGTCGCGCCGGGCCAACGAGAGTGAGACGTTGGAGCTGCTGCGAGAGATCAAGTTACAGATGGTGAGCGAGCTCAGCGAGCAGGACGAAAAGAAGCTCAAAGAGTCCTTCGATTCGCTCTGGCCCAGGTTTAACGAGGTGCTGCGGAAGGGGAGGTTGCGGACGGCGGAAGACGCACTCGCTTTTTGCCAGGAACGCGTGAGCGACGCCATCGCCCTCAGTCAAGACCTCGACCGGTATTGCGGATTTCTGGAGTCCAGGATGTACCGGGTCATACGAGAGGCGTTGAGCCTTTACGACTCGCGGCGCGCCGAAATCAAGACCGAGCCGGTGGAATCCGACCCGATCTACCTTGAACTGGTTGACCAGATAGAGGAGATAGCGTGGCAGGCCATCGAGGGCGTCAGGGGCTTCTTCAACTATTGGCACAGGGTCGTCGGAGACGTGCGGCAGTTCCTCACGGTCAACTACGAGCGGGAGGAGCTGCGGGCGTTTATCATCAAGGCGGCACGAACCCTGGGCGACGACTCCGGCATCGAGGCGCGTGAGGAGCAGCTCAAGAAAGAGGTCAGGATCGAGATTTGCAGCGTCTTTTTTAAGTTCCAGCAGAAGGCCGCGGAGAGTCTGTTTACATCATTCAGACCTTGAGTCATAAGTTTCTCTGCCGCTCGCGTGACCCAAGGGGCGGCAGGTAATGAAGGTTGAGGGAAGAAGCGACGCGCCGCACTCTTCTCAACACCGGTCAGCCTTCGTACACGTTCAAAATGTCCATCTACGAAGACATCGAGCCGCTCGGGCTCGAAGGCGTGAGCACGTACCCTCTGGCGTCGCGGCCGAGCAAGGTGACGGCCGAGGACTTCGCGCGACCGTTCGGCGAGGGGGCTTCCTTGCGCGACTTCCTGTCGTCGCTCCCGAACATCCTGGCCGTGCAGTCCATCCGTGAGGTCGCCGCGCGCATGCGCCGTGCGCGCGAGTTGGGGAAGCCCGTCGTCTGGGGCATCGGCGGGCACGTCGTCAAGACGGGACTGGCGCCGCTCATCATCGACCTCATGCGCCGCGGCTTCGTGACGGGGATTGCGGCCAACGGCTCGGTGCTCGTCCACGACGCGGAGGTCGCGTTGGTCGGCTCGACCTCGGAGGACGTGGACGCAACCCTCGGCGCGGGCGCCTTCGGCGCGGCCGACGAGACGGGGAAACTTTTAAATGAAGCCGCGCGCCGCGCCGCGCAGGACGGCATCGGATTAGGTGAAGCGCTCGGACGCATGCTCGTCGAGACGGAGCCGAAGCACGCTGAACTCTCGCTGCTCTACGCCGCGTACCGCGCGCGTGTCCCCTTCACCGCGCACGTCGCCATCGGGACGGACATCGCGCATTTCCACCCGCAAGCCGACGGCGCGGCGTTGGGCGCCGCGACGCACACGGACTTCCGACTGCTCTCGGAACTCGTGCGCCGCATGAGCGGCGGCGGCGTCTACCTCAACGTCGGCTCGGCCGTCATCCTGCCCGAGGTCTTCCTCAAGTGCGTCACCCTCGTGCGCAACCTCGGCCACGCGCTCGAAGATTTCACGACGGCCAACTTCGACTTCATACAATCCTACCGCCCGCTCACCAACGTCGTCCGACGCCCCACGAGCGGCGGCGCCGGCCGAGGCTTCTCCGTCACAGGCCACCACGAACTGACCATCCCGCTCCTCGCCGCCGAACTCCTCTGCGGCGGCCCCCCGCGTTAACCGGCGGCGCCGAACAACACGCTGCTCGCCGAATATGCCGGCCATTGACAAGCGCATCTTTGCCAATTATACTTATGCCGAAATTGAAATTCGTTTTCAACTTCGATGCTCTACCCAAATTCTCTAAACGAGATGACCCCGCGCAGTTCCTTCGGCCAAGAACGGCTGCGCGGGGTCAAGCCGACAACCTCGGTGGCTGGCGACCTCCCGCATTTTAGGTCGGTCGTCCATAACTTTCAACTTTAAGGTCAGACGACGTGGCCGGCACCTACGCAGGCGGGCGCGAGCCCTCCCGTTCCCGTCGTTAGGCAGACGCGCGATCTCGCGTGGCCGCAACGACGCCGCAACACACCTCGCGGTTGTTCATGCCCCGCCCGTCCTCTGCCCGAATCCGTACCCAGGAGATGTGCGCCGTCGGAAGCGAACTCGGGTCTTCACGACGGCCAACTTCATGCTGATCTACCCAGCTCACTTGGAAAGGACAGGCAACGATGAGATTAGCGATTAAGAGAAGCAGCAAGCAGAGGAGGGACAAGTCGCGGCGGCGTGGCGCGAGGTGCTGGGTGCTTTCGGTTGGCGTCTTCGGGGCGCTGGTTGCCTACACGGTCGGCGAGAGCCGCGCGGTGACGATAGCGCGCCTGCGACGCGGGCCCGCGCCGCAGGCGCAAGCGCAGGCGCAGTCCGAGGCGCGCCGCTTCGACATCCAGCCCGGCCCGCTGGAGTCGGTGCTCGAAGAATTCCAGCGACTCACCGGGTGGGTGGTCATCGTGCCGAACGAGCGGATGGGCGGCATCTCCTCGCAGGGACTGTCGGGCGTCCACACGCCCGAGCAGGGGCTCAAACAACTGCTCACGGGCACGGGCGTCGGCTTTAAGCTGACGGCGGAGCGGACGGCTACGCTTGAGATTCAGACCGCGCCGGAATCGGTCGAGATCAGAGAGAACGCCTCGCCTATCTCGTCGGCGAAGTACACCGAGCCTTTGCGCGACATCCCGCAGACGATCACGGTCATCCCCAGCAAAATCATCCAGGATCAGGGTGCGACCACTCTGCGCGACGTGCTCCAGAACGTTCCGGGTCTGACCCTCGCGGCAGGTGAGGGCGGCGCGCCCGCCGGTGACAACCTGACGCTGCGCGGCTTCAGTGCCCGCAACGACATCTTCGTGGACAACGTGCGCGACATCGGCCCGCAGACCCGCGACCCCTTCAACCTCGAACAGGTCGAGGTCGTCAAGGGGCCTGCGTCAGCCTACAGCGGGCGCGGCTCGACGGGCGGCACCATCAACCTCGTTAGCAAGTCGCCCGTCGCCGGCCGCTTCTTCGGCGGCACGCTCAGCCTCGGCACGGACAAGACGAAGCGCGGCACGGCCGACATCAATCTTCCCCTCTCGAACAGAGTCGGCTTCCGCCTGAACCTCATGGCGCACGACTCGAAGGTCGCCGGCCGCGAGGTGGTGGCGAACGAGCGCTGGGGCTTCGCGCCCTCGCTCACCTTCGGCCTCGGGACGCCGACGCGCCTGACCCTGGGCTACATGCGCGTCTCGCAGGACAATCTCTCGGACTACGGCATTCCGTGGGTGCCGGCCACCAACAACGTCCTCGTCGCGTACCGCGACCGCCCCGCGCCCGTCCTGCGCGACACCTTCTACGGCTTCCGCAACCGCGACTTCGAGCGCTTGAGCGCAGACCTCCTGACCGCCCGGTTCGAGCACGACTTCAACGACCGGCTCTCGCTGCGTAACCAGTTTCGCTACGGGCGCTCGACGCGGGACTCGGTGGCGACGCCGCCCCGCTTCAACAATAACGACTCGACGGTCATCAACCGCGAGATGCGCTCGTGGTCTACCGAGGACGACATCTGGGACAACCAGACCGACCTGCGCGCCGGCTTCTCGACGGGGAAGGTCGTGCACAGTCTCGTCACGGGGCTCGTGCTCACGCGCGAGAAGAACCTGCGCGGCTTCAGCACCGCCCCGAACACGCAGACCACGCTCCTCAACCCGAACCCGGACGACGTTTACACCGGCACGATTACCGTGAGCCCGAACGTCGGCGACGTGACGGGCGACACCGTCGCGCTCTACGTCTTCGACACGGCGAAGCTCCACGAGAAGTTCGAGCTGACGGGCGGACTGCGCTTCGACCGCTTCGCCGTCGGCGGCGTCTCGGCCACGGCCACGGCCGTCACGCCCATCGAGCGCGTTGACCAGATGCTGGGCTGGCGCGCGGGCGCCGTCTACAAGCCGCTGCCGCAGGGGAGCATCTACGCCTCGATGGGCACGTCGCTCAACCCCTCGCTCGAAGGGCTCTCATACGGCATCGCCAACACGGCCATTGAACCGGAGAAGACACGTAATTTTGAGGTCGGGACGAAGTGGGACTTATTCCGGAACCGGCTGCTGTTGAGCGGGGCCGCGTTCCGCGTCGAGAAGACCAACGCGCGGACGCCGGGCGTGCTGCCCGACGACCCGCCGCAGGTTCTGGACGGCTTGCAGCGCGTCAACGGGCTGGAGCTGGGTGTCACCGGCACGCCCGTGCGCGGGTGGACGCTGTTCGCGGCCTACACGCTGCTCGACAGCCGAATCGTAGATTCGAACACCCCGGCCGAGGTCGGAAAGCGTTTCATCAACACCCCGAAGAACTCCTTCAGCCTGTGGACGACCTACCTCTACCGCCGGTTCGAGATGGGCGGAGGCGCGCGCTTCGTCGGGCTGCGCTACGGCAACAACACGAACACGCGGTTCGTCGAGAGCTACCGGGTGGCGGACGCGATGGTCGCGTACCGCGTGACTGAGACCGTCTCGCTCAGGCTCAACGTCTACAACCTGACCGATACTTACTACTTTGATCGCCTCGGCGGCGGCCACGTCGTACCCGGCCCCGGCCGCTCCGCGCTCCTGAGCACGAGCTTCCGGTTCTGAGGGGGCGGGGGAAGAGTCATGTTATTGCACATTCCCGACGTGCTGACGCCCGCCGAGGTGGCGCGGTGCCGGGAGCTTCTGGCGGCGGCCGAGTGGGTTGATGGCCGCATCACCGCGGGCCACCAGTCGGCGCGCGCCAAGCACAATCTGCAACTGCCGGAAGGGCACCCGGCGGCGGCCGAGATGGGCGACTTGATCGTCGCGGCGCTCGAACGTAGCCCTCTGTTCGTGTCGGCGGCGCTCCCGCTGAAGGTGTTTCCGCCGCTCTTCAATCGCTACGAGGGCGGGCAGTCATTCGGCAACCACGTAGACAACGCCGTCCGGCAGGTGACGGGGACGCCGTACCGCGTCCGCACAGACCTTTCGGCGACGCTCTTCTTCAGCCGGCCGGACGAGTACGACGGCGGCGAGCTGGTGGTGGAAGACACCTACGGCGTCCACAGCGTCAAGCTGGACGCGGGGCACATGATTCTCTACCCCGCGTCCAGCCTGCATAACGTGCGCCCCATCACGCGCGGCGCGCGGCTCGCCTCTTTCTTCTGGGTTCAGAGTATGGTGCGCGACGACGGCGAACGCACACTCCTCTTCGACCTGGACATGGCTATCCAGCGGCTCTCGCAGGGTACCCCCGACCACCCTTCCGTCGTCCAGCTTACGGCCGTCTACCACAACCTGCTGCGCCGCTGGGCGGACGTTTGAGGCTGAGACTCGTGGCGACCGTGGAGATTTAAAGTTTGAAACTGTTTCGTAAAGTCATCTTCTGGTGTCATCTGGTGGCGGGCGTCTTCGCGGGCATCGTCATCCTGATCATGTCCGTGACGGGCGTCCTGCTGACCTACGAGCGGCAAATCACGGCTTGGGCCGACACGCGCAACTACACGGTCGAGCGCCCCTCCCCCGCGGCGCCGCGCCTGCCCGTGGAGACGCTCGTCGCCAAAGTCCGCGAGTCGCAGCCGGCAACTCCCTCCGCCGTCACCTTCCGCTCTGACCCCGCAGCGCCCGCGGAGATGAGCTATGGGCGTGGGCGCACACTCTTCGTCAACCCTTACACCGGCTCGGTGCTGGGCGAAGGCGCGCCGGGCGTGAGGGCCTTCTTCCACGTCGTCACGGACTGGCACCGCTGGCTCGGCGCGCACGGCGAGAACCGTGCGGTTGCGCGGGCCGTGACCGGCGCGTGCAATCTTGCTTTCCTCTTCGTCGTCGCGAGCGGCGTCTACCTCTGGTGGCCGCGCAGGTGGTCGCGCCCGGCCGTGCGGGCCGTGACGTGGTTCCGGCGGGGTCTGCGCGGCCGGGCGCGCGACTTCAACTGGCATAACACCGCCGGCTTCTGGTCGGCGCTGCCGTTGTTCGTCGTCGTCCTCTCCGCGGTCGTCATCTCTTACACATGGGCGAGCAATCTCGTCTACCGCGTCGTCGGAGAACAGCCGCCCGCGCCGCAGGCCCCGCCCCCCGCCGCGCCGCAGGGTGGAGGCGAACGGCGCGGGGGCGAACAGACGCCGACGTTTTCGACCAACGGACTGAACCCGCTGTGGGCTCGCGCCGAACAGCAAGTGCCAGACTGGCGGAGCATCAGTCTGCGCCTCCCCGCGACCGACGACGCGCCCGCGACGTTCACAATTGACCGGGGCAACGGCGGCCAGCCGCAGAAGCGCGCGCAGCTCACCCTCGGCCGGAAGGACGCCGAAGTCCTCCGCTGGGAACCGTTCTCCAGCTACAGCACGGGGCGGCAGCTACGCTCGTACCTGAGGTTCGCACACACGGGCGAGGTGGCAGGAGTCGTCGGTCAGACAATCGCGGGACTCGCCTCGGCCGGGGGCGTCCTGCTCGTCTACACAGGGTTGGCGCTCTCGTGGCGACGCTTCCGAAACTGGCTGGCGCGGCGGCGCGGCGTCGAAGGGGCGGACACCCGAACCGAGGCCGAACTCCTGCCGGGCGCGATATCTGACTGAGCGCCGGGTTCATTCCGAAGAGAGGTTCACACGACATGACGGTCATCACCGACAGAGTCGCCGAACGCGGCGAGGGCGAGGCGCTACGCGTGTGGCGCTGTGCATCGTGCCGGTGCTTTCACCTGCGTGCCGGCGAGGTGTTACTCACCCTCACGCCGGAGGAGTTCGCGGAATTCACGCGTGAGGTCACGGATTGTTACTGCGTCCAGATGCTCCCTGCCGAGGTCGTCGGCCTGAACCCGCTCGGGCAGTCGGTGCTCTGATGCCCCGCCCCGCTCCGCCCCCGCACGACCCGCCGCTGTGCTATACTCTGGCGGCTCAAAAAACTTATACCAGCACTCGACGCGCGGCCGGCGTGCCGGGTCACATCAGGGGGCACTCATTCAGATGGACGCCGAAAAGCTCGAACACTACCGAAAGATTCTGACCGGACAACTGCGGCAGCAGAGCGAGGCAGCGCGCGGCAACCAGAACGACGCGTTGGAGTTTGCCGCAAGCGACGATGGCGTGAAGGACGTGGCCGACCAGTCGGTTCAGGACGTGAGCCAGGAGATCGAGTACCGCCTCAGCGAGCGCGCCTCGCAGGCCATCGCCGACATCGACCAGGCGCTGCTGCGCATCGACGAGGGCAGCTACGGCGTCTGCGCCCGCTGCGGCAAGGAGATTCCCGAGCGCCGCCTCGACGCCATCCCCACCGCCCGCTACGACGCCGAATGCCAGACCATCATCGAGCAGGCCACCGGCGAAGACGAACACGCGACGCTTTAAGAGCCGTGAAAAGTGATGAGTGATGAGTGATAAGAAAGTCTCTGCTCTTTCTTATCACTCATCACTTTTCACGGCATTTTCATGCCTTCGGGTGCGCCTTGTCGTAGACCTCGATGAGCTTCTCCATCGAGACGTGCGTGTAAATCTGCGTGGTGGAGAGGCGCGCGTGGCCGAGCAGTTCCTGGATGTCGCGGAGGTCGGCGCCGCTGTCGAGGAGGTGCGTGGCGAAGGAGTGGCGCAGGGAGTGCGGGCTGATGTCGTGGATGCCCGCGCAGATTTTGATGTACTTGTCCACCATGCGGCCGACCGAGCGCGTGGTGATGCGCGTCCCCTGATAGTTGAGGAAGACGGCCGCCTCGTCGCGCTCCGCGATGGGCGCGTTGTTTAAGAAGGTGTGGCGCACCTCGGTCAGGTACCTCATCAGGGCGTGGAGCGCCGGCTCGCCGAAGGGCACGACGCGCTCCTTGCGCCGCTTGCCCTTGACCCGGATCGTCCTCCCCCGAAAGTCGATGTCGCGCACGTCGAGCTTGACCAGCTCGGAGACGCGCACGCCCGTCCCGTAGAGCATCTCTAAGATAGCGCGGTCGCGCTTGCCGAGGTCGGTGGCCTCGTCCGGCGTCTCGATGAAGCGGACGGCGTCCTCGACCGAGAGGTGGTTCGGGAGCTTCTTCTCCAGGCGCGGGGTGGAGACGAGCTTCGCCGGGTTGGCCTCGACCGCGCCCTCGCGGATGAGGAACTGGAAGAAGGTGCGCAGCGCCGCGAGCTTCCGCGCGATGGACGACTTCTTCTTCTGCGCGTCGTGCAGCTCTGAGAGCCACTCGCGGATGGTGATGTGGTCGATGTCTTTGACGACCACCTCGCGGCGCTCGCCCGTCCGCGGGTCGGCCGGCGCGAGGTGTTCGAGGAACTGGCCGAGGTCGATGGCGTAATTCCTGAGCGTGTGCTCGCTCACGTTGCGCTCGTAGCGCAGGTGTTCGAGGAACTGCGTCTGTAGTTGCTCCATGTTCGTTAATCGTAAAACGTAGCGCGCGAATCGTAAACAGGAAAATTTCGCACGCAGGTCTACGGGGCGGTTTTTAGGATTACGTCCCAGGCCCAGCGCCCGGCTTTGCCCTTTTTGGCGTCGTCTACTTTTGCGCGGTATTTGAACTGGTTGCCGTGTTCGTCGGTGCGCTTCGACTCTTTATAGTCGAGATGCAAAACCGCGATGTTGAGCGACGGCAGGCTGTGCAACTCGCCGGCGTCCGAGTAACCGTCGCGGTCGGCGTCCTGCCAGAGGCGTAGGCTTGGAAAGACTGCGTCCCTGCTGTCTATTACCCCGTCGCCGTTTCCGCCGTTTTCCGGCGCGTCGAATTCGGCCAAGGCTCGGAACCCGTTGGGCGAGGCGGACGGGGGCTGTGGCGTCACCCCGCCGAAGAGTTCCCGGCCGCCGTCTATGTCCCCGTTCCCGTTGCGGTCGAGCGCCAGCCAGGCGTCGTCTGAGCCGACGGCCGTCCACGACACCCGCTCCAAAGAGCCGTCTCCCGTCAGGTCGAAACTGATTCCGTCCGCGGCGTCTGTCAGTTGGAAGCCGTCCCCCGCCACATCTATGAGAATGGGCGTGCAGTACATGGGGTTGCAGACACAGCGGCACTGGGACTCACTCCACGACTCGCCGAAGTGACAGGGATATAGCTGCTCAGGGCAATACTGTCCCCCGTCCCCGCCCCCAGCGGCGGGCGGCTGGTTCACCGTGGACGGATCATACTGCCCTGCTTGTCTAATTGATGCGTTGTCGCACGGGGTGGGATATGAACTACCGTTAGAAGCGTTGTTGTGGTCGGCTCTAACACACGTCCGGTTGCCGTCCGCGTCGGTGCCGGCTTCCGCGCAGACGCCGCAGTTCATTACCGTGGTGGCGCGGGGACAGCTACAGCAGTCTCCCAGACCTAATGTGTGCCCGACCTCATGCGCCAACACCTGCGCCATGTTTGTGCAGTCTGTAATATTCGGGTTCAAATGAATGACAGCGCTGTTACGCCTGCCTGGTGCCGTCGCTGCTACCAGCGTATTCTTCCCCCATTGCCTGCGGCCTCATGCCTTGCGGCCTGTCTACCTGAAGGCCGTTGGTAACGCCGGGGGCGTTGAATGCAAGGTTTGCCCCGCCAGATGTATAAGGGTTGCGAAGGGTGGCAGCAGGTGTCGAGCTGTACGTGACGTTGAAGCGTACTCCGGAGCTGTTCCCGTTGGCGCCGGCCGAGATATTGTAGTTTTCAAAAACCGCATTCAGGCAGTTGAATTCGTCCTGAGTAAACTGATTGGCGTTAATGACGACCGAGACCGAGGTGTTCTGTCGCCAGGTGGTAACCGGGGACATGGGGGACGGGGTGGTACACGCAGAATTATCACCCGCCGGGTCGGGCGGGGGGGTACACGATTCCTGAGCCCCCGCGGGTATTATTTTTGCGGAGATCAGAAGTAACAAACAGTAGGCGAGGAGGATGCCGCGAGGTACCGAAACGGCGGAGAGAGTCCCGGTCTTCATTTGGCGCCGCCCCCGGATTTTTATTCGTCTTGATCTTCGCTACGGCGTCCTTGACCTCCTTCAGGAATGTCTCCTCACCCGCGCCTTCATACCGGTCGTATGCGGCGAGTTGGTCGAATTTATCCCCCACTTTAAATCTGCGGTTCCCGTCCAGTGGGGAGATTCGTCCCGCGCGTACCTCATACCCCGTAACGATGGAGTAGGTTTGGACAGCCTCGTTGAGTTTGAGGAAAAGTAGGTAGCGCCGTCCGACAAGGGGCATTGACTTGCCCATGAAGCCAGTGAGGGCGACCGCCCCGGAGGGCAACCGAACACGCCCGCCGAATCTTTCCGTTGTGATGGAATTGCCGACGGCTACGTGCTCCGGCGGGTCAGCCGTGAGCACTTCTTCGATTCGGACTACGAATTCCGAGTAGACATTTGTTTTGTCGGTAGAGAGGTGGGCCTGTGCATCCGTGACTTCGCCTATCGCTATCACGTCACACTCGGCTACGGGGAAAGCAGGTTCGGTCGGCGAATGAGCGGTGGGGACTCCCAGGCTGACCAGCCCCATCCCCTCCTGGAACATGAACCGCTTGACGTTGGCCGGGCTGAGGTCGGTATTGTTATGGCGGTCACTTCTTGCGCGTCGCAGGGCGCGCGCTTCAGGATCTGCCGGCTCGGGGGCGTTAAGGTCTACGATAGGATAATCTTCGAACAGTGCCTTAACGTCATTGCCTTTCTGCTGTCCCGCGGGGACGTGTTCGTTATCTTGCATTCGTAGCGCCGCCATCGCGGTAACAGCCGTGATGACGAGGGCAGCTAGCAAGGAAAAACTAATTCTCTGGCGTGGCCGCATAGAATACCTCCTACGCTTTGGTTTGTGAGCATGGCGGTAAGGTCAGGCAATATCTAAGCTGGCGGGGGAACGGGTGCTATATACTCCACCGCACTATGCAAGTCAAGAAGTAGGTGCGGGGCGCCTCTCGTCCAAGTTCATCCCTTCGGGGCGTAGTAGCCCTTGCGGGTGCGGACGCGGAGGCCGGGGCGGGTCTTGACGTTGAGGGTGAAGGTGCGGAAGCGGCCGTCGCGCGTGACGCCCGAGGGGTAGTAGCTGAGGACGTACTGCTGCGAGAGGTCGGTGGCGATCTGCCTGAAGGCCGCGCTCAACTCTTCGTGCGTGCGCGGGACGTAGACGGCGCCGCCGGTCTGCGCGGCGAACTCTTCGAGGCGGCGCGCGCCCGCGAGGTCGTGGAGGTTGGGGCTGTCGCTGTTGCCCGTCCGCACCGCGTAGACCTGCACGTCGTCGGCGAGCACTTGCGCCATCGTCTCGTCGAAGCCGAGGTCGCTGACGGTGTCGGTGCCGTCGGAGATGATGACGATGACCTTGCGCGTCCGCTGCGGCTTGAGGTAGTCGGCGGCCATCACCACCGTGTCGAAGAGCGCGGTGGCCGCGGCCTCGGGCGTCTTGAAATTCTCGATGGTGCGGACGAGCGCCTTCACGTCGTTCGTCAGCGGTTGCGACAGCTCGGGCTCGGTCGAGATGGAGAAGACGGCGGCGCGGTCGACGGGGCGGATGACCGACCTGAGGAAGCGGATGCCGGCCTGCCGCTCGAACTCGCGCGCGGCGACCTGGCTGGAACTGTTGTCGAAGAGGAGCGCGATGCTGACCGGCGTCTCGGCGCGGGAGAGGTCGCCGATGGACTGAGACTTGCCGTCAACGAGCAGCTCGAAGTCTTCGGCCTTCAGGTCGGCGACGGCGCGCCCCTGCGCGTCCACGACGGAGGCGGGGAGCGGGACGAGGTTCGAGCTGATGCGGACGACCTCTTCGCCCTCGTCCTCGTCGGGGATGGCGGCGGTCTGCGGCGTCTGCGACGGGGCCAAGGGCGGACGGATGCCGGTTCCCTGCTTGCGGCCTTTGGCTTTGGCATCGACGGGCGTGGGCGGCTCGGCGATGGGGCCTTCTAGGCGCCGGAACGGCGTGGGCGCGGGCGTAGGCTGAGCGGCGGGCGCGCCCTTCTTCGTCTGCGGTTCGGGCGTGCTGCGCCGGCCCGACTGCGCGCGGAGTGCGAGCGACGGAGGGGCGAGCAGCGCCAGCGCGCAGGCGCACGCCGCGAGCACGCGCGTCGAAACGCGGCCACGCGGGCGCGCGCTTACGGCGTCGCCGCCAGCGGCGCGCGCTCCCCGCCCTGAATCTGTTCTAGCCAACTGTCCCATTCTTCGAGTGCCAACTCGACCTGCCGCGCGTGACGGTCGCGCTTCTTCTTAAACCTGCGCCGCTCCTCTTCGCTCAAAGGTACGAGCAGCGCGAACGTGATGTTCACCGGCTGGTAGTTCTTCGTCTCCGCGCCCGAGACGTAGCGCGCCAGCGCGCCTGTGGCGGCCTGCGGCGGTGCTTCGAGCGGCGCGTCCCCGCGCGCGATGCGCGCCGCGTTCCGCCCCGCGAGCCAGCCCGTGGCCACCGACTCGACGTAGCCCTCGACGCCGCTGATCTGCCCGGCGAAGAAGACTTCGGGGCGCTCGCGCATCTGTAAGGTCGGCGCGAGCACGCGCGGGGCGTTGATGTACGTGTTGCGGTGAATCTGGCCGTACTGTAAAAACTCGGCACGCTCCAGCCCGGGTATGAGACGGAGCACGCGCGCCTGTTCGCCGTAACGTAGATGATTCTGGAAGCCGACGAGGTTGTAGGCGTCGGCCATCAAATTCTCCTGCCGAAGCTGCACGGCCGCGTAAGGCTCCCGGCCGGTGCGCGGGTCTCTCAGCCCCACCGGCTTCATCGGCCCGTAGCGCAGCGTGTCCACGCCGCGCCGCGCCAGCTCTTCGATGGGCAGGCACGCCTCGAACCAGCGCGTCTCCTCGAAACGTTGGAGCGGGACGCTCTGCGCGCCGGCGAGGGCCTCGTAGAAACGCGCGTACTCCTCCTCGTTCATGGGGCAGTTGAGGTAGTCGTCGCCGCCCTTCCCGTAGCGCGCCGCGCGGAAGGCGACGTTCGTGTCCACGGAGTCGGCCGCGACAATGGGCGCGATGGCGTCGTAGAAGTAGAGCCCCGTCCCCGCCGTGAGCCGCGCGATCTCCTCGGCCAGAGCGTCGGAGCAGAGCGGCCCCGCGGCGATGATGTTGACGGCCGTCTCGTCAAGGCCGGTCGCCTCTTCACGCACGACCTCGATGTTCGGGTGCGACTCGATGCGCTCCGTGATGGCCTCGGCGAACTTTTGCCTGTCCACGGCGAGCGCCGCGCCCGCCGGCACCTTCGTCTGCATCGCCACGTCGAGCACGATGGAGCCCCCGCGCCGCAACTCCTCCTTCAAAAGGTACGGCGCCGTCCCCGGCTCGTCGGACTTCAGGGAGTTCGAGCAGACGATCTCGGCCAGTCTGTCCGTGCGATGCGCCGGGGTCTGCCTGACGGGGCGCATCTCGTAGAGCCGCACGCGCGCGCCCTCCCGCGCCGCCTGCCACGCGGCCTCCACTCCGGCGAAGCCGCCGCCTATCACCACCACGTCCTTCATGCGACGATTGTAACGGGTGAGGAAACTTTTAACCACAGAGACACGGAGGCACGGCTCTTTGACTTACGTCTCAAAGCCGTGCCTCCGTGTCCGCAGCGGTTAATGTTTCTCTTCCACCCTCCGGCCTCAGGGCTGCGGCGGGTTCGCTTCCTTCGGCCGGTCGAGCTTGTCCTCGCCGGTCTTGGTGCTGAAGCGTTTGAAGTCGGAGAACTCGTTCGTCTCGTTGATGCTCATGCCGGCGAAGAGCATGACGCGCGCGGAGGCGTTGACCTGCGAGTAGCGCGGCAGCCAGACGCCGTCTTCGAGCCGCGTCTGCTCGAAGAGGAAGGCCGAGCCGGGTTTGACCGAGGCGAGCAGGCCGCCGCCCATCTTGAAGCTCTCGACCAGCCGCGCTTCGAGCCGCATCACCTGCCGCTCCGCCGGGTCGATCCAGATGACGCCGCTCAGCTTCGAGACCAGCGACTCGCCGCGGTTCGAGTGCTTGAAGCCCGGGCGCGGGCGGAAGTCGAAGACGATCACGTCCCTGTCCCGGAACCGCTCGCGGCGCGGGCTGAGGAACTCGCACGCGCGGAGGAAGGTCGAAATCTCAACGTCGGCGTCCTCTTCGTCTTCCTCCTTCCCGCCCGACTTGGCGGCCTGCGCGCGCTGCTTCGCGCGTCGTTGGGCGCGCTCGCGCTCGCGCTTCTCCGTGCGTTTGGGCGCCTCGCGCTCGGCCTTCTCCAACTCCTCGGCGACGCGCTTCTGCTCCTTGGCCTCGCGCTCGGGTGTGAGGGGCACGCCGTTCTCGCTGACGAGCTTTTGCACCCAGCCGTAACCCGCGAAGGGGTAGACCTCGTAGACCGTGACCTTCTCCTTCTTCAACACGCCCTTGTCGTCCATCTCGCGCTCCGTGACCTTGCGCGTGAAGGTGTAGTCGTTGATGCGCTTGTCGGTCTCCTCCTGATTCTTCGAGAGGTCGCGCAACAGCGCCGGGATGTCGAGCGTCGCGTCCGCGGGCGGCTCGAAGAGAGAATCGGCCAGCCCCGTGTTGTAGCTCGCACTCGTGAGCGTGAGCGTAAGCGCCGGCTCGCCCGCGCGCTCGATCTCGACACGGTGCGGCTCGACCTTCAGCGGGCTCCCCTGTCGCCCGCGCCAGTCCGCAAAGCGCACACGCAGACGCCGCGCCTCGTCCTCCGACTGCAAGAGGAGTTTGCTCCCCGCGTCGAACCAGTAGCGCAGGCGCGCGCCAGCGCGCGTCGCGAACTCGACCTTGTACGCGGTCGCGCCCCCGACCTCCTCGCGCGCGACGGTGCGCGCCAGCACCTTCTGCTTCTTGTAGTCGGCGAAGTAGGCCGACTCCAACAGCGCCTGGAGCCTTGCGGCGAAAGCCTCGCGGTCGGTGAGCGTGCTCAGGCGCCCGTCGCGCGCGCGCAGCCATGCGGTGCGCGGGTTGGCCGCCGCGTCCCACTCGCCGTCGGCGAGCAGGAAGTCCGTGCGGAGCGCGCCCGGCGCTTTCATGTGCGTGCGCGCCGTGCCCGCCTCTCTGCCTTCGCGCGTCACGGCCCACTCGTAAGTCGCGTCGCGCAGCGCGGACACGCTACGCTTCCCGCCCACGGCCTTGAGGTACTCGCCGACGATCTTGTCCGGCGAGGGGAGCTTCGCGGCCTGCGCCCGGGCGGCGTCGGACAGGCCGCCCAGTAGAAGCAGCAGGAGGAGGAGGACTTTCGTCACGAACGCTTTCATCTTCGACGGGGCGGACGGCGCGTGCGTGCGCGTCGAGAGGGTTGTTGTCGTCATCATGGATTCTAAGACGCGGGGAGAAGTGAGACCGTTGACTTCGGGGTTCATTGCCTGAGGAGAATAAAAGCCCGGGAGGAACGAGACGGGACTGCTCTCGTCATCCTCCCGAGCTTGTTACGGCCGACGGCCGCCGTTTGTTTCAGAGGCGACAGGGCTTCTTTTGAGTCAAGGTCTGCCGCTTCAATGCTTCTTACTAGGGCTGCTCCTGTCCGGGGTCGGGGTAGCCGGGCGGGTGCGGCACTTCCGCGTCCATCGCCTCCGCCGACTCCTCCTCGGCGCGCAGCTCGGCCGCCTCCTCCTCACCCGTCGAACCCGATCCGCTCGCCGCGCCGCCCGCACCGTCCGCGCCCCCCTCCGACTTCTCGTCAGTCTCTTCCATCCTCTTTCACTCCTCTGCTCGCTCTACAACTCTTGAAGCCGCCCGGCCTCAACGCCGGGAGCCGCCCTTCTTCGCCGCACCCTTCTTCGCGCCGCCCTTACCGGCCGCACCCTTCTTCGCCGCGGCCTTCTTAGCCGCGCCCTTCGCGGCGCCCTTCTTGGCTGCGACTTTAACCCCGCCCTTCTTGGCCGCGCCTTTAGCTCCGCCCTTCTTAGCCGAGCCCTTCGCGCCCCCCTTCTTCGCCGAGCCCTTGGCTCCGCCCTTCGACGCGCCGCCGGACTTCGCTGCGCCCTTCTTCGTAGCCGCCGCCTTCTGCGCGCCGCCCTTCGCGGCCTTCTTCGACGCCTGCGCCGACTTCTTCGCAGACTTCTTCGCAGACTTACCCGCGCCGCCGCGCTGCTTCGCCCTCCGGCGCTCGACAATTTCGTGCGCGCGCTCCTCGACCTGGCGGATGCGCTCGGCCACGTTCTCGGGCAGCCCCGGCTCGGCCGCCCCGCGCAGACCCTCCACCGGGGCGTCGTCCGGCGTCGGGTGCGACTGCTCCTCGTACTCGCCCTTGCTCTGCGCGTACTCGTACTCGTTCAACGAACCGCCGTCGATCTTGTATTGATCCTGGACTTCAGCTCGATCCTTAGGCATCTCTCCTCCTCGCTGGTTCTTCCCGGGCACCGCGCTTGACAGACCACGCGGCCGCTCCGTATATTTTCACTTCCAACAAGCCACCTTAGCTCAGTTGGTAGAGCAGCCGATTCGTAATCGGCAGGTCTGCGGTTCGAGTCCGCAAGGTGGCTCCACAAATTTTTAGTTGCCGTATAGCTGTGACTCAGTTATACGGCAATTTCATTTGCGCCTCAATCTTCGATTTGCAGGTGGCGGAGATTATACGCTAAATAAGTGTGGCTCCCGCTTCGCCGGAGGCTTCGGCGCGACGGCACGCTCCACCATTTCGAGTAAGGATTGAACGACTTGTCATCAGGAAAAACCGGCGGCGGCCGTGCCGTCGTGAACAATCTGCGGAGGGTTATTTTCGTCTCCGCCGCTCTCCTTCTGCTCCTCGCCGCTAACGCCACTGCTTCTTTCGGCCAGACGACCGCGCGCAAGCTCATCGTGACGGCCGCGGGCGCGCGCCTGCGCGAGCGCCCCGAGACGGGCGCGGCCGAAACGGGGCGGCTCCAGCTCGGCGCGGTCGTGGACGGGCTGGAGCGCTCGGCCGAGCAGTCGAAGGTCGGCGCGGCCGAAGACTTCTGGCACCTCGTCTCCGCGCCCGGCGGCGCGCGCGGCTGGGTCTTCGGCGGCCTCGTCGCGCCCTACGAGCCCGCGCGCCGCGACGCCCTCTACCTCAAGCTCGCGGGCGACCGCCTCGCCAACCCTGCGTCCACCTTCGCAGACCTCTCCGAGCTGGTGCGCTTCCTCGACCGCGCCACGCGCGAGGTCACGCGCCGCGACGCGCTCGCCGAGCTGGAACTGGCGCGCCTCTCCGCGCTCGCGCGCTCGCTCGCCGCCATCCCGCTCGAAGACCTCAACAAGGAGCCCTACAAGACCTGGACGGACGAGCGCGCAAAGCAGATCGTCTACAGCGAGCCCGCGGGGCAGTGGTACGTCAACTCTTCCCTCCTCTGGGTCTTGCAGCGCAAGCACAGAGACCTGCCCGTCGCCGAGCGCATCGCGTGGGAAGCCTCGCAGACGCCTCTGCCCGGCGAGTGCGAGGGCTATCTGCCCTGCTACGTCTACAAGGCGACCGAGACCGACGGCCGTTACCTCAAGCTCTACCCGCGCGGCGCGCACGCCGACGCGGCGCTCTCGAACCTCGCGGAGTCTTTCGGGCACATCATCGAAAACATCTCCAACTACGAGGTGGCGCGCGCCGACCTCCCCAACTTCCGCCGGAGCGTGGCGGCGCTGCGGGGGCAGCTCGCGCTCGTCCCCGCCCCGCGGAAGGCGCGCGTGCTGGCGCGGCTCGACGAGATCGCGCGCCGCTTCCGCTGAAACACGTTTGTAAAAGCTATTGACGCCCCGCCCGTTTTGAAATACAACGCGGGGCGCAGACGCTCTAACACTTCGGAGAGTCACGGAGGCACGACGCACATGTCCAAGAGTAAGGGCTTCGTCAAGGAGTTCCGCGAGTTCGTCGCGCGCGGTAACGTCATCGATCTCGCGGTCGGCATCATCATCGGCGCCGCGTTCACCAAGATCGTCACCTCGCTCGTCGAAGGCATCCTCATGCCGTTCGTCGGCCTCTTCACGGGGCGCATCGACTTCGCGAGCATGTTCTACGTCCTCGACAAGTCGAAGGGCATCCCCGTCTCGCTCGCCGAGGCGAAGGAGAAGGCCATCCCCGTCGTTGCCTACGGCCAGTTCATCAACGACATCATCGGCTTCCTCATCGTCGCCTTCGTCATCTTCCTCATCGTCAAGCGCGTCAACCGCCTCTGGAGCGGCGAGCCGGCCGAGAAGGAGGAGCCGACGACCAAGAACTGCCCCTTCTGCGTCTCGGCCATCCCCGTCAAGGCCACACGCTGCCCGCAGTGCACGAGCGAGCTGGAAGCAGCCTGAGCGTGCCCGTCGCAAAAAGAGAGGGAGGACGACAGCCTCACTGTCGTCCTCCCTCTTCCGTCTAAATTTATACGGCTTCTTTAAGACTCGCGCCCGCTGCTCACATCGCCGGGCGCATCAGGCCGCGGAAGATGCCCTGGACGGCGATCTTCGAGGCGTGCAGGCGGATGGGCGCGTGCTGCGCGTTGGCGGGGCGCAGCTCGACCTCCGTGCCGAAGCGGTAGATTCTCTTCAACGTCGCGCGCGCGCCCTCGACGAGCGCGACGACGATCTCGCCGTCGCGCGCCTCCGTCCGGTTCTCTATCAGCGCGATGTCGCCGTCGCAGATGTGCTCGTCGATCATCGAGTCGCCCGTCACCCGCAAAGCGTAGACGCGCCCCGGCCGGACGCGCCCCAGCAGGAAGCGCGGCACGGTGATGGTCTCGCGGTCTTCGCTCACGTCCAGAGGCGCGCCCGCCGCGATGCGACCCAACAGAGGCACCTCGCAGGTCGCGTCAACGTCCACCTCCTCGTGCTGCACGGTCAGGCCGAAGGCGCCGTCGTTGCGGTGGCGCGAGATGAGCCCGCGCCGTTCCAGAGCCTCGATGTGCTTGGCGATGGTCGCCTTCGAAGAGACGCCGAAGTGGCGCGCGATCTGCGCGTAGGAGGGCTCGTAACCGTGGCGTTCGATGAAGCGCGTGATGTATTCGAGGATTTCCCTCTGCCGCTGCGTCCGGGGTTGCATCAGTAAACAGACTCCTTGCCGTGTGAGCGTCCGGTGTCTTCGGCGGGGGGTCTTGCTCGCTCTTACGGGGCTGCGGCGATTGTATGGGCGCGACACTGAAGCGTCAAGGAATAAGATTGAAGCGCCGACTCAATCTCACCCACGAGCGAGGCCGACTTAATAACTACGAGCGAGGCCGACTTAATAACTATTGCATTCCGCGCCGCGCGGCGTTAATCTCCGGCCTGCGTTTGTTCGAGCGCTGCCAACGAACGCCGCGCCCGACTGAGACAGCTCGCGAAGCTTCTCCCCCGCCACACGCATGAAGTGCTTGAGGGAGTCAGACCGTCAACCCCGTAAAGGGGTGACGGTTTTTTTGTTCCCTCCCAAATTCTGGCAACCCCGCTTAAGGAAAAAACCGAGATGAGTTTAGCCAACGAACGTCTGAAGGAGTCGGGCAGCTTTGCGGCTCCCGCCGACGAACAGCTCGCGCTCTCACTGGTCAAGCTGATAGAGGAGCACGGGGCGACGGGCCGCATGCACGAGTCGGAGGTCTACGAGCTTTACCAGCGCGCCGACGGGCTCCTGAAGGAGACGCGCGACGCGGAGTCGCTTGCGCGTCTGAGGGCGTGCGCGCGCGTCGTCATCCGCAGGCTCGCGGGCCCACAGGTCGGCCAGGAAGGCTTCAACATGTACGAGGCCGTCCACGACTTCGAGGCACGGCTCATCGAGCAGGCGCTTGAGGAGGCGCACGGGAGTGTCACGAAGGCCGCGCGCCTCCTCGGGCTCACTCACCAGACGCTCGGCACGATTCTCAACACGCGGCACAAGAGCCTCGCAGACAAACGCACGCCCGTGCGCAGGCGGCTGCGCAGCATCATCAAGAAGCCGGGCGCCAAGCCCGAACACTGAGCCTCCCACCTACCCTTCTCGCACGCGGCGGAGCCTCCAAACCACCCGCATGCATGCCCCGGGCTGCCTTAAAAGTTGCAGCCCCTTTTAAGTCTAATAAATCAATGCCCGGCGACCCTTCCGTCGCGGATTATTTTGTTGAATTGATTCCTGTCTGAGGCTAATCTCCCCACGTTGCGCCCGACCCTCGGCCGAAGACGAACGAGGGGGCGTGCGGTGCCGCCTCACCGTACAAGAGCCCCGCAGCACTTTACGAACCAACTAATTTTCCGAACGGTTGAAGCGAAAGGTCAGGACACGTGTACGAGGCACTGCCTCCGTCCGCGCCCGCGGCCTCCCGCACACACCGGCTGACGAATGTTCTGCCGACCCTGTAAAACCCCGTGTGGAGGTTTTCAGAGGCGAGCCGCGCATGACTCCATCTCCCCCCACGCCGAAAATCTGTGCGGGCGACGGCCGCACGGAGCCGCACGCCGCAGCCTCGGAGGAGCGCGGCGAGGGCGGTTTCTCGATCCTCTACGCGGAGGAGGCGCCGCTGGTGGCGGACGCCGTGCGGGAGACTCTGGAGGCGGAGGGCTGGCGCGTGGAGGTCTGCGCGCGCGGGGACGAGGCGCTCCGGCGGCTTCAGGGCGAGGCGCGCTTCGACCTGCTGATTCTAGACTTCCGCCTGCCGGGGCTCGACGGGTTGGAGCTTGCGCGGCGCGCACGCGCACTGCCCCGCGCCGTGCGGACGCCGATCATCATGTTCACGGACAGCGAGGTCGAGGGAGACGCGCGGCGCGCGGGCGTGGACGCATACCTGCGGAAGCCGCGCGATGTCCACAGCCTCGCGCGCACCGTCGCCGGGCTGCTCGCCCGCGATTAACAGATTGAGTAGGGGCGCGATGCGTCGGGCAGCCGCACCGCCCCGTACGGCACGTCTGCTGAAAGGGCACGGCGGACTGTGCCGTCTGGCCGGAGCGCGCCCATCCGCGCTCCGGCCGACCCATTGCACGTCAGGCGCGTGCAGCACCGTTCGTCGGACGCTGGAAAGGCTGACCGCGTCTCGACGTTGAAGGCCGCCGTCGAGTGTTGGGGACTCGACGGCGGCCTTTCTCTGTCCATTGCGGGGAAGGTTATTTGATTGAGTAGCGCGCGAGGGTGTTGGGAAAGGTGATGACGCCGGGGAGCACGTCGGCCATGTTGACCTTGTTCGCGCCGGTGAGAACATCCTTCGCCTTGAAGCCGTAGAGGGCTTCGTTGAGGTTGTTATCGGGGTTGATGACCGCGCCCTTCAGCTCAAGGCCGGCGAAGAGTCCCTTGCTGCGCGAGTAGGACAGAATCCCCGCGTCGAGCGTGAGGTTGGTGGTGGCGCTGGCCGTGCGCCCGACGGGGCCGGCGGCCGCGCTCGCCTCGCCGCCCATTTCGAGTTTGTCTTCGAGCAGTCCCTTCAAAGCGTCTTCGTTCATGAAGAGGAGGATGAGGTCGGTCTTGGCCGCGCCGATCTGTAGGCCGAGGCTGGCGCCGCCCATCTTGAAGTAGGCGGGCACGCTCCAACCGCCGGTGACGCGGCGGCTGATGACGCCGCTGCCGCCACGCCCCCCGACGACGAAGCCGGCCTTGAGCATGCCGGGGAAGACGGCGACAGCCTCGGCGCGGTCGAGCAGTTCGCGCGGGATCGAGCGGTCGGGCGCGCCCATCACCTGCTCGAAGACGTTCGCGGCCGACTCGGCCTTCTTCGACGCCTCCTTCTGCTGCTTCGGGCTGGCGTTCGGCGTCGGGCGCGTGGCGATGCGCTGCCGCTCCTCCTGCCGCGCGCGCGTGCTCGTGGGGAACGTTGCGGCCGAGAGCGCGAGCGCCCCCAGAACCGCCAGCAGGGTCAAACGGGTCGAAAGCTTCATTCAAATCTCCTTTATGAAACGGGAGTCAGAAGTCGGAAGTCAGGAGTCAGGAGGCTCCGCTTTGCGGAGGTTGCGGACGAGAACCGTAGGGTTCGAGCGACGAATGCATTTCTCCTGACTGCTGACTTTCGACTTCTGACTCCTTGCCTTTTCAGTTGGGGAGCCGGACGGAGTAGCGTGCGAGCGCGAGGGGGAGCGCGCGCACCTGCGTCGGGACGGGCATGTCCTCCCGTCCCCGAATCAGCTCGGAAGCCTTCTTGCCGTAGAAGGCTTCGTTAAGGTCGTTGTCGGGCGTGATGGCGACGCCCTTGAGTGCGACGCCGAGGAAGGCGCCTTTGCTCCGCGAGTAGGTGAGGATGCCCGCGCTCAGACGCGGGTTGGTACTGGCGCCGGCCGCACGCCCCACGGGGCCGGCGGTCGCCTCCGCCTCGCCGCCGATCTCGAACTTGTCGTCCATCAGCCCCTTGAGCGCCTCCTCGTTCATGAACAGCAGAACGTAGTCGGTCTTCGAGCCGCCGATCTGCGCGCCGACGCTCCCGCCCGCCAGATTGTAGAAGACGGGCGTGCTCCACTGACGCTTCTGCGTGCGGCGGCTGATGACGCAGTCGCCTTTGCGCCCGCCGACGATGAAGGCCGCCTTGAGCACGCCGGGGCAGATGGCGACGGCCTCCGCGCTCTCAAGGAGGTCGCGCGGAATCTCCCTCTCGGGCACCGACATGATTTTGCGGATGACTTCGGACGCCTCCTTCGAGTGTCGCGCGGCGTCCGCCGCACGCTTCGGAGCCAGCGCGCCGCGCTTCTGCGCCGGCGCCTCGCCGGCCGACATGCACAACACGGCGGCCGCCGCGAGCGCGAGCGTCGCCGCGCGTAAAGACGGTCTGAGCACAATCACCTCCTTGCCCCGAAGAGCGTTCTCGACCCGCACAAAAATTGTTTCAGGGAGATTTATCCGTGGGACATTTTACACGGGCCGACCGCGCCCGGCTAACGGCACGTGCGGCGTTCGAGTAAGGGATGACTGTTGACGGCGCGAACGTTGTATGCGGGCGGCAGTCGCGCCGCAGCCCTTCAGTTCGACGCGGGGTTTTGTGGAGCGTCGAGGAAGGCTTCGACCGTGCGATAGATTTCGTCGTCCATGAAGATGTTGATGCGGTGGAAGGAGCGCGTCAGCTCCTCGGGCGGGCGCGGGGGCAGCGCGCCGCGGTAGAGCTCGATGAACTCGACGAGGGTGATGCGCAGCAGCGTCAGCTCGCGCACGACCTCCTTCAGCTCGTAGCCCTGGCGCCAGCGCTGGCGGCCGTGCTCGCGCCCCTGTGTGAGCGCCGGCGCCTCTCCGTGCCCGTGGCCGAGCGCTTCCTGCAACTCCTCGACGATCTGCGGGATGTGGTCAACCAGTTGGAGGTAGGAGAGGCGGTCGTCGGATTTGACGCGGCGGTCAGCCGTCACCTTCTCCGTCCAGGTGCGGACGATGGTCTCCTGCCCCATCTTGAGCAGGCGGCGAATCTCTTCGGTCATCAAAGGGGGAAACACCTCCGGGTCGTTATCGGGGACGCGCCGGAGCGACGGGCGGTGGGGAGATGTTGCGGCGCGGCGGCTCCGATTCGCGCGCGAGTATAAGTCAAGCGGCGCGCGGCGGGCAAACGATTTGACCGGCGGGCTCCGGGGATGAGACGATGCAGCCTCAAAACCCCCTTGGACGCAATGATGCAGGAGAGGTGAGAACCTTTATGGAAGATTCGAAGGGCAAATTCGTGACGCAGGAAGAGACGGGCGAGGTGCCGCCGATGGACGAGGTCGAGGGTCGCGTCGAGGCCGAGATGAAGCGCATCGAGGGCGCCGCGCGCGAGTCGGTCGCGCAGGGCACGCAGAACCCCGAACTGGAACGCGAAGGGCGCGAACTGCGCGAAGAGGGCGAGCGCGAACTGGAGGAGGAGAAAAAGCAGTAGACAGTAGTCAGCAGTCAGTAGCCAGTAGAAGAAAACACAAGCGGCGCGTCACAGCCTTCGGGCCGGGCGCGCCGCTTTGTATCCCTACTGTCTACTGTCTACTGTCTACTGTCTACTATCTACTTCCCTAGTCCCCCGTCTTCTCGTTGGCCTTGTCAATGGCGGTGCGGATCATGTCGGGGACGCGGTCGCTGAAGCCGCGGAACTTGGTGACGATGCGGCCGCCGGGAGCGATGACGAAGGTCTGCGGGATGCTGGTGTTGCCGGCCATCAGGGCGAGGGACACTTCGCGCGGCGACCAGCCGAGCTTGTAGTTGATCTTGAACTCCTTGGCGAAGTCACGCACCTTCGCCTCGTCATCCTCCGGGTCTTCGGTCGTCAGGCCGATGACCTCCACGCCCTTACCGCCGTACTCCTTCTGCAACTCGACGAGGTGCGGCACCTCCAGGCGGCACGGGCCGCACCACGTGGCCCAGAGGTCGAGCACGACCACCTTGTCCTTGTAGTCCGAGAGCCGGAACGTCGCGCCGTCCACCGACTGAATCGCCGTGTTCCAGGCCACGGCAGGGACTGTGTCGAGTTGCTGCGGCGGCTGCGGCTGCGCGCCCGGCTTCTGGGTGACGGTGACCTTGGGCGCGCCCTTCGACTGCGGCTGAGACTGGTTCGCCGTCAGGTTCGCCGTGTCGTTCGACTTACAGTTGGAGGCGACGAGCGCCACGGCGGCGAAGGCCGCGCATGTGAGCGCGACGCGCGCGCGCGTCCAGAGATGATGACCTTTAGCGGACTGCTTCTTCATACGGATGATTGCCTTTAAAAACCCTGACCTGTAAAAATTCTGACCCGCCGAAATTCGACCCCGTGGCCTCACTGCTCCGCGCGCACGAGGCGGAAGCCGAGGACGGGGTGGCGGAAGTCGCGTGCCACCCAGCGGCGCGCGGTGACGGTGATCGGCTCGTCGCCGTCGGCGCGACTCTCGAAGGAGCCGCCGCGCGTGACCACCTTACCGCGATCCTGGTCGCCGAGCGCCGTCCGGTCGTTACCTTTGTACATCGAAGCCTCGGACGCCGTCCACTCCCACACGTTGCCGATCATGTCGTCGAGCCCCTGCGGCGTGCGCCCCAGCGGGAACGAGCCGACGGGGGCGGCGCCCCGCCCACCCAGGTTCGCGTAACCCTGCACCCACTCCGCGCCCCAAGGGTACATGCGCGAAGGGTCGCCGCCGCGCGCGGCGAACTCCCACTCCGCCTCGGTCGGCAGGCGGTAGGTCACGCCGTCCCGGCCCGAGCGCCATTTGGCGAATGCTTCTGCGTCCCCGTAAGTGACGTTCGAGACCGGCAGACGCTCGTCGCCCGTCTTCGGATGCGCGCCGTCCCAGCCGGGCGGGGGCGCGTGCCCAGACTCTTTGACGAACTCGGCGTACTCGGCGTTGGTCACCTCGGTGCGGTCGATGGCGAAGGGGCCGACGGTCTTCTCGTGCGCGGGCCACTGGCTGTACATCCAGAGCAGATGCGTCGCGCGCCGCGCCTTCAATTCGTCGGTGATGGGCGGCACGTCCGAGCGCCCCATCTGGAACGTCCCGCCGGGAATCCAGAGGAGGTCTGCGCGCATCCCGGTTCCGCCCGGCTCCACGCCGTTCTGGTTCGCGCCGACGGGACTCGGGCTCGCCTGCGCGTTGACGTTCGAGGTGTTGTTCGTGTTGACGACGCCGTTCGAGCCACGCGTGCCGAACTTTTGATACGCCAAATAGCCGAGCCCGACTACGCCCGCGAGCAGCCCGAGCAGGACGACCACGCCGACCACGACGAGCGGCGTGCGCGAATGCGTCGTCGGCGGCGTCATTCCCCCCGGCGGCGGAACTCCCGGCGGCGGAACTCCCGGCGAAGCGATGTTAGCCGGGACGACGTGCTGTCGTGTGACGGCCGCGCCGCCGCTGCCGCCATGCCCGCCCGCGGCCTGATCTGCCGCCGGGCCGACGGTCACGCTCCCCACGGCCACCGCGTTCTGCTCGGCCTCGCGCCTCAGTCGCTCTCCTGCCTCGCGCCGCTCGCGCTCCTCAAACTCTCGGCGCTGGCGTTCTTCCAACTCGCGCCGCTGGCGTTCTTCTAACTCGCGCCGCTGACGTTCTTCGGCTTCGAGACGCTGCCGCTCCTCCTGTTCGCGCCGCGCGCGCTCCAACGCCTCAAGCCTCTGCCGCTCCTCGGCCAGTCGCCGCTCACGCTCCTCGGCCTCGCGGCGCGCGCTCTCCTCGGCCGCGAAGGCGTCGGGAGAGAGCGGCTCGGTCTGCGCGTTGTGCCCGAGGTTTTGAGTGGAGACGGGCTGGCCCGCGCCGAACGGGCCGGCCGTCTGCGCGGGACTCTGGCGCCCTGTGTCCGAGCCGGCCGCGGCGCGCGCGTCGCCGTCGCCCGGCCGCTCGGCCACGGTCACGGCCCCGGAGGGCTCCGAGGCTTCTTCGAACTCGGCCGTCGAAAAGGCGTCGGGCGCGCCCGCGATGGTCTTGAGGCTGTCGGCGCTCTCCCTCTGCGAGCCCGTCGTGGCGCCCGGACGATTCTTGAGACCCATCGTGTCGGGCGGGACGATCTGCACGGTCGCCGCGCCGGGCTCGCGCAGGCCGCCGTCGAGGTGCGGCATGGCCTCGCGCAGTTCCGCGACGAAATCCTCGACCGTCTGCGGGCGCTTCTCGGGGTCTTTTTCGAGCGCGTGCTGGATGGCGCGCTCAAGCAGCGGCGGCACCTCCACGCCGCGCTCGGCGAGGGGGAGGGGCGCGGCGTTTAAGTGCTGGCTCATGATCGAAGGGACGGATTTGCCCTTGAACGGCACGTCGCCCGCGACCATCTGGTAGAGGATGACGCCCAGGGAGTAGATGTCGGAGCGCGCGTCGATGTCGTCGTCGCTCCACTGCTCGGGCGCCATGTAGAAGGGCGAGCCCATCATCCCCTGCGTCTGCGCGGCGACGAACGAGCCGAGCAGCTCGCCCGACTTGATCTTCGCCAGCCCGAAGTCCAGCACCTTCAGGGTCTCGCCCGGCGGCTCGCCCGGGCGGAACATGATGTTGAGGGGCTTGAGGTCGCGGTGGACGATGCCTTGCCGGTGCGCGGCGGCCACCCCCGCGCAGACGGCGAGCATGATCTCGACGGCGGCGACGGGCGAGAGCCGCCGCTGCTCGGCGAGGATGTCGTGGAGCGAGCGCCCCTCGACGAACTCCATGACGAGGTAGGGCGTCGTGCCTTGCAGCACTCCGTAGTCGGTGACGCTGACGGTGTTGGGGTGGCGGATGGCGGCCGCGGCCATGGCCTCCTGCCGGAAGCGCGCGGCGAGCGAGGGGTCGTTGCCGACGAGGTCGGGGAGGATGACCTTGATGGCGTGCTGCGTCTTGATGAACTTGTGATGCGCCTTGAAGACGAGCCCCATGCCGCCCTGACCGAGCTTGCGTTCGAGCAGGTAGCGCTCGTCGAGCGTGGTGTCGAGGTTGATGAGAAACTTCAGGCGGTCACCGTCACTTGGACAGTGATTGACTTGGTCTGCGAAGCAGCGATGGCAGGCCGGACACTCTTTCATTCAGGCGGCTCGCGCGACACACGCTCGTTAGACCTCGGGACGATTCGGAAAAGTAGACCGACAAGACGCAAGAACTCTGCTGCCGGTGTCGTCGCGCGAAAAATTCTAACAACACATTCGGGCGATGGCAAAAGGGAATGCTACTCATAGCAGTCCTGCCGGCCGTCCTGACCGCAGTCGAAGAGTTTCGGCGCGTGGCGGCGCGAGAGTTCGCCGACGTTCTGCCAGACGCGCGCGTCGCCGGCCGTCTCCCGCGTCCAGCCGAGCCGCGCCGTGTCGCGCCAGCCCGCGCCGCACGCCTCGGCCTCGTCGTCGCTCGCGAGGTGGC
>JBEVJD010000322.1:0-2898 GCA_040510435.1 Pyrinomonadaceae bacterium | reverse complement strand
AGTTCGTCGTCGTGGATGGCGCTGGCCGCGTCGCCGAGTTCGGCGGCGCGGTCGAGGGCAGACTCCTCCTGCGTGAGTCTTTCGTACTGCGTGCGGCCGAGCCGCGCGCGCTCTTGCCGGACGGTCTGCGGGTCTACGCGGAACTCGACGTAGGTCACGACCGCCTGCCCGAGCAGCGAGTTGAGGCGGAAGACCAGTTGCGGGCTTACCTGTTCGAGCTGCTTGCGCCAGGTCGTGTCCGGCACCGAGACGATGAGCCGCCGGTTGAAGAGGCGGAAGGGCACCGCGCAGCCGCGCAGCGCCTCGCCCGCCACGCGCCGCCACGCGGCGAAGCTCGCGGCCTCCAGGACCTCCTCGCTCTCGCCCGCCGCGCGCAGCAGCTTCGGGAGCGACTGAAATAAATCGTCCATTTTTGATTTCTGAGTTTTGATTTGCGATTTGCCGGCGTGGTATTACATCAAAAGTCGCAAATCAAAAATCTAAAATTTCTCAGGGAGTGTAATGGAAAACGAACGCGTGTCACAAGCGGCGCACGTGGCAGGGGTCGCGCGGCTGGCGGCGATGGAGCCGCTCGTCCTCGCCTCTTCGAGCCCCCGCCGCTCGGAGATTCTGACGGCCGTCGGCTGGCCCTTCGAGACGTACCCGGCGGGCGTTGACGAGACGCGGCTCGCGGGCGAAGGCCCCGAAGATTTCGTCACGCGCCTCGCGCGCGAGAAGGCCGAGGCCGTCGCGCGCACGCGACTGTTCGGGCTGGTGCTGGGCGCGGACACGACCGTCCTCGTGGGCGGCGAAATCCTTGAGAAGCCGCGCGACGCGGAGGAGGCGCGGCGGATGCTGCGGGCCTTGAGCGGGCGCTGGCACGAGGTGCTGACCGGCGTGGCGCTGGTGCGCGCCGAGACGGGGCACGCCTCCGTGGGGCTGGAGCGCACGCGCGTGCGCTTCGCCGAGACGAGCGACGAGGAGATCGCCTGGCACGTCGAGACCGGCGACGTGCTCGACAAGGCCGGCGCCTACGCCATACAGGGCCGCGCCGCCCTCTTCATCGAGGCTATCGAGGGCGACTACTGGAACGTCGTCGGCCTGCCCGTCCGGCTCGTCTACGAACTCGCCCGCGGCTTCGAGGCGGGGGCCCGACCGTAGGCGAGGGCTCCGGGTAAACGCAAAAAGAGGGATGACGAAAGACGTGCGGTCTTTCGTCATCCCTCTTCCTTTGTTGAGTATGAGCCCTCGCTGACGTTCGGGCTTCCGCCTCGGGGACTTTACTGCGCGAGCATCTTGTTGAGGCGGCCGGAGAGCACGTCAACGAGGCTGTGCTTGGGGTCTGGGTCGTAGCCGCCGACAATCGGCACCGTGACCGCGCCGCGGCGGTCGAGGATGACGACGGCGGGAATCTGGTCGGCCCCGGTCTTCTTAAAGAGCGAGCCTTCGGGGTCGCGCAGCACGGTCGCCTTCAGCCCCGCCTTGCGCGCGAACGCGCGGAGCTGGTCGTCGGTCGCGTAGGTCTTCGCCTGCGGCTTGTCCGAGTCGGTCGTGACCCAGTAGACGCGCACGTCGCGCGCGCCGTACTCGTCGGCCAGCGCCTGCACGCCCTGCGCCTGCTGCTTCGAGAGCGGCCCGAGCAGGGACGAGCCGAAGGCGAGCACGACCACGTCGCCGCGCACCATCGCGGAGGTGATCTCGCCGCCGTCGGTCGTCTTCAGCCTGAAGTCGAGCGGCGACTGCGCGCGCGTAACCGGCGCGACCCACGAGAGCGCGACGAGCAGCAGCGCGAGCGCGAGTGCGTAGGCCGGACGCCGTTTGTTGGATGACATTTTCATCTCCTTTTTGCCCCGCGCATTGAACGTGCGCGGCGGGCAATCATGACGGACATTGGATGTGCGGTCAAATAGAATGGTTGGTTTTAAAACGCCGACGACTCAGTTAAACGGACGTGCGCCCCGCTGGTAAGACTTCCGATTTTATACGTGTTTTCGCCCGCCGTCATCATCTCTTAACGCGCCAACGTTTTGTGAACTCCCCGCACGTGAACCGCAAAGCCCGGGCGCTAGAATCAGTCATTCATTTCAATCCCGAGCCATCAAGGAGGAGCAATATCATGGAGAAGAGTCTGGACGGAAAGAGGGTCGCCATCCTCGTCGCCGAGGGGTTCGAGCAGTCGGAGTTGGACGGGCCGAAACAGGCGCTCGAAGAGGCCGGCGCCGAGGCTTTGATCGTGTCGCCCGCGGAGGAGGGCTGGGTGCAGGCGTGGCAGCACTTCGACCTGGGCGACCTGTATGAGGTGGACGTGCCGCTCGCGGAGGCGGACGCCGCGGAGTTCGACGCGCTGCTCTTGCCGGGCGGCGTCGCCAACCCCGACCAGTTGCGTATGCAGCCCGAGGCGGTCGCGTTCGTCCGCGCATTCTTCGACGCGGGCAAGCCGGTCGCGGCCATCTGCCACGCGCCGTGGACGCTCATTGAGGCGGGCGTCGTCAAAGGTCGCACGCTGACTTCGTGGCCCTCGGTCAAGACCGACCTCGTCAACGCAGGCGCGGAGTGGGTTGACGAGGAGGTCGTCGTCGACAACGGCCTCGTCACCAGCCGCAAGCCCGACGACATCCCCGCCTTCAACGAGAAGATGATCGAAGAGTTCGCCGAAGGCACCCACCGCGCGCAGAAGGCCGCGGGGCAGTAGGGGGGGGAGAAGGCAGTAGACAGTAGTCAGTAGTCAGTAGTCAGTAGAAAAGAGAGGCGGCGCGTCCGAAACCTTCGGGCCGGGCGTGCCGCTTCTGTATCCCTCCTGACTCCTGTCTACTGCCTTCTCCCCCGCCCTACTGCCCCTCGGCCTGCTTCGCGCAGGTGCTGCCATCGGCGACATCATCCATCATCTTCACGTAGAAGTCGGGAATGTCGTCTAGCTTG
>JBEVJD010000321.1:0-5429 GCA_040510435.1 Pyrinomonadaceae bacterium | reverse complement strand
CTACTGACTACTGTCTCCTGACTACTTCCCCCATCACCATTCGCTGTAGCGGGTCGAGCCGTCGGAGGAGACTTCGCCGGCGGCGGAGCGGACGTTGGTGACGCCCTGCTCGCCGCCGGTCGAGCCGGGGTCTTCGCCGAACTCGACCTGCCAGTCGGCGGCGTCGGTCATCGGGTCGATGGGAATGTCGTGGAGGTAGCCGGCCGACTGAAGGTCTGAGAGCGACTGCGGCAGCTTCCCCTTGTCGGCGGCGTACTGGTCGATCATCTTCCGCATGGTGAAGAGGTCTTCGCGCAGCGTCGCCTCCTTCGCCGCCAGCACCGTCCGGTTGTACTGCCCCATCGCGATGAGCGCCAGGATGACCAGGATCGAGATGACGATCATCAGCTCCAACAGCGTGAAGCCCCGTTGGCGCGACTGGGAGAAGCGGAGACGGAGGGACGGGGAGAAGAAGTGTGCTCTTCTCGCCCCCCCGTCTCCCCTTCTCCCAGTCCCCCCGTCCATGTCTTTACCAGTCACTGTACTTCTCTCCGTTGAGCGCCTCGCCCTCGGCCTTGGAGCGCACGTCGAAGACGTTGTTGGCGCTGGAGGAGCAGCCGCCGTCGGCGTCGTCGTAGTTCGAGAGCAGGCACCAATCCTTGTTGCCCGTGATGGGGTCTATGGGAATCTCCCTCAGGTAAATCTTCTTCTTCGGGATGGGCGGGGCGTTGGTCTCGGTCATGTTGCCCTGGACGCTGCCCATCTGCTGCGCGGCCGTGGCGGTGCGCGGCAGCACGTCCACGCCCTCAACCAGTGTCTCCAGAGTCGGCGGGTAGCGGTCGGGGTTGTCCACGCCGAAGATGGTGCAGTCGGCGAGCCTCACGCGGCTGCGCGGGTCAACCCAGAGTTGCTGTCCGCCCTGCCCGCCCTGCTGGCCGCCCAGACCGCCCTGCTGTCCGCCCAGACCGCCGGGGGCGCCGAGCGGGCCGCACTGCATGCCGACGGTGTCGCGGTGGAACTCGTCTATCGCGCCGCGCATCTCGCGCAGCGCCTCACGCAGGCGTATCTCGCGCTGTCGCTTGATGGAGGTGCGGACGATGGGGATGACGGCCATCGTCAGCACAGCCATCACCGTCATCGTGATGACCAACTCGATGAGCGTCCACCCGGCAGAAGAAGACGGGGAGGCGGGGAGACGAGGAGACGGGGAGAGGTCTGGATGAGTCATGCTTTCAACTTCTCCTTCCAACTTCTCCCCGTCTCCTACTCCCCACTCTCCCCGTCGGCTCTACTGTGTGACCTTGAAGCGGCCGGGGGTCGTGCGCGGGCGCACGGTGCGGCCGTCGGTGGCGACGAGGTGCACCTTGTCTGCGTCGAACTGAAGTCCCGTCTCGCCGGGCGTGAGCCCTTCGACCTCGACGACGAGCAGCAGCCCCTCGCCCGTCAAAGCCGGAGCCCCGGCCGCGGGCGAGACCGAGACGACCAGCACGCCCGACGGGTCAATCGAATGCGTGACGGCGGGCGCCCCCGCCCCCGAGCCGGCCAGGCCCCCCTGCGTGACCGAGCGGACGGCCAGCGCCTTCGGGTCGAACCGCAGCGTCGCGGTCGCCAGCCCGAGCGGCGCGTCCGTCTTCAGGAAGACCATCACGCGCGCTCTCTCGCCGACCTTCAACTCCTGCCGGTCGGTCATCATCAACAGCTCCGCCGAACTTTCGACCCGCGCCGGGACGGAGACCGCCGGGGCGGCCGGAGACTCGGACGCCGGAACCGTCGGGCCCGCGCCGCTGCCGGCTCCCGCGCTGCCGGTGGCGGCGGGGACGGGCGACACGACCGTGGCGGGGTCGAGGGCGACGTTGACGGCCCGCGCGCCCGGGTTATTCGCAGGGGCCGGCGCGGCCGCGTCGGGCTGCGCGAGCGCCTTGGGCGCGGGCACGAAGGTCACCTCCTCGGACGGCACGACCGAGGCCGAGGGCGTCGGGAGCTGCACGGTCTGGTTGGTCGGGAGCGCGCGCAGCCGCGCGTAGTGCTCCTCGCGCTCGGCGTCGCGCAGCAGCGCTTCGAGCGAGGGCGACTGCGGCGTCTGCATCGTGCCCGTGTCCTTCGGCTCAAGGTCTTGCGGCGTGATCTCGGGCGCGCGCAGCACGCGCGGCGTCATCGTGATGACGATGTCGCTGTTCTGATTGTCCTTCGTCGGCGTGGTGAAGAGGCGGCCGAGGATGGGGATGAGCCCGACCAGCGGCAGCCCCGCGCGGCCGTTCCGCTCGCGATCCTGCGCGATGGAGGCGATCATCATCGTCTTCCCGTTCGGGATGCGCGCCACGCCCTCGATCTTGCGCTGCGTGAAGATGGGCGTGAGCGGGTCGGGGCCGGCCTGCTGGTCTTTCGACTCGATGGTCATCGAGACCTGCACGTCCTGATTCGGGTAGACCTTGGGCTTGAAGTCGAGGTTGAGACCCACGTCCTCGTACTGGATGACGGGGAAGCCGTTGCCGCCGAACGCGTTGCCGACGCCGGCCTGGTTGCCGCCGGTGCCGCCCGGCTGCGCGACCAGACCGCTGTAGACGGACGCGGTCTGCACGGGCACCTTCGAGCCGACGCGCGTCGAAGACTTCTCGTCATCGAAGGCGTGCACCTGCGTCGAGAAGAGCAGCCGCGTGTTGTTCCTGCTCTGGAAGAGCGAGAGCGAGGAGGGCGGGATGAGCAGGCCGAGGCCCGAGCCCAGACCCACCGTCGAGGTGCCGAGCGCGAGCGCGGGCGTGCCGCGGTAGAGGAGCGAGCCGGCGGCGACGCCGCCGAGGTTGTTGAGCGAGGTCTGCGTGCCGATCTGGTTGCCGACCTGGAGGAGGTCTGCGCGCGAAATCTCGTAGATGGCGACCTCCATCACGACCTCGGCGCGATCCTTGTCCACGCTCTGCAAGAGCTTCTCGATGATGCGGATGTTCTCGGGCGTGTCGCGGACGGTGATGGAGTTGGTCGTCTTGTTCTCGACGAACTGCGGCTGGCGGCCGGCGTTCGCGGGGAGCGCGGCCGTCAGGAGCGTACGCGCCTCGCTCGGCGGGATGTTGTAGAGGTAGAAGGTGCGCAGCACCAACTGCTGGTACATCGGCCGCTTCGACTGGTCGGCGACGAGGATGGTGCGGCGGTCGAGCTTCTGGAAGAAGAGGCCGTTGGCGAGGAAGACGTAGTCGAGCGCGCGCGCCGGGGTGATCTCGCGCCAGCGGATGTTGACCGTGCGCTTGACCTGCGAGAACGCCTGGTCGAAGACGACGTTGATGTTCATCTCGTCGGCCAGTTTGCGGATGAGACCTTCGAGGTCGCCGCTGTACTGGACGGTCTGGAGCTGCTCGGTGCGCGCCGGCCCCTCGGTGCCGTTGGCCGCCCCCTCGGGCGGGGCCACCGTGCCCGCCGGCCCGGTGTAGTGGCTGGGCGTGCTGCGCGGGGTGGTCGTGCCCTCCTTCTCGCGCTGGAGCCGGAGCACGCGATCCATCTCCTGCGCGGCGAGGTCGTTGACGGGGTCGAGCCCGTAAGCCTGCCGGTAGGCGTTGTAGGCCCCGATGTAGTCGCCCTGGTCGGCGAGCGCGCGCCCCTTCGTCATGTAGTTCTGCGAGGCGTTGAAGACGGCGCGGCGGTAATGGAGCTGGTACTCGGTCTCGTTCGGCGCGGCGGCGACGGCGAGCGCGAACTCCTGCGCGGCCTTCTCCCACTGCTGCGCCTTCTCGTACTCCATGCCGCGGTTGTAATTCTTCTCGCCCTTCTTCGCCAGCACGCCGACGGGCGCGGCGAGCAGTAAGAACGCCATGAGGAGCGCCGCGAAGGGGCGGGCCAAGGGCTTAGACTTCATCTCGAACCTCACTTACTTTGATTCCTTGTTGCGTTGAGTCGGCTTCAGGGGCCGCGTGACATCTGGTGCGGCCTCGGCGGCCGCGCGCCTGCAAAAACCGGTCTGGTCGGGGAGTGGCCGAAAAGCTTACTCGCGAGGATTTCCCACGTCCGCCCCACCACGTTCAGCCTTTACACGCCGGGGCGTAGATAATAGTTCCTTAAAGGAGGAACAACAAGCGAGTAGACAGAAGTCAGTAGACAACAGCCGGTAGAAAAACTTAGTTGCCGAGAGCCGGCAATATCGTTGTCAATCTTCGCCGGTGGAGCCCTACTGGCTACTGTCTACTGACTTCTGTCTACTCGCTCTTGACTACTTTCCCATTCACCGCGACGATCTCGTCGCCGTTCATCTTGACCTCTTCGACGAAGGTGACGCGGTTGATCTCGTGCAGCGTCGAGACGCCCTGGAAGACCTTCTCCAGCGCCGACTCGCGCAAAGAGCGCAGCCCCTCGGCCTCGGCCGCGCGGCGCACCTCGGAGCCGGGCCGGCGCTCGATGATCATCTCGCGGATGTTGTCCGACATGTTCAACAGCTCGTGGATGGCGGTGCGGCCGCGGTAGCCCGTGTGGTTGCAGGCGTCGCAGCCGACGCTCATGTAGAACGTGCGGTCGGCGTGCTCCGTCGGCCTGAGTCCCGACTCCAACAGCTCTTCGTCGGTCGGGCGGTACGGGCGCTTGCAGACCGAGCAGAGCATGCGCGTGAGCCGCTGCGCCAGCACGCAGTTGAGCGACGAGACGAAGTTGTAGGGCTCGACGCCCATGTTGAGGAAGCGGCCGATCACGTCGATGACGTTGTTGGCGTGGACGGTCGTGAAGACGAGGTGGCCCGTGAGCGCCGACTGGATGGCGATCTGCGCCGTCTCGTTGTCGCGGATTTCGCCGACCATGATCTTGTCCGGGTCGTGGCGCAGGATCGAGCGCAGGCCGCGCGCGAAGGTCAGCCCCTTCTTCTCGTTGACGGGAATCTGCGTGACGCCGTGGAGCTGATACTCGACGGGGTCTTCGATGGTGATGATCTTGTCTTCCTCGTTCCGAATCTCGTTCAGGCCGGCGTACAGAGTAGTCGTCTTACCCGAGCCGGTGGGGCCGGTGACGAGCACCATCCCGTAGGGCTCGGCGATGTAGCGGCGGAAGTCGCGCAGGTCGCGCGGGAGGAAGCCGACCACGTCGAGCGTCAGGTTGCGGAACTGCTCGTTGATCTGCTCCTTGTCGAGGATACGGATGACGGAGTCTTCGCCGTGGACGGTCGGCATGATGGAGACGCGGAAGTCCACGTTGCGCCCCTTGTAGCGGACGCGGAAGCGGCCGTCCTGCGGAACGCGGCGCTCGGCGATGTCGAGTTCCGACATGACCTTGATGCGCGAAATCAGCGTCTGGTGGTAGGCGATGTCGATGGGCTCGACCTTCTCGTAGAGCGCACCGTCAATGCGGTACTTGACGTGGACGGCCGTGTCGCGCGTCTCGATGTGGATGTCGGAGGCGCGCGACTCCATCGCGTTGTAGATGATGGTGTCGACCAGCTTGATGATGGGCGACATGTCGGAGTCGGTCGCCAGCCGGTCGAGGTC
>JBEVJD010000320.1:0-12729 GCA_040510435.1 Pyrinomonadaceae bacterium | reverse complement strand
AGCAGCTTGAGCCGCGCGCGCGGGAGCAGCGAGGCCATCTGGCGCGCGGCCGTCGCGCTGTCGAGTAAGCGGTCGGCCGTGCCCGCGACGACGAGCGCGGGCGTCTGCAACTCGCCGAGCCGCGGGCGCAGGTCTGTGTCGCGGATGATGCGCAGGCGCGAGATGTAGCCCTCGCGCCCCACGTCGGCCGTGTGCTCGCGGAAGAGCCGCCTGTCCTCCTCATCTATATCACTGCTGAAGAGCACGTGCCGGGCGCCGCGCGTCCGGTGCGCCTTGAGCATCGGGTAGAAGGCGCGGAAGAGGATGCAGCCCGCGTGAATCTTCAGGCGCTGGCGGAAGTGCGGGAAGGTGTTGACGAGGATGATGCGCTCGAACAACTCGGGGTGTTCGAGCGCCGCGGCCATCGTCAGCAGCCCGCCGAACGACTCGCCGAGCACGGTTGCGCGCCCGCCCGCTTCGCGTATGACCCACGCGAGGTCTTCCACGAGCCGCCCCATCCCGTACAACCCGTCCCTGCGCAGAGGGAACGAGACGACCGTGTGGTCGCGCGCGAGGTCTTCGGCCTGCTTGTAAAACAGCTTCCCCGACCCCTCAATCCCGCACACATAAACGAAGGCCGGCCCGCTGCCCTCTTTGTGATACTCAACGCTCATCGTGAATAGCAGGCAGTAGGCAGATGGCAGCAGGCAGTCATGAGATTAGGTTGACCTTCCGTTCCAGCCCCGGAGGAGCGGCATGTTTATGTCGCCCCTGACGGGGCTCGGGTTCTATTAAACCGCTGGGGCTATAAACATCCCGCCCCTCCGGGGCTCACTCCCATCTGACTACTGACTACTGACTACTGACTACTGACTACTGACTATTGACTACTGACTACTGACTATTGACCTTTTCCATCTCTTCGACGACGGCGCGCGCGGCTGCCAGAGGGTCGGGGGATTGGAGGATGGCGCGGCCGACGACGACGAAGTCTGCCCCGTGGCGGACGGCGTCGCCCGGCGACATGACGCGCTTCTGGTCGGCGTAGGCCGCGGCCGAGGGATGAACGCCGGGCGTGACGACGAGGAAGCCCGCGCGCCCGACGGCCTCGCGCACGGGCACGATCTCGTGGGGCGAGGCGACGACGCCGTCGAGCCCCGAGGCGTCCGCGAGTTGCGCCAGCCGCCGCACGTGCTCCTCGACGTTGGAGTCTTCGATGCCCGTCTCTATCAGGGCGTCGGCATCCATGCTCGTCAAGACCGTGACGGCGATGAGGCTCGGCTTGCCGACGCCGAGGCGTGCGGCCTCTTCGGCGGTCGCGTCCGAGGCGCGCCGCATCATCTCGGAGCCGCCCGCGGCGTGGACGTTGAAGAGCGCGACGCCGAGGCGCACGGCCTCGCGCGCGGCCGCGGCGACGGTGTTCGGGATGTCGTGGAACTTGAGGTCGAGGAAGACGCGCGCGCCTTCGCCGACGAGGCGGCGGACGAGGTCGGGGCCCGCCGACGTAAAGAGCTGCGAGCCGACCTTGAACATGCCCGCCTCGCCGCGCAGCTCGCCGAACAGCCTCAAAGCCTCCGCAGCGCTCTCCACGTCGAGCGCGACGATCAGCTTCTCTTTCGCGTTGACGGCCTCGACGGTGCCGGTGGTCATCGTTTCTGCTCCTATTTCGTAATCGAAACGTTGCCGCGCTCGAAACTAGAGCGGGGCGAACTCGTCGGCGCGGCAGCCGACGGCCTCGTCGAGCGTGCGGAAGCCGTGGCGTTCGACGAGGGCGGCCAGCCCTTCGTTGATGCGCCGCGCGACGTTGAAGCCCTCGTAGACGAAGCCCGTGTAGAGCTGCACGAGCCCCGCGCCCGCGCAGATTTTCTCCCAGGCGTCTTCGGCGTTGAAGATGCCTCCGACGCCGACAATCTCCAAAGTGCCGCGCGTCAGCCTGCGGAGCGCGGCGACGAGGCGCGTCGAACGCTCGCGCAGCGGCGCGCCGCTCAGTCCGCCCTCGCCGAAGGCTGCGACGCGCGCCGCGTCCGTGCGGAGCCCCGCGCGCGCGGTCGTCGTGTTGGCCGCGATGATGCCGGCGACGCCCGCGCCGCGCGCCGCCTCGACTAACAACTCAAGGTCGCCCGCGTTTACGTCAGGAGCGATCTTGACGAGCAGCGGGACGGAACGTCCGCCTTCCATCTCGGCCAACTCGCGGTTGCGGCGCTGGAGCGCGCCGAGCAGTCCGCCGAGTAAGTCCGCCCGTTGCAGCTCGCGCAAGTTAGGCGTGTTGGGCGAGCTGACGTTGACGGTCACGTAGTCGGCGTGCGGCCTGACCGTCTCGAAGCTGGCGAGGTAGTCGGCGGTCGCCTCCTCGACGGGCACGACGCGGCTCTTGCCGATGTTGACGCCGAGCACGCAGTCGGGCTTCGTGTGCGCGAGCCTGCGCGCGAGTGCTGCGGCGCCTTCGTTGTTGAACCCCTGCCGGTTGACGAGCGCGCGGTCGAGCGGCAGCCGGAAGAGGCGGGGCCGCGGGTTGCCGGGCTGCGGCAGGTTCGTCACCGTGCCCACCTCTACGAAGCCGAAGCCGAGCGCGGCCAGTTGCCGCGCGACGAGCCCGTTCTTGTCGAAGCCCGCGGCGACGCCGACCGGGTTCTTAAAACTCAAGCCGAAGCGGCGCAACTCTCCGAAGTGCGCGCCTCCGGTCTGCCCCGCCGCGATTCGACGCAGCGCCGCCGGGCCGAGCGCGAGCGAGAGCGCGTGAAGGGCGAACTCGTGTGCCGTCTCTGGCGGCAGCTTGAAGAGCAGGGGACGCAGCAGCGAGCGATAGAGCATCAAGGGGACGCTGAGAACAGGGGAGTGCGCAAAAGAGCGAGTCGAGCGTAACAGAGCCGCGGAAAGACTGTCAAAAACTTCCCACGCGAGCCGTCACCGTCAAGGCGGCGCGGGGAAGATTATGATTCAGGAGCTTGGTGATATTATTTTCGTGTTCGTCGCCTTTTATGCCCTATTGGATGCCACCCGCGCTGCGGGCCGCACCTAAATCCAACTGCTATAAATCGGTGTATGTGCGCGCCGAGTCCGTGCCGGCGTTACAAACACCGTATTCGTATGCGCCGACGCGGTGTGAGGTTGTTCCGTGTCCGTGCGGGCGCGTCAAACTCCGTATTTGCGTGTGCCGACTCCGTGTGACGCGCGCCGAAGCCGTATCAGGCAGTGCTCATGTCATGTTGACCGGCGCCGACGCCGTGTAAACGCGCGCCGGTGCCGTGTCGGAGGCGACCGGCGCGGTGCAGACGCGGACGGGGCGGCGGCGACGGCTCCCTCTTACAAATCGTTGACTCGGCGTTCGAGGTCGGCCGTAATCTTCGCCGGGTCTTCGTCGGGCGAGTATGTGACGGGCTCGCCGAGGCGGATGGTGACGCGGTGTGGGGAGGTGAAGCCGCGGCGGCCGGAGAGTTTGAGTTCGATGAGGCCGTCAATGCGGACGGGCACGACGGGGATGCCCAACTGCGAGGCGAGGACGCCGATGCCCGGGCGGAAGGGGTTCATGCCGAGGCGGTCAGCGCGTATGCCCTCGGGGAAGACGAGCAGGTTGTAGCCGCGGTCAACGGACTCGCCCGCGTAGCCGAAGCTGCGGCGGAAGCCGCTCGCCTTCGGCAGCGAGAAGGTGTTGAAGATGACCACGACGAGAAAGTATTGAATGCGCCAGCGCATCCTTCGCAAGAGGGAAGTGCCGGCCGGCGGTTTACGCCAATACCGGAGCCGCTCGCCCTCCTGCGCGATGGCGAGGCGTCGGCGGAAGCGGCCGGGCATCGCCGACATGATGAGCGCGTGGTCGAAATAGGTGATGTGATTCGAGACGAAGAGCGCCGGGCCGTCCAGCCCCCGCAGCTTCTCGCGCCCCACGACGCGCGCCCAGCAGAGCACGGACGTGATGGGGAGCACGACCGCGTAGTAGATGGCGACGCGGAGCCAGCGGACGGGCGCGGCCTGAGCCCACGCGGGATAAGGGTACTGCGCGGCCTCCTCCGCGCGCGCGCCGCCCGCGTTGACGATGCGCTCCACGTCGCCGACGGTAGTCGCGGCGGTGAAGCTCGCCTCGTCAATCTCGATCTGGTAGCGGTCTTCGAGCGCGCTCAGCAGCTCGACGCGGCCGAGCGAGTCGAGGTCTGCGGGCGACGGGATTGATGCTAAGTCGAACGACTGGGAGAAGGGGAGACGGGGAGACAGGGGGTCAGTGCCACACGTCTGTAGACCGTTCCTGCATCTCTCCCTCGCCCCGTCGCCCCGTCTCCCACTCCCCCCGTCTCCCACTCCCCCCGTCACGCCGCTCATGGCGGCGAGGATGTCGCGCCTGCGAACCTTCTGCGTCGGCGTGCGCGGGAAGTCCGCCTCGGACCAGACGTGCCAGCGGCGCACGTGCTGGTGGCGCGCGAGCGTCTGGTTGGCGCGCTCGACCGCCGCCGAGGGGTCGGCGCCCGCGTCGTTCATGATGAGCACCGCGACCGGCTCGGGGCCGCGCGGCCCTTCGACGCCGACGACGGCGCTCAAACGGATTTCGGGCTGGCGGTTGAGCGCGGCCTCGATGTCTTCGGGGTAGACGTTCAGACCCGCCGCCGTGACGATTGTATCCTTCTTGCGGCCGCGGAAATAGATGTTGCCCGACGCGTCCACCGAGCCTAAGTCGCCCGTGCGCAGCCAGCCGCCGTCCGTGACGGGCTCGCTCGCGGCTTCGAGAGTGTTCGGGCCGCGCCAGTAGCCGGGCGAGACGTTCGCGCCGCGCACCATAATCTCGCCCGTCTCGTCGAGCTTCAACTCCTGCCCGCGCAGCGTCTTCCCGATGGAGCCGCGCCCGGTCTTGAAGGGGTGATTGACCGTCACGAGCGAAGCCGTCTCCGTCATCCCGTACCCCTGCACGACCGCGTACCCGAGCCGCCGCCAGAACGTCTCGGTCTCGGCGCCCAGCGTCGCGCCGCCCGTCACGAACGCCCAGAGCCTCCACCCGAAATACCTGTGTATCCGCCGCGCCGTCCACAGCCGCTTGAGCGGGTGCGCGCCCTCCGTGCGCTCGACGCGGCGCCGCAGGTCTGCGAGCAGCCCGCGCGACTCCTCTCGACGCTCTACGTGCTCGCGCAGCGAGTCGAGCAGGCGGGGGACTGTGACGACGACGTTGACCCTGCGCGTCTTGACCGTGTTGACGATCTCGGAGGGGTTGAGCGCGTCGATGAAGATGACTTCGCCCCCGAGAAGCTGCGGGACGAGGATGCCCATGAACTGCCCGAAGACGTGGCTGAGCGGCAGCAGACAGAGGAACCGCAGCGGGTGCACGAGCCGCACCCACTTCATGTACTTCTGCATCCCCTCTTCGAGCGGCGCGAGGTTCGCCAGCAGATTCCGGTGCGTCAGGCACACGCCGCGCGGCTCGGCCGTCGTCCCCGACGTGTAGATAATCTCGACGAGGTCGTCCGCGAAGATGTCATCTCCCTTGAAAGCATCGCGCGGACGACCGCCGACAACACTCTCAAGCTCTTCGAGCGCGAGGGCGGGCGGCCCGAGCGAAACGGCCTGCGCCCTCGTCTCCGCGCTGTAGAGCACGAGCCGCGCACGCGTCTGCGCCAGCACCCGCGAGACGAAATCGGGCGCGCTCTCCACGTCGAGCGGCACCAACACCGCCCCGCGCAGCGCACACCCGAAGAACGCCGCCACCCACTCCGGCCCGTTCGCCGCCCACAGCAGCACCCGCTCGCCCTTCCCGACCCCACGCGCCTCCAACTCGCGCGCGAACCTGAAAGCCGTCTCCGCCACGCGCCGGTACGACCAACGCACCAGACGCAAACCACGCCTGTACGCGAACGCCGTCTCGCGGCCGCGCCTCAAATAATCCTCAAGATAACTATTAATCGTCGAACGCATAAACCCCTTGCCTCGCGCGCCCCCGCGCCTGATGAATGATTCGCGGGCACGCGTATAAATTTTCCCGCCCGCGCGTCCCATTGTCGAGGCCGCGAGGCGTTGCGAAGAGGCGCAGTGTGACACTTTCTCATCTGCCCGGCTGGGAAACCTTCCAAGTGGGGAGGGCTCTGTGGTAGTATCCGCGCCGATGGAATTCGTCGAAAAAGCGCGCATCATGGACGGCATGCGCATCAACCGTGCGCTGGCCCGGCTCGCGTCCGAGATCGTGGAGGAGAACCACGGGGCGGGGCATCTCTATCTGATCGGCATCCAGCGCCGCGGCGTGCCGCTGGCGCATCGCCTCGCCGACAAGGTCGCCGACATCGAGGGCGAGCGCCCGCCCGTCGGCGTCCTCGACATCACGCTCTACCGCGACGACCTCTCGACCGTCGGCGCCAACCCCATCGTCAACCGCACAGACCTGCCGATTGATGTCGACGGGCGCAACGTCCTGCTCATCGACGACGTGCTCTACACCGGGCGCACCATCCGCGCCGCGCTCGACCAGTTGATAGACTTCGGCCGGCCGCGCCGCGTGCAGCTCGCCGTCCTCGTTGACCGCGGGAAGGAGCACAGGGAGCTTCCCATCCAGGCCGACTTCGTCGGGAAGTTCGTGCCGACGAAGAAGAGCGAGATCATCAAGGTGATGCTCGACGATTTCGACGGCGAGGAGGCGGTCGTCATCGTCGAACGACCGGCGGGTCA
Organism: Pyrinomonadaceae bacterium; assembly: GCA_040510435.1. Lineage (GTDB taxonomy): Bacteria > Acidobacteriota > Blastocatellia > Pyrinomonadales > Pyrinomonadaceae > QHXN01. The sequence continues at coordinate 6,114 of JBEVJD010000320.1, read as the reverse complement.
GGAGGAAGAGAGTTAACGAAGGCGGCCGCGACTGGCCGCCTTTTTCGTTTCAGGACTGAGGGATAACTCGGGTTCACATGACGAGCGCCGTGCTGAAGCAGAGAAACTTGCTCGGGATTCGCGGGATGGGCGCCGGGGAGATCACGCACATCCTCGACACGGCCGAGACGTTCCGCGAAATCTCCGAGCGCGAGATCAAGAAGGTGCCGACCCTGCGCGGCCGCACCGTCATCAACCTCTTCTTCGAAGCCTCGACGCGCACGCGCACCTCCTTCGAGATCGCCGGCAAGCGCCTCTCGGCCGACGTTATCAACATCAGCTCTTCGTCCTCTTCGGTCACGAAGGGCGAAACGCTGCTGGACACGGCGCGGAACCTTGAGGCGATGGGCCCCGACCTCATCGTCATCCGCCACCCCTCGGCCGGCGCGCCGCATCAACTCGCGCGCGTCTGCCGCGCCGCGGTCGTCAACGCGGGCGACGGCGCGCACGAGCACCCGACCCAGGCGCTCCTCGACGCACTCACCATCAGACAGCAGAAGGGCAACTTTGAGGGCCTGCGCGTCGCCATCCTCGGCGACATCCTCCACTCGCGCGTCGCGCGCTCGAACGCACACCTTTTGACGACGCTCGGCGCCAACGTCACGGTCGCAGGGCCGGGGACGCTCGCGCCGCCCGAGTTCGCCGCGCTCGCCGAGGGGAAGAACCTGACGGTCGCGCGCGGGGTCGAAGAGGCCGTCGAGGGCGCGGACGTGGTGATGGTCTTGCGCATCCAGCGCGAGCGGCAGGACAGCGCGTTCCTCCCGTCCCTGCGCGAGTACGCGGTGCACTACGGGCTCAACCTGAAGCGGCTCTCCTTAGCGAAGCCCGACGCCATCGTCATGCACCCGGGCCCGATGAACCGCGGCATCGAGATCGCGTCGGACGTGGCCGACGGCTCGCGCTCGCTCATCCTCGACCAGGTGGCCAACGGCCTCGCCGTGCGCATGGCCGTGCTCTACCTGCTCGGCGGCGGCGCGGGCGTGACGACCTCCAACCCGAACCCCGCGGCGCAGACTAAACCCGAGGCCGAGCCTCTACAGCCCGAACCGCTCAGCACCGCCGCGACGGCCGCGCGCTCGGACGGCTCCAAGTAAAACGGATGAGACTGCTTATCGCCAACGGCTACGTCGTAGACCCGACGCAGGGCATCAACGGCGGCCGCGACCTTCTGATCGAAGACGGGCGCGTGGCCGCACTGCTCCGCAGCGGCGAGGCCGCGCCCGAAGGCGTCGAGGTCTTCGACGCGACGGGGCTCATCGTCGCGCCCGGCTTCATAGACCTCCACACGCACCTGCGCGAGCCCGGGCAGGAGTATAAGGAGACCATCGCGTCGGGCGCGGCCGCGGCCGTCGCGGGCGGCTTCAGTTCCGTCTGCGCGATGCCCAACACCGACCCGGTCAACGACAACCCGGCCGTCACGAGCTTCATCGTCGAGCAGTCGGCCGCCGCACGCCTCGCCAACGTCTTCCCCGTCGGCGCGATCACGAAGGGCTCGAAGGGTGAGCAACTGGCCGAGATGGGCGAGATGAAGCGCGCCGGCATCGTCGCCGTCACAGACGACGGCCACCCCGTCCCTTCGCCCGGGCTCATGCGCCGCGCAATGGAGTACGCGCGCGGGTTCGACCTCACCGTGATGGATCATTGCGACGACAAGTCGCTCGCGGCGGGTGGCGTGATGCACGAGGGCGAGTGGTCTCTGCGGCTCGGCCTGAAGGGTCGGCCCGCGCTCGCCGAAGAGTCGGACGCGATGCGCGACTGCGCGCTGGCCGAGTTGACCGGCGCGCGCGTACACCTCGCGCACGTCTCGACGCGCGGCGCAATCGAGGCCGTCCGCCGCGCGAAGGAGCGTGGCGTGTTGGTCTCCTGCGAAGTCACGCCGCACCACTTCGCGCTGACCGACGCGGCCTGCGAAGGCTTCGACACCGATACGAAGATGAACCCGCCGCTGCGGAGCCGCGAGCACCTGGACGCCGTTCTCGAAGCCATCGCCGACGGCACCGTGGACGCCATCGCGACCGACCACGCGCCGCATCATCTGGACGAGAAGGAACTCGAATTCGACCGCGCGGCCTTCGGCATCACGGGGCTTGAGACGGCCGTCGGCCTCGCCTTCGAACGCCTCGTCCACGGCGGGCTCATCACGCTCGAACGCCTCGTCGAACTCTTCTCGGTGAACCCCGCGCGCGTCTTCCGCCTCGAAGGCCGCGGCACGCTCCGCCCCGGCGCACACGGCGACGTGACTGTCCTCGACCCCGACCTCCGCTGGACGTTCGACGCCGCGCGCTCGAAATCCAGGAGCCGCAACACGCCCTTCGACGGCTGGACGTTCCACGGCGCGGCGGTCGCAACGGTCGTCGGCGGTCGTCTGGTCTACGTGCGTGAGGGCAGGGAAGCGGCCGCGGCGGGTTGAGCAAGAAGAATAAGACTGCCGGACGATAAACCGACTGGTCACGGCGATAGTCCGTACCGTCACATTCCGCTATCCTCCCGCCTCGCCGCCGCGTTAAAAAGTCATCGCAGTCTCAACCTCGCGCGGGGAATCATCTAATGTCGCACATCCCTGGTTTCGGTTTCTTCGAGAGGCATCGGGAGAAGGGTGCCTTCTTCGTCAGGCTGGTCGTCGGTTTCATCCTCGTCTACGGGACGCAGGACAACGTGTTCAGCAACGAACGCATGCTTGAGTTCCGCGACTTCCTCGCGGCGCGGGGCGTGCCGCTGCCGCTCCTCGCGGCGCACATCTCGGCGTACGCGCAGTTCGTGTGCGGCATCCTCTACGTGCTCGGCCTCTACGTCAGGCCGGCGGCGCTGTTGATGGTGATTAACTTCGTCGCGGCGCTCGTCATCGCCCACCTCGACGCACCGCTCGACGCCGCGCGGCTCGCGCTCTGCATGCTCTTCTCTTCGCTCTTCCTGCTCTTCAACGGCGCCGGGGCGCTGTCGCTCGACGACTACATCTCAAGAAGAAGTTAACGGCCGAAAGCGGATCGCCGACGGTAAAAAAGAAGAGGCCCGCTGCGCTCTCCCCTTCGCAGCGGGCCTCTCCTTGTGCGGTCGCTCACTTACGTCTTGACAGGGGGCGACCGAACCCTTGGATTACCTTTTCAGAAGACTCTTGAAAGTCGGTGGGGGAGCCCGCCCGCGCTCTCCCCTTCGCTTGCGGGCTCCCTCCGAACCGGCCGCCCCGAAAGACGGCCGATCTTGTTAGAACTTAACGTGCTCTGTATTCGGGCAAAGACACCCCGCGGTTGAGGATGACGCCGAACTCGGCGCCCGACTTCACCTCGGCATCCTGCTCGCGCTCGTAGACCCTCGCGCCCGTGCCGGCGCCGCCGCCGAGGATGGCGCCGATGGCCGCGCCCTTGCCGCCGCCCGCGATGGCCCCGATGATGGCGCCCGTGGCCGCGCCGCCGCCGATGAAGACCGCGTCGCGCTTGCGGTTACCCCGGCCCGAGACGGTGCTCTCGTTGTCAGAGTTCACGTCGTCGGCTTGCAGGCTCGACAAGGAACCGTTGATGGTGTGGCGCACGCCGCCGGGCAACTCCACCTGGTTGAAGCTGACGGTGATGCTGCCGGGACTGCGACGCTGCGCGCGCTTCACGGAGCTGACGCGGCCCCAAATCTTACTGCCGACGGGGATCACGTCCACGCCGCTCCCGCCGCCGTAGACCGGCTCGGTCACCGTCGTCGAGAAGCGGTCGCCGACGCGCGCCGAACGCGAGTTCAACTCGGTGTCCATGCGAACGCGGATGACGGTGTCGGCCGGCACCGTGAAGTAACGGAGCGGGGGCGTCGTCGCGCGCGCCGTCGTTCTGCGAACGGTGCGCCGCGGCGTGCGGCGGCGCTGCGCCGAGGCGTCGGGCACGAAGGCGCCGAGCATCAGTGCGAAAAGGGCTACGAGAACAGTCGTCCTCCGAGCGAAACTCTTGCCGTGTGTCATCTTCTTCAATCCTTCCTCAATCGGCGTGCCGTCTAGCGACTCAGGCCGCGTCCAGGCCGCCCACAATATGTTGAGCAACGTGTGTGCCACAAGATGTGCGAGGCGTTTTTCTGTTTACACTTCAGTATTTAGCGGATTTCACGACGAAAAGCCAGCGCCTCGCTGAGGCAGCTTTAAACACCCGGCGAGCTAAAGGCGGTGCGGCCTGCACTAAATCGTATGGCGGGCGGCGAAAGCAAAAAGCGCGGGGTGCTTCAACTCGCCGCGGCAGTTTTCATCAGGTGCGCCGGCAGTTGAAAACGGGCGGATTTCGTGTAAGCTTGCGGCAAGCAAAATTCTCTCGCAGGAGCTTTATAAGGACGGCGGCCGTACGCCGCCGGAGCCATTTCAGGCTGCACAACATTTCACCCGTTCCCAATTTCAGACGACAAAGAGGAGTCGAGTTATGAGCACAGCACCGACACAGGAGACGACGGCGAGCCTGCCGCGCATCAACGACACGGCGCCGGACTTCGAGGCCAAGTCAACGCAAGGCCCCCTGAAGCTCTCCGACTACAAGGGCAAGTGGGTCGTTCTCTTCTCGCACCCGGCGGACTTCACGCCCGTTTGCACGACCGAGTTCGTCGAGTTCGCGCGCCGCTCCGAAGAGTTCAAGGCGCGCGACGCGCAGCTCGTCGGCCTCTCCGTGGATTCCGTCCCGGCGCACATCGCCTGGATCAGGAACATCGAGGGGCACTTCGGCGTCAAGATCGACTTTCCGGTCATCGCCGACCTCGACACGAGGGTCGCGCAGAGCTACGGGCTCATCCACCCGGGCGCGTCCGAGACGGCGACCGTCCGCGCCGTCTTCATCATCGACCCGCAGCAGAAGGTGCGCGCGCTCATCTACTACCCGATGAGTTTGGGTCGCAACATCGACGAAGTCCTGCGCGCGCTCGACGGCTTGCAGACGGCCGACCAGAACGCGTGCGCCACCCCGGCCAACTGGCAGAAGGGCGACAAGGTCGTCGTGCCTCCGCCGCAGACCATCGAGGACGCGTCGAAGCGCATGGAGCCCGAGTTCCAGTCGAAGAACGAAGTCACCGACTGGTACCTGTCCAAGCGCGAGCTGGGGCAGTGAAGGGCTGCTTGAGTTTGCCGGGACGCGAGGGCCGATTTGAGGAAGCAACCGACCGGGCTACTTGAGAACGTCGGCGGGACGCCGCTCGTCAAGCTCCCGCGTCTGTCGCGGGGGCTGCCGCGCGGCGTCGAGGTCTACGCGAAGGCCGAGCACCTGAACCCGGGCGGCTCGGTCAAAGACCGCGCGGCGCTCTCGATGATTCTCGACGGCGAGGCGAGCGGCCGGCTCTCGCCCGAGAAAATCCTGCTCGACGCGACGAGCGGGAACACCGGCATCGCCTACGCGTTGATCGGCGCGGCGCGCGGCTACCGCGTGCGCCTGTGCCTGCCGGGCAACGCGAACGTCAAGCGCACGCTCCGCATTTACGGCGCGGAGTTGATCGAGACCGACCCGCGCGAGGGGACGGACGCCCCGCAGCGGCTCGCGCAGCGCATGGTCGCGGAGGAGCCGGAGAAGTATTTCTACCCGAACCAGTACGACAACCCCGCGAACTGGCGCGCGCACTACGAGGGCACCGCGCCGGAAATCTGGGAGCAGACGGCGGGGCGCGTCACGCACTTCCTCGCGGGCGTCGGCACCTCGGGGACGTTCACGGGCACGGTGCGCCGCCTGCGCGAACTGAACGCGAGCTTGAAGGCCGTGCTGAGGCAGCCCGACTCGCCGCTCCACGGGCTGGAAGGCATGCGCCACGTCGAGACGACGCTCGTGCCCGGCATCTTCGACCCGGCGCTCGCCGACGCGCGTGTCGAAATCTCGACCGAGGCGGCGCAGGCGATGGCGCGCCGCCTCGCGCTCGAAGAGGGTCTGTTCGTCGGCGTCAGCTCGGGCGCGAACGTCGCGGCGGCGCTCCGCTACGCGCGTGGACTCTCCGAAGGCTCGGTCGTCGTCACCGTCCTGTGCGACGGCGGCGGGCGCTACCTGAGCGAGGAGTTCTGGGGGGAGGACGTGTGATACGTCTGAGCGCAGGTCTGCTGGCGAAGATCGAGCAACACGCGGAGCGAGAGTATCCGCGCGAGTG
>JBEVJD010000319.1:0-21166 GCA_040510435.1 Pyrinomonadaceae bacterium | reverse complement strand
AGGAAGCGCAAAGAGTCGAGTTCAGTGTGAGTCCAACCTGAAGCCAGTCGAGATGGCGCACACGATAAGCCAACTCGGTGCGTGAGTCAATACCTATCCGGCGCGGCCCCACCGCCGCCGGGGGCGAGAGAGTTCCCGCCCGGGGAAAAGTGAAAAGGGGGCGAGGGCACGCCGGCCCACGCCCCCTTTTCACTTTTCACTATCTTTCGACTACTCGCTCACGCCCGAGGCGGTCTGCGCCGTGACGGCTTTGGGGTCGTAGGGCGTCTTGAGGTAGTCCTGGGCGGCGCGCTGGGCGCCGTCGAAGTCGATGCCGGAATCGACGGCCTGCTTATACTCGTGGACGGCGCGGGCGCGGTCGCCCATGCCGTCGTAGGCGTTGCCGCGCTTGATGCGCGCCCACGCCTCGATCCAGGAGGGGCGCAGGTTCCCGTGCAAGGCCGCGTCGAAGTTGTCGAGCGCCTGCTGGTAGTTGCGCTGCTCAAGGAAGATGAGCCCGAGATTGTAGTAAACCCACGAGTTCGACTTGTCGAGCTTGAGCGCTTCCTCCAACTGCCGCTGCGCTTCGAGGTACTGGCCCTCGCGGAACAGCTCAAGGCCGCGGCGCGCGACGATGGAGATACGCAGCTCCTCGGACGAGCGCATCACCTTGTTGTTCGGGTCGATGACGACCTCCAGGGGCTTACCCTTGACCTCGAAGTCGAAGTCCTCGCTGCGGTCGGCGACGTAGACGATTGTGTTGGCGTCGTCGCCCTCGGCCCGGAGTTGCAGCTCGACCGGCATCTTGAGGTTCTCGACGTTCTGCTTGATGGTGCCGCGCGCGCGGAACTTGCCCGAGCGAGTGCGGATGATCTGGTAATCCACCGAGAACTCGGGGACGCCCGTGCCCTCGACCCAGCGCGCGAAGAAGTAGCGCATGTTCTCGCCGACGACCACGGACGCCAGTTTCTCGAAGTCGTCAATCGAGGCGTTCTTGCCGCGAAACTCCGTGGCGTAGCGCTTCATCAGCTCGTCGAACTTCGAGGGCCGGATCGCCTCGCGCAGCATGCGGAAGACCATCGCGCCCTTGTAGAAGACGACGGCCTGGTAAGCCGCCGACTGGTCGTCCAAAGTCGAGGGCGCGCGGGCGATTGATGCGGCCTGCTCGAACATGAGCGCGCGCTCAAGCATGTCGCGCTGCGCCGTGTCGAGCTGCCCGCCCGAGAGCTTGCCTTCGCGGAAGGCGAAAGAACTCCACTCGGCCAGACCCTGCGAGAGCCACGCGTCGTCGAAGGACTTGAGACCCACGGTCAGACCCCACCACTGGTACGCGACCTCGCGCAGCAGCCGGTCGTCGAGCGAAGCCTGCCGGCCGGGCGTGAAGAAGCGGGGCGAGAGGAACTGGACGCCGGGCGCGGCGTAGGCGTCGAGGCTCGCGTCGTCAATCTGGACGAGGGCGAGGCGCGTGCCGAAGGCCGGCGGCCCGTACTTCTGTGTGTAGAACTGCAAAGCCTCGCCGAGGAGTTGCGCGTAGGGCTCGACGAAGCCCTCGCTGCCCGGCTGGACGAAGAAGTTCAGCTCGAAGCCGCCCATCTTGAGCGAGCGCGTGATGAAGCGGCCGACGGCGAAACTGCCGACGAGCGAGGGCTGGCGCGTGACGAAGCGGAAGCTCTTCAGACCCGCCGTCTGGGCTCCGGCGCGCGCGGGCGCCGTGCGCGTCGCCGCGTCGCCGGCCGGCGGGAGGAACTGCGTGCCCGACGCCTGCGCGACCGGCTCGTCGCTCATCCCGGCGACGGTGTAGCCGTCGGGGACGCTGACGGTGATGTCGGAGGTGGCGCGGTCGGCGGCGTACTCGTGGAAGGGGAACCAGCGCGCCGCGTAGAGCAGGTACGACATGTCGGCGCCGACGTAGGCCAGACGCTTCGTCAGGAGCGGCCCGCCCTCGGGCGTGACGAGCGCGCCCGCCCAGCGGAACCGCAGCGTCTGCGGCTGCCCGGCCGGCACGACCTCGCCCAAGTCCACGCGGACGAAAGGCCCGATGGTCTCAAGCCCGGCCTGATCCTGCACGACGTTCGTCAAGACCTTCCCGTTGCGCTCGACCGACTCGACCTTCAGCGAGCCGTTCAGCTCGAAGACGACCGAGCGTGTGTTGTCGAGCGGGGTGAAGGTGACATCGGCCGTGGCGGTCAGGAGGTGCTGCGCGGGGTTCAGCTCGGCGATGATGCGGTAGTTGGTAACGTCGAAGCGCGCGCGCTGTCCCGGCGCGAGCGGCGTCTCGGCGATGGTCTGAACCGGCGCGGGCGTCGGGGCCGGGGTCGGGGTGGGCTTGGCCTGCGCGGGCGGCTTCCTCTGGGCGCCGCTGCGCCCGGCGGGTTGCGCCGAGGCGAGGGCCGGGACGGCCAGCAGCGCCAGCGTCAAAAGGGCGTGGTTAAAGAGTCTCTTCATCGTCTGATTTTCCTGCCGAATGTCTCGCCGATTGTGCTTTACGGAAACGATACGCCGTGCGGCCGTCTCTGACAACTTTTTACGCGCGTCCGCGAGGAGAAGCACGCCAAAAAGGGCGTATTCTGCTAATACGACAAGCGTTTGGATGTTCCCTCCGGCCTCACCGTTGTACGCCCCCGGCGGGGACGGGGAGACTGGGGAAGGGGAGAAGTGGGGATGGGGAGACTGGGAGACTGAGAGACTGGGGGACGTTTGGCTACGTAGAGTTTTTCTCCACATCTCCCCGTCTCTCCCGCACCCCGTCCCCACTTCTCCACGTCACGTTAGACCGCTTGACAGGCCACGCCGGACGCCTCCATTCTGCGTCTCATGAACTCATACGGCGACCCGGCCATCCGCATCACGTTGCTGCCGCGCGACACCAACCCGCAGGGCACCATCTTCGGCGGCATCATCCTCAGCTACATCGACATCGCGGGCGCGGTCGAGGCGCACCGCCGCACAGGCGTCGAGCGCTTCGTCACCGTCGCCATGCGCGAGGTCATCTTCCACCAGCCCGTCTTCGTCGGCGACCTCGTCAGCTTCTACGCCGAGACGCTGCGCATCGGCACCACCTCCATCACCACGCGAGTCGTCGTCGAGGCCGAGCGCTACGGCGGCACGAGCGAGAGGATTAAAGTCACGGAGGCCGAGGCCGTCTACGTCGCCGTGGACGCCAACCGCCGCAAGATGCGCATCAACAAGGAGCACGTCAAGGGGCTCGAAGACATCGAGCAGCACGAGACTTCCTGAACGACGGCGCGGGAGTTAAAGAAAAGGGGTGGGGTCGTGTCTCGCAAGACACGACCCCGCCCCTTTTCTGTTCAGGATGCGGCGGGTCTTCGTTCGGCGCCCGCCGGAGAAGGTGCCCCGGGCCCTACTTGCCTTGGCTCTTCGGCACTTTGACCGTCACCGTCTGCGTCGTGACGTGACCCGCGCAGTCGGCGGCGGTGATGGTGATGGTGTACGTGCGCCCGTTGCCCTTGCCCGAGCGCTCGGCGCGCAGGCGGACGTGGTGCGCGTCCACGATCTCGATGTCGCCCGCCGTGTCGCCGTCGCCGAGCCCGTTGTCCGGCTCGCTGCTCACGGCCGAGAGCTGCGTCGAGACGAGGCAGCAGGCGTCGAAGGCCGTGTAGTTGACCGTCACCTCGACCATCTTGTGGTTGGGCGGCCAGAGCGAGTCGGGGCTCGCCGAGACGCCCGTGATGATCGGCGCGGTCGTGTCCACGACGTGGACGGTGCGCGTGGCCGAGGCGGAGTTGCCGGCCACGTCCGTGGCGGTGTAGGTCACCTGATAGGTGCCGGGCAGGCTCGGGTTCACGTTGTCGAACGTCTTCACCGGCGTGAGCGAGCCGTTGCACGAGTCGTTGGCGGTGGCGCCCGCGTCCGTGTAGCCCGCGCCGCACTCGACGAAGACCTCGGACGAGCCGTTGAGCGTGACGACGGGGTTGGTCGTGTCCACCACGTCGAGCACGACCGTGTCGGTCGCGGTCGCGCCGTACGTGTCGGTAACGGTGAGCGTGATGGTGTGCGAGCCCTGCGGCAGCGTGACGACCAGCGGCGAGCCCGTGCCGAGCAGGGTCGCGCCCTCGCGCCACTCGTAGGTCAGCGCGTCGCCGTCCGGGTCGGATGAGCCCGAGCCGTCGAGCGTGAAGGAGGCCGAGCCCGCCGAACACTCGGCCGACTGGTCGGCGCCCGCCGCGGCCATCGGCGCCTTGTTGGGCGAGACCTTCGCCCACCACGTTCCCCAGCGCGAGTTGTTCTGGACAAAGACGCCGGGCACGGTGCGCGTGCCCGCGTACTCCTGAATCGTCCACAGGCTGCGGTCGTCCGAAGGGTCTACGACCGTGTGGCTGTAGTCGCCCCAGCGGTTCTCAGTGCCCGAGAAAGTCTTGTCGTAATAGTCCTCGCCGGGCTTGTAGACAACGGGGTCTTGCATCGTGCCGGCCGCGTCCGTGTGGTCGTGGTAGGCGTAGCCCGCCGAGATGTAGTCGTCCGACGAGGCGACGGAGAAGCCGAGCAGCACGTCGTCGTTCTTGTTAACGGCGATGGAGGGGTAGGTGTACCACTTGCCGCCGTTGGTCGCGGTCGCGGCCGGGTCTTCGACGCGCCCGCCCTGGACGAAGGCGTGGGTCGTCGCGTTGACGGCCGTCCACTGCGCGGCCGTGTGCGTGATGGGGCCGGTCGTCGCCTGCCGCAGGCCGACGGTCTGCGCGTAGTAGAGCCGGCCGTTGCGGAAGACGACGTTCGAGCGGATGAAGGAGTCGCCCGCGTTGAGCCTCCTCAAAGTCGCGGGGCAGCCCATGAGCGGGTCGCACTTCTGCGGCACGATGTCGCCGCCCGGTTGGAGCCAGCCGCCGCCCGGGCGCACCTGGGTCGCGCCGATGGCGAGCAGGGGCGCGGCCGGCGTGCCGCTCAGCGTCAGGACGACGTAGGTGGCCCCGGCGCTGCTGAGGTGGACGACGAAGTAGAGGTTGGGCTCGGTGGCCGAGTAGGTCTCGGCCGGGTTCATGCAGAAGGCCCCGCCGATGTTGAAGATGCCGGCGGTCGGCGACGCCGAGCCGGCGAGCATCTGCGCGTAGTCCAGCTCGACGAAGCGCCCACGTTGGAAGGCGCCCGCGTTGCTGAACTCGTTCCACGCGACGGCGACGAACGTCTTGTTGAAGCCGAGCATCGGGAAGTCGGCCCAGCGGTTGCCGGGGCAGGGCGTGGCGACGCTGTTGGTGCAGCCGACGATGAAACGGTAGAGCGTCCACGTCCCCAGCGGGTCGGCGGTGTTCGAGATGCCGACGAGCACCGAAGAGTTGGCGGTCTGCGCGTTCGAGGTGGCGGCCACGAGCCAGCGGTTGTTGTAGGGGTCGTACTGGACGCGCGGGTCGAAGGTGCCGGTCGCGCCGGTCGAGGCCCAGAAGGTGTTGATCGAGACGGTCGAGAGCGCCGCGCCCGTCGTCTTGTTGTGAACGCGGTAGTTGTTGTTGACGTGGGTCAGGACTCTGTCGAGTCCGACGGCGCCCATCGTGTCGGGCGGGATGGTGAAGGTACCGGTGCCGACCTTCGGCCCGTCCTCCTGTCCGAGGAAACTGGACGCGGGCGCGGGCGAAGTGGCCGCGAGCGCCACGGGGCCGCTGGCGTTGTCGGCGGCGCCCGGGCCGCCCTTGGCCTCAGACCCCACGACGGCCGGCTCGCCGGTCGAGTCGTTTATGGTCAACGGCGCGGGCGCGGCCTCGCCCTCTTCGACGCTCTGGGCGGCGGCGCGCGCCGAACGCTTGGCGGCGGCGGCGGTCGGCGCGGCCAGCTCGGCGAAGTTGACGGTGACGACGACATCCGGCCGGGCGGACTCGCTCGACTCCTGCCGGACGGGCCGGAGCTGCTTCTGCGCCGCGGCCGGCTGCGACAGGTGGAAGAGCGCGCCGGCCGCGAGCAGCGCCAGCGCCATGCAGAACAGAGCGACGCGTATACTTCTACTAGGGGGCATAGTATTTCCTTTCAAAGCTACGGGCCGTCCCCGAACAGGGGCGGCGGGCCGAGTGGCAGGGCGGGCGACTAACGACGGCGGGGGCTAACTGACGCCGCCGCTACGGCCCGACGTGTAAGTCGGTGCAAGATGCTGTAAGGCTGGAACCTTGTTCGCTGAAGATGTTGCTGAAGAGTTTGTTTACTTTGTCGTGTCGGGCGCACGACCGGGGTGGCTTGACCGGCGCGGCCTGACGGACGCTTATGGAAACCTGGAGCCCCGAGAGAATACTTGCCGCGCGCCGCCGCGTCAACCCGAAGGGCGCGCGCCGCCGGCCGCGCGAAAAGGGGACTCGGCCGGCCGGCCTTCCTGTAGAATACGCCGCGCCGCCGCCCCGGACGCGCCCGCGTCGGCCTTCCCCGTAGACCCCTTCCGGCCGTCCGGACTCAAGAGGAGACTTGATGAGCGGATTCAAATTCTCGCCCCCCGCGCTCGAAGGCTTGCCGGTGCAGCCGCTCGGCGACAAGACGCTGAAAGACCTGGTGTCGGCCGAGGTCGGCTACGACGGCGGCACCGAGTTCGACCGCATCACCTTCACCTTCGAGGCGGGCGCCAACGGCCTCGTGCGCGTCTGCAACTCGGCCGACGACGAGGACGAGGAGGACGGCGTGCTGGGTCTGCCGCCGGAGGGTGATGACGAGAGCGGCACGGTCGCGCTCGCGCCGCCGCTCGCCTTCGACCCCGCGAGCGCGTGGCTCAAATACCGCGTCAGGGCGTTCGCGAAGGGCTCGGTCGGGGCGAAGTTCTCCGTCGCCGCGGCCAAGGTCGAGGGCGAGAAGGGAATCGTCTTCGCGGACTACCGCCGCCACGGGCGCGACGAGCCGGCGGGGGCGGCCGTCCTCGCAGACCTCCCGACGTTGCGCGCGCCCTTCAACGCCGAAGACGCGCTCGCACTTCCAGAAGGCGACGCGCTGCTCTACCGCGTCTACGGCGAGCTGAGCGCGGGGCTCACGCTCAACTGGGCGGACGTGTTCACGGCCGGCCTGACGAACCTCTCCGCGCTGCTGCGCGCGGGCGAGGTCGTTGCGCTCAGGGTCTCACCGTCGGCCAGCGTCAGCTTCAACGTCGGGCTGCGCGACGACTTCCGCCTCGTCTTTACCAGGGGCGAGCCGGTCGGCACGGTCGCGGAGACTGTGCGCGTCTCGGTGCTCAAGTCGAAGTCGCGCGAGTTCGGCGTCGCGGCCAAGCTCGGCGTGGCGGTCGAGTTCGCAGACCCCGAGGCGGTCAAGGGTGTGCTTAAGAATGTCTACGAAGGTCTGGCCGGGCCGCTCGTCGGGGACGTGGACGCGCTCTTCGCGGAGGCCGGGCAGGCCGCCTCGCTCGAAGCGCTGCCCGCGGAGTTTCAGGAGCCTGCGCGCGCGCTCATGTCGCGCCTCGGGCTCGACCCGCTGACCGACACGCTCGAAGAGCTGAAGGCGAAGTGGGAGTCTCTGAAGGCGCGTGTGCCCGGCATCATCGAGCAGGTGGCGAAGACGAAGGTCGAGCTGGGCTTCACATACGAGTACCTGCGCGTCCGCACCGACGATACGCTCTTGCAGGCCGACCTCGACGCGGAGACGTTCCGGCGGTTCCACCCGGACTTGATGGTGTGCAGCCTTGAGGGCTTGACCGGCTGGCTGCGCGACAACGAGGCGGGGCTCAAAAAATACCTCCGCCGCCAGTCGGTTAGGCGCACGAAGACTTGGGGCTTCAACCTCGGCATCTCGCCGTTCGGCTTCAGAGCGGGCGGCCGCGACAGGCTTGAGACTTCGCGTATCATCCAGGAGAACATCAAAGGCGCGCAGCGCGTGGCCTACGACGGGCTGCGCAGCTACGAGGGCGAGTGGATGGACGACAAGGTGACGTTCGCCGCCGACTTCAAGGCCGAGATGAAAAACTTCTCCACGGACGGGCCCGCGAAGACCTGCGAGTTCGAGTACGGGCTCAGCCTCAACTGGGAGTGGGACGAGAAGGCGCTCGGGCGCGTCGAGTTGCTGAACGTCCTCGACCACGCGCAGCTCTGGCAGGTCGTCCCGGCGCGCCGCGTCGAGCAGACGTTGAAACAGTTCGAGGGCCGGTTCGGCCAGGCCGCGAGGGTGCAGATGGAACTGACGGCAGACCACGAAGCTCTCGTCGGTCTGCTCCCGCTCCTCGTTAACCCGCCCGCGCCGCCCTTCAACCCGCCCGACGGGTACGCGACGTTCGACGCCGACCGCAAGCTCGAATGCTGGGGCGCGGAGGCGCTGGCCGCCGCGATGCCCTACATGGAGATGTTCGACGGGCGCGACCAGCCCGCGCGCCGCAAGAACCTCTACGCGCCGCTCTGGCGGCGTTACTTCAAGGAGGACTCGCGCTCGTTCGGCGAATACCGCGACATCGCCTTCCGGAACATCCCGCGCCTGTCGGACGACCTCAAGCTCGAACTCAAGAACGACGAAGGGCTCGCCGCGCACGAGCGCCAGAAGGAGATGCGGCAGTCAACCTTCGCCGGGATGATCGAGCTGCACCAGGGCCCGGGCGGCACTTCGGCGGGCGTCCACCGCAACTGGCAGAGCTTCGCGCGCGGCCTGAAATCGCTTGAGGCCGCGGCGCGCCCCGGCAACTGTCTGCCGCACGAGCTGATTGAAAATTCCTTCGACGACATGACGCGCTTCTTCGGCCAGTCGCTCTACCTCCGAGCGGCCGGCTTCTTCCTCGCCGAGGTGGCGCGCCTGACGGGGAGCGCGCGCCTCCTCAAGCGCACGCTCACCATCACCTACGGCGAGGCCGAGACCGTCACCATCGGCTAAAGCAAGTCGGAAGCCCGACCGTGAGGGAGGACTTCCGACTCATGTCCTCCGAGCGGCAGCCAGCGGTCGCGCCAGTCGTACTCTTCGAGGCCGTCGAAGTTCTTCTTGTAGTCGTAGGGCGAGGGCTCGCGGCAGGCGTAGCCGGGGTAGTAGTGGAGGCACCCCAAACGGCGGGAGCGCTCGACGGCGAGCAGGATGGTGTAGACGCCGAGGCTGCGGCGCGACTCCGCCGGGTCGAACATCGAGTAGACGGAGGAGGTCGCGCCCCGGCCCACGTCGAGGAAGTGCGCGGCGACGAGACGGCCGCGCAGGTAGACGCGGATCGTCTCGTTGCGGCACGGCACCTCCGAGGGCTCGTGCGAGAGGAAGTCGTGGAGCGAGTCGGGCACGTCCGCGCGGAAGCGCCGCCGGTGCGCCTCGAACATCTCCCACGTCTCGGCGTCGAGCGCGGTCGGTTCCACCTCGACCCACAGGTCTCGGTTGCGCGCCACCACCCGCCGCTGACTGCGCGACGGCTTAAAGCGCGACAACTCCATACGCAGCGGCGTGATCGTCAGATTCCGCCCCGCGTGCTGCCACCGCCGGTAGCGGAAGAAGATCGGCCCGAAGTGCCTCCACCCCTCCGCCCACAACGCGTCCATGCATTCAGGCGGGGCGCCCCAACACAAAAAGTACTCTTCCTGCGAGGGCATACTTCTCTGTCGCGGGCCGGTTTCCGGCGGGAAGCGGAGGGAGTCCGCCCGTCCCGGGTTGCTGCCTGCTTACTTCGACAGGGCTAGAACAAAGAGCACCCCGATGGGTATGAGAGAGCCCCCCACGAAGCAGCAGACGGCGCACGTTAACCACATGTGCTTACAACTTACTACATCTTCAATGTGCCTTTCCCACTCCCCGATGACGTGTGACAGTTTCGTCGAGTGATGCGGGTCGGCGATGGTTGGGTCGAGCAGGTAAGAGATCAGGCCGACCTCGTGGTTGCAGACGCTCCGGGAACAATCTCTACTCAAGCAGATTCTTAACTGCGGACGTTTGTCGCAAACCTTGACCACAAAACCGACGACGCCCACGATGGAGGCGATAAAGAGGAAGAGTAAGAACGCGAGGAAGTGGGGCGAGGTCTCGCCGAGCTTGACGCCGATCTTGTCGTAGAGCGCGAACAGCGCGGCCTGTAAAGGGGTGGCGACCATGACGAGCAGCTTGGCCACATCGTCGTACCGCTCGATGTTTTTCATCGGCCCGTCGATGACGGCCTCGGCCCAGTGCGTGACGAGAGGTTCGGGGTAAGCGGGAGGGGCTGCACCGCCGTTCGCCTCAATCTTGAAATAGGCGAGGGCATCCGCGGCGGTGACGGCCGACGTTTCTTTAATCGTCATCTCTGTGCTCCTTGGCGAGAGGGGGGCGAATCTTTAGAGGGAGGCGCGAGGGAGCCTCGTGGCTGTACCAGGCTGCACATCATAGACGAAGGCGTCGGCCACGTAAATGGCCGCGCGGCGTCAATTCAGTCGCGCCTGCACGCGGCGGAGGGCCTTGACGGCCTGGGTGAAGCCGGGCTCCTCTTCGAGGGCGAGGCCGTAGTGGCGGGCGGCGTCGAGCGGGCGGTGGCGCTGCTCGTAGACGCGCCCGAGGTTGAAGTGCGGGAAGGCGTAGGACTCGTAGCGCGGGGCGGCGAGCGCGCGGCGGAACCAGCGCACGCACGTCCAGAAGTCGCCCTGCGCGATGAGGTAGCTGCCGATGTCGTTGTACGGGTTGCCGAAGCTCGCGTCCACGCGGATCGCTTCGAGGCACTCGTCGATGGCCTCGTTGTAGCGGCCGTCGAAGCTGTAGACCCACCCGAGGAAGGTGTGCGCCTCGGCCGTCGGGTAGGTCTCAATCGAGCGCCGGTAAAGCTCGACCGCCTCGTCGTAGTTCTTCTCCACTTGCGCCGCGTAGGCGCGGCGGAACAGCTCGGCCGCGCGCCGCCGCGGCTCCGCAATCGTCGTCGAATTCTCTTCGTCGTAGAACATAAGACTCACCGCCTTAACTGAAACTTAACGGCTGCCCGCGGTAGGCGCCGGGGTCGGGGTGGGCGTCGGCGTCGGCGCGGCGCAGGGCTTCGACTCGGCGGGCGTGTCGAGGCGGCGGAGGCGGCCGTCGATGCGCGGCGCGATGGTCTTCGCGTCCTCGATGGCCTTACGCACCACGCCCGAGTCGGTCAGCTTCGTCTTGAGGACGTTGGGCCGCCCCTTGAACATCGCGTACTGGTCGCCGCCGCCCGCGATGAAGCTCGTCGTGACGAGCGTGTAGGTCTTCTTCAAGTCGAGCGGCCGGCCGCCCACCGTCACGCCGGAGACGCGCACGCCGGGCAGCTTCGACGCGTCGAACGAGAAGCGCACGCCCGAGACCTGCGGGAAGCGGCCGGGCTCCGCGCCCGGGCCCGAAAGACTCACGCCGTGTTCGAGCGCTTGCAGCAGCACCTCGCCCGACACCTCGATGACCGAGAGGTCGTTGCCGAAGGGGAGGATCGAGAGCACGTCGCGCACGGTGAGGTCGCCCGCGGGCAGCACGTCGTCGGCGCGGATCGAGCCGCCGTTGATAAGCCCGATGTCCGCGCCCGAGGAGCGGCGGAAGGCGTCGGCGATGAAGTCGGCGATGTTGGTCTCCTCGCTCCGGCTGGTCGCGCTGCGCGCGTCGAGCGGGACGGTCGTGCTGCCGACGGGCAGCGACAACTCGGTCGTCAGTTTCGAGTACTTCTCGACGACGGGGGCGAAGGCCGGATCGTCCTCGACCGAGGCGTTGACGGGGATGATCTCCCAGTCGATGGACTCGACCTTGCCCGTCGCGGGGTCGAGGTTGAGGTCGATGCGGCCGAGCTCGCGCGCGTCGGCCGTCATTTTGAAGATGGGGACGCCCGCCGACGAAGACTGCAAGAGCGTGTGTTCGTGCCCGCCGATGATGACATCAATCCCCGGCGCGCAGCGCGCGAGCGCCTTGTCCTGCGCGAGCGAGAGGTGCGTGAGCGCGACGACGGCCTGCGCGCCGGCCGCGCGCATCTGCGGGATGACCGCCCGCGCCGTCTCGCACGGGTCGCGGAACTCGGTCGTGGGGCCGGGCTTCGAGGTCGTCTTCGTCTCGGGCAGCGCGAGGCCGAGGATGCCAACCTTCACGCCCCCCAGCTCGCGCACGTCGAAGAGCGGCGTGTCGCCGAAGGTCTTCCCCGAGGTCGTGTTGACGACGTTGGCGCCGAGCCACTTGAACTTCGACTCTCGCACGCGCTTGAGCAGTTCGTCGTCGCCGTAGTCGAACTCGTGGTTGCCGAAGACCGAGTAGTCGAGCCCGACCTGATTCCACGCGTCGATCATCTGCGCGCCCTTGTAGGTGATGGACTCGACCGAGGGCGAGATGGTGTCGCCCGAGAGCAGGAAGAGCGTGTTGGGCGACTCCTGCATCACGCGCTTGCGCAAGGTCGAGACGCGCGCGAGCCCGCCGCGCGCGCCGCGGTCGGCCGGCGTGAAGCGGTACACGTCGTTGACCTGGAGGAGCGTGACACGCACCGTGCAGGCGCGCGTCGGCTGCTGCCGCGCGAGCGGCGCGTGCTGCGCGAGCAGGAGCGCGACGAGGAGGGCGAGCGCGAGTCGGCGCGAGTGTGCGCGGATGAGTGCCATCGGGTTGAAAGTTCCTTCCTTGAGAATGTTCGGGAGTGTACCGGTCGGGCGCTAACGGTGCCGCGAGCGGTAGCGAGCGGTTCGCGGTTACACGGCGCGGGTCTTAGTCACAGGACGCACCCGCTCGCTACCGTTCGCGGTACTGTTCGTGCCGCAGTTAGGCCGTGCCGTTGGTTTGAATTATACTCGTCGCGCGACAAGCGAAACAAACCCCGACTTCAAAAAGAGACTCACGAATGAGCAGACAGACGAGCTTTTCGGTAGAACTCGGCGCGTCCCTGCCCGCCGCGGACGAGGCGGGCGCGGGTGTGGCCGTCGGCGTCTTTTCGGACGAACCCCGACTGCCCGAGACGGACGCGCTCGGCGGGGAGTTGCGCGCGCTGTGCGAGCGCGTCACGCGAGAGGGCGAGTTCAAGGGCGAGGAGGGGACGACGCTCCTCATCCACGCGCCCGCGGGCGGGGGAGGCGGCGTCAGGCGTCTGCTCCTCGTCGGCCTCGGCGCGCGCGGAGACTTCGACGCGGGCGTGATGCGGCAAGCGGCGGGCGCGGCCGTGCGCGCGGCGCGGTCGGCGCGCATCCGCGGGTCGCACTTCGTCGTGCCTTCGCCGGCGGACGCGGCCGTCGCGGTGCGCGCGCTCGCCGAGGGCGCACACCTCGGGCTCTACGAGAACGGGTTCTATCAGAAGAAGGACGAGGACGAGTCGCCGCAACTCGAACGCCTGACGATAGTCGGCGCGGGCGAGGGCGGGGAGCTGAGCGAAGAGTTGGAACGCGCGCGCGTCGTCGCGGAGTCGGTGAACTGGGCGCGCGCGCTCGCCGACGAGCCGGGCCTGAGTCTTCCGCCGGTCGAGTTCGGCCGCCGCGCCGCCGAGATGGCGGGCGAGTTCGGGCTCACGGTCGAGTCGCTCGGCGTCGAAGAGATCGGCGCGCGCGGGATGGGCGGCCTGCTCGGCGTCGGGCAGGGGTCGGACGAGGAGCCCGCGCTCCTCGTCCTGCGCTACGAGCCCGAGGGCGCGACTGAAGAGGACGAGCTGTGGGCCTTCGTCGGCAAGGGCATCACGTTCGACACGGGCGGCATCTCCATCAAGCACGGGCTCGACATGTACGAGATGAAGTCCGACATGGCGGGCGGCGCCGCGGCGCTCGGCGCGCTGCGCGCGATTGCACAGCTCAAGCCGAACCGGCGCGTCGTCGCGGTCGTGCCCGCGGCCGAGAACATGCCCTCGGGCAAGTCCATCAAGCCCGGCGACATCGTCCGCACCTTCGCCGGCCCGACCATCGAGTGCGTGGACACGGACGCCGAAGGCCGCCTCGTGCTCGTGGACGGCATCGCCTACGCAAAGCACCTCGGCGCGACGCGCATCGTCGATCTCGCGACGCTGACCGGCTCGATCCTCATCGCGCTCGGCACGCACCGCACGGGGCTCTTCTCGAACGACGACGCGTGGGCCGGGCGCGTGCTCGACGCCTCCTCGCGCGCGGGCGAGCCGGCGTGGCGCATGCCCGTCTCCGACGACTACAAGAAGCGCATCGAGAGCATGATCGCCGACTACAAGAACTACGGCGGCAAGCCCGACGCGACGGCCGCCGCGCTGCTGCTCTCGAAGTTCGCGGGCGACACGCCCTGGGTGCATCTCGACATCGCCGGCACGGCCTGGTACGACTCCGCGACCCCCTACGCGCCGAAGGGCGCCAGCGGCGTGGGCGTCCGCACGCTGGTCGAGCTGGTCTGCGGCGAAGGCTGAACGTGAAGCGACTGGACTTACTCGTCGGCGGCGCGGCGAGCCTCGCGCTCCTCTACGCCTCCTGGCGCGGGTGGGCGCCGTTCGGGATGAAGCCCTTCACGATGGTCGAGGCGCTGGGCTTCGTGACGGGCGGGGCCTGCGTCTACCTCGTCGTCAAAGAGAACGTCTGGAACTTCCCACTGGGCATCGCCAACTGCGTCTTCTTCCTCGCCCTCTTCACGAGCGCGCGGCTCTACGGCGACGCGGCTTTGCAGGTCGTCTACATCGCGCTCGGGGTTCAGGGCTGGTACCTGTGGCTGCGCGGCGGCGAGAACCGCACGCCGCTGCGCGTCGAGCGCGCATCGCGCCGGCTGCTCGCGGGCGTGGCCGCGTTCGTCGTCGCGGGCACAATCGCGCTGACCTTCGTCTTCCGCGCCGTCAACGACGCCGCGCCGTTCCTCGACGCCTTGACCACGGCGCTGAGCCTCGGCGCGCAGTACCTGCTCAACCGCAAGGCGGTCGAGAACTGGCTGCTCTGGATCACGGCGGATGTCGTCTACATCTACCTCTACGCCGTGCGCGAGCTGCACCTGACGGCCGTGCTCTACGTTGTCTTTCTCTGCCTGTGCGTGGCAGGACTGAGGGGCTGGCTGAAGGCGCTCAAAGCTCGGAGTGTCGCGGCCGAAGGCGACGGGCCGCGGGTCGTCGAGGCGGGAGTGGGGGCGGCGCGTGGCTAGGCGCGGGCTGCTCGTCGGCAAGTTCTATCCGCCGCACCGCGGGCACAAGCACCTGATCGACACGGCGCGCGCGCGGGTGGATGAGCTGAGCGTCATCGTCTGCCGCAAGGACGGCGAGGTGCCCGCGGGCGAGCTGCGCGCGGCGTGGCTGCGCGAGATTCACCCGGACGTGCGCGTCCTGCTCATAGACGACACGTACGACGCGCAGGACTCGCGCGTGTGGGCCGAGAATTCGATACGGTGGCTGGGTCATGCGCCCGACCTCGTCTTCACCTCCGAGGACTACGGCGAAGAGTTCGCGCGCCACCTCGGTTGCCGCCACGTGCAGGTGGACAGGTCGCGCGCGACGGTGCCCGTCTCGGGGACGCGCGTGCGCGCCGACCCGCTCGGCTGCTGGGAGTTTCTTGAGCCGCCCGTGCGCGGCTTCTACGCCGTGCGCGTCTGCGTCGTCGGCGCGGAGTCAACGGGGAAGACGACGCTCTCTGAAGACCTGGCCGCGCATTACCGAACGTGCTGGGTGCCCGAGTACGGGCGCGAGTATTCCGAGCTGAAGCTCGCCGCGGAGGGCGGCTACGACTTCCGCTCCGAAGAGTTCGCGCACATCGCCGCGCGCCAGTGCGAGACGGAGGACGAGGCCGCGCGGCGCGCCAACAGGATTCTGATCTGTGACACCGATGCCTTCGTCACGAGCGTCTGGCACCGCCGCTACCTGGGCGCGCGCTCGCCGGAGGTCGAAGGGATTGTCGCGCGACACAGGCGCCCCGACCTGTACATCCTGACGGACATCAGCACCCCCTTCGTCCAGGACGGCACGCGCGACGGCGAGCACGTGCGCGAGTGGATGCACGAGACTTTCGTCGAAGAGCTGCGCGCGCAACGTCGCCCGTACCAATCCGTCTCAGGCACGCGCGAGGAGCGTCTGAGGCAGTCCGTCGGGTATATTGATGACCTGCTCGCGGCGCGCGCGACCCAGGAGGTTTAAGAGACTTTGGCACTCGACGAGACGATCTTCCTGACGGGCTTCCCCGGCTTCATCGCCGGGCGGCTGGTGGAGCGTCTGGCGCGCGAGGGCGCGCGCTTCCAACTGCTCGTGCAGCCCGCGTTCGCCGCGCGAGCGCGTGAGGAGATAGCCCGGCTGGCCGAGACGACCGGCGCGCCCGTCGAACACTTCCGCGTGTTGGAGGGCGACATCACGCGGGAAGACTTGGCGCTCTCGGCGGCGGACATCGAAGAGGCCGAAGGCGAGGCGACCGTCATGTTTCACCTCGCGGCCGTCTACGACCTCGCCGTCGCGCGCGAGGTCGGCGTGCGCGTCAACGTCGAGGGCACGCGCAACGTCAACCGCTTCGCGCTCAGGCTCCCCAGACTCAAGCGCTACCACTACGTCTCGACCTGTTACGTGGCCGGCCGCCGCACGGGGCTCATCCTGGAATCCGAGCTGCGCCACGCGGCGGGCTTCCGCAACTTCTACGAGGAGACGAAGCACCTGGCCGAGCTGGAAGTGGAGGCGCTGAAGAATGAGCTGCCCGTGACCATCCACCGCCCCTCGGTCGTCTGCGGCGACTCGCGCACGGGCGAGACGGCGAAGTACGACGGCGTCTATTACCTCATCAACTACCTGCGCATGTGGCCGGGCGCGCTCTCGCTCGCCAACATCGGCAACCGCGAAGTGCGTCTCAACGTCGTGCCCGTGGACTTCGTCGTCGAGGCGATGGCCGCGCTCGCCTCCGACGACGCCTCCGCGGGCGCGACCGTGCAGCTCGCAGACCCCGAGCCGCTCACGACCGAGGAGCTGTTCGACCTCATCTCGCGCAACCTCGCCGGCCGCGAGTCGCTCCTCACGCTCCCGGCGCCCGTCGTCCAGGCGACGCTCAACCTCCCTCTGAACGAGAAGGTGACGGGGCTGCCGCGCGTCGGCGTCCCCTACTTCTTCCTCAAGCAGACCTACGACACCGCCCGCGCCACCGCGCTGCTCGCGCCCCGCGGCCTCCGCTGCCCGCGCTTCCCCGACTACGTCACCGCCCTCCTCGACTTCGTCGAACGCAATCCGAAACTTCAGTAGTCAGTAGTCAGTAGTCAGTAGGTAAGAATAAGCGACAGCGCGGCTTTCATCATTGACCGATGAAAGCCGCGCTGCCTGTTCTTCTACTGACTACTGACTACTGACTACTGACTACTGTCTACTGCTCTTCAATACGGGTCGCCGCTCAGCGCGCCGGCCGTGACGCTGATGAGGTAGAAGCCCGTGGTCGGGCGGTTGGCGAGGTCGAACGTGCCGTTGGCGGGCACCTTCCAGATTTTGTAGTTGGAGTAGGTGAGCGGCGTGCGCGGCTCGCAGACTTCCGGGGTGTGGTCGGCGAGGATGAAGTAGGCCGGGCCGTCGCCCATCACGCGCGCCAGCCCGTTCCTGTCCACGACGACCGAGGTCGCCTCGTTCACAGCTATCCCGAGCGCGCTCGTCGCGCGGCCGTCCCTAATCTGGCGGGCGAGGAAGGCCAGCGTCCGCCCCATGCGGTCGCGCACGACGAAGTGCTGGTCGGTGATGACATCGCCCATGTGCGCCCAGTTGAAGAAGTCGTAGGTGAAGGTGACGGTGCGGTGGTACGGGTCGCCGAGCGCCTGACTCGAAGTGGCGCTCCCCGCACAGGCGTCGTAGGTGAACTCGCCCTGGATGGCGAACCCGGCGCTCGTCCCGCCCACGCCCCCGCCGCGCGCGTAGACCGCCTCGACCGCCGTCTCGACGCGCGTGCCTTTGAAGTTCTTCACGTAGTCGCATTGGTCGCCGCCCGCGAAGAAGACGACCTCGGCGTTGCGCACGGTCGTCTCGACCGCCGCCGTGTTCGAGTCCTTTGCGCTGGTGATGACCAGAGTCTCGACCGAGTCCACGCCGTTCATCGCGTAGATGTAGTCGTTGTAGCCGTTCGACCCCGTCGAGCGCAGGATGACCACGTCCACCTTCGTCGCGCACGAGGTGCAGCCGCGCACCTGGTCGATGATCCACTGGAGCGCCGCGTCCACGTCGGTGCCGCCGCCGCCGAAGTCGTGCGCCGGGCCGGCGAGCGCGGGGGACACGTCCGCCCCGCTGCCCGTCAGGTACCTCGTCACTTTCGCCTGCGCCTCCGTCCCCGACAGGAGGAGGAGCGCGAGCAGGAGCAGCGCGCCGCCGCAAACTTTCATCCTCGAACGTCCGTCCATCATGAGTCTCCCTTGTCTGTTTCTATACGTCCCGAGCGGTAAGGTTTGGTTGAAACGGGGCGGACGGGTTCTACCCGAAGCGGCCGGCGAAAGCAAGGGTTTTTGGTCGGCGCTTGACAATCGACCAGTTTAGAATTATTCTAATTCCATTCAACGGCGGGAAAAAATTATGGCGGGTAGGGGAGATCAGGGTGGCGCCCCGCGAGGGGCGCTGACGCCGCAGCGGCAGGCCGTGCTTCGCGTGGTCGCGGAGACGGCCGAGCACCTGACGGCCAACGAGATTTTCGAGGCGGCTCGGAAGGAGCTGCCGTCGATCAGCTTCGCCACCGTCTACAACTCGCTCAAGTATCTGAAGGAGGCGGGGCTCGTCCGCGAGATCAACTTCGGCAAGGGGTCGAGCCGCTACGACCGCGAGACCGCGCGCCACGACCACGCCGTCTGTTCGCGCTGCGGCAAGCTCGTCGATTTCGACCTCGCCGAGACGCCGCTGCTCATTCGCGCCGCCGCTCGCCGCTCGCGCTTTAAGCCCGAGTCGATTCACCTGACCCTCGTGGGCCTGTGCCCCGACTGTCAGGATTGAGGACGCGGCCCGATAAATTCTACGCGGGCGCGCCCCACAGGTTCGCGCCCGCCGTCCGAAGCCTTTTTAAACCGAACGGAGGATTAACTAAACATCATGGCAGAAGCAAAAGTGGGACAGCCGGCGCCGGATTTCGACATGCCGTCCACGAAGAACATCGAGAAGCTGAACGAGAACGTTGAGCTGAACGACTACAAGGGGCGGTGGCTCGTGCTGCTCTTCTACCCGCTCGACTTCACCTTCGTCTGCCCGACGGAGCTGACCTCTTTCAGCGACCGTTACGACGACTTCGAGGGCATCGGGGCGGCCGTCGTCGGCATCTCGACCGACTCGGTGCACTCGCACCGCGCGTGGCTCAAGACCCCGCGCGACAAGGGCGGCGTCGAGAGCCTGCGCTACCCGCTCGCGTCCGACATCACGAAGTCGGTGGCGCGCGACTACGGCGTGCTCATCGAAGACAAGGGCGTGGCGCTGCGCGGCCTCTTCGTCATCGACCCCGAGGGCGTGCTGCGCTACGCGGTCATCCACGACCTCAACGTCGGGCGCTCGGCCGACGAGACGCTGCGCGTCATCCAGGCGCTCCAGACCGGCGGGCTCTGCCAGGCCGACTGGCGTCCGGGTCAGGAGACGCTTAAGGTCGGCTAGTCGTTAACCGTAAACCGTGAACCGTGACAAGAGAAGACAGGTTCTTCCTCTTGTCACGGTTTACGGTTTACTTGTCACGAGGGTTTTGTCATGCCAATGAGAATCGGGACGGAGATGCCCCCGCTGGAGGGGGCGACGGAGTGGTTCAACGCGACGGGGGCGGCTGCGGCGGCCGAGGCGAAGGGGCACCCGACGCTCGTCCACTTCTGGTCGGTGAGCTGCGGGATGTGCAAGGAGAATCTGCCGCGCGTCGCAGAGTGGCGCGAGGAGCGCGCGGCCGAGGGCCTGCGCGTCGTCGCCGTCCACATGCCGCGCTACGAGACCGACACCGACGTGGAGGCCGTGCG
Source organism: Pyrinomonadaceae bacterium (assembly GCA_040510435.1). Classification (GTDB taxonomy): domain Bacteria; phylum Acidobacteriota; class Blastocatellia; order Pyrinomonadales; family Pyrinomonadaceae; genus QHXN01. The sequence continues at coordinate 1,552 of JBEVJD010000319.1, read as the reverse complement.
CGAGGCCGTCGCCACGTACAACATCACCGAGCCGTGCGCGGTGGACAACGAGCATCGTTTACGCGACGCCTTCCAGAACGACCACGGCTACGTGCCCGCCTACTACCTCTTCGACGCCGAGGGCAAGCTCCGCGGCTTCGCGGCCGGCGAGTTCGGCGTGAAGGTGATCACGCCCGCGCTCGACCGCGTGCTCGCGGCGGCGAACAAGACGGCCGCCGGCTGAGCGTCAGCAGAACGCACTAATCGCCGCAGACAAAGAGGCACGGCTTTGAAGACGAAAGTCATCAAGCCGTGCCTCTTTGTCTGCGGTTAACTTTAAACGAACAGGCCGACGAACTGCGTGATGAGCCAGAGGCTAACGGCGAGCGAGCCCACGAGGAGCACGAGCAGGCCGAGGAAGATGACGCCGAGGAAGAGCCAGTCGCTCACGCGCCCGTGCCGCGCCTCCTCGGGCGAGACCGAGGCGCGGCGCTTCAGCAACTCGACGTTCATCTGGTTCGACTTCCAGGCCGCGTCGAAGAGGTCGCCGACGACGGGCACCGCGCCGAGCAGGTAGTCCACGGCGACGTTCGACGCCATCCGCAGCAGCGTCGCCTTCGGCACGCGGTAGCGCACGCCCGCCGCGAGGATGTAGAACGAGACGGCCGTCGTCGCGAAGTCGCCGACGCCGGGGACGAGCCCGACGAGCGCGTCGAGCCCGATGCGCCAGCCCGTGCCCGGGATGCGGAACATCCCGTCCATCATCCGGCTCAACTGGTCGAGGCTCCGCTCCACGTCCGCGCGCTCCGCACGCGCCGGCACCGCCACCGCCGCTCCGCGCTCCGCCATGATCTTGCTCAAAGCCATCGGCAACTCCTCCCATCTCAAACCAACCGGCCAACAGCAACCGCCGCCGACATTGTCGCCGCGGCGCGCTCTGGCGGCAACTTAGATGCGTGCGCACCCACCACGGTAGTACGAAAAAAAGGGCGCCCGGATGACGTTATAGCGACTTGGATTTGACTGCGACCGTTGAGAGGCGGGCTGAGCCCGCCGACCCAAGCAGAGCCGGCGGGCTATGCCCGCCTCTAAACGGGATGACCAATAGTCGCAGTCAAATGCAAGTCGCTATAATTGGTGCTGTAAGCAGGTTACTTTCCAGTTAATAAGAGTTTGGCATATTATCTCGTTGCCCGACCTGTAGCGATTTGCGGTTGGATGCGACCGGCGCCGCGGACGGCCCGAACAGAACCGCGAGCGGTAGCGAGCGGGTCGGAGTGTCATCGAGCAGCCTGCACATCGCAGCACACACCCGCTCGCTACCGCTCGCGGGTCTGTTAGAGTCGCACCCGTCTGCAACCCGCTATATATGAGTAAAGCCACAGGACGGCGCCTGCCCGCCACTCTCTAACTTCAACCTCTATACTCGCTATTCTCAACTTGAATCTCCAGAATGAATTGCTATGGCTAAAACGGCAAAAGCTGAACAGGAAGAGTCGCTGGAAAAGAAGCTCTGGAAAGCGGCGGACAAGCTGCGGAAGAACATTGACGCGGCGGAGTACAAGCACATCGT
>JBEVJD010000318.1:0-3772 GCA_040510435.1 Pyrinomonadaceae bacterium | reverse complement strand
GCGCGGCGAGAAGTGTCTAACGGTAGTGCTCATGGTGCCCCTCCTGAAGGTGTGCGAGCCACCTTAGCAGGGGAGGGCGGGTGTCACCGATGGGGACAACGGTGAGCTTATTCGGGCGAAAGCTAAGTATGGTTTTCGGGGATATGAGGAAGGGGAGAGGCCGCCGGATAAGAGACGCCCGGCGGCCTTTCCGTTTATCTTCGGTTATTAGCTACTGCCCAAACCTGCCGCGGTATTCGAGCGAGCGGATGAAGGCGCGGACCATCTCGGCACGGTTGACGCGCGCCAGTGCCGTCTGCTCGTCGCGCACATCCTCGCCGGGCTGGCTGAAGCCGTCGAGCTTGGCGAGCCAGAAGTCGAAGCCGGTGTAGTCGGTGTCGGGCACGTCGTTCGGGTTGCGCCGCAGGTAGCCGACGTACTGTGAGAGCACGAAGCCCGCGTTGAACTGCCCGTTGTAGACCGACCCCGACTCGATGACCCGCCGGAGCGCATTGGCCCGCCCCTCGACCGAGTTGCTGTAGCCCTCGAAGGCGACGTTGAACTCGGCGGGCGTCGGCGCCACTCCGGAGCGGGCGAAGAGCTGGTTGATGTAGTCGTCGGCCGTCATGTTCAAGGGGAATTCGGCGATGAAGTCAGCCCGCTGCACCCAGTGCTGGGCGAACTCCTGCTTGTTCGCCTCAAGCAGTTGCTCCCAGCCCACCTCGTTGACCACGACGCCGCGCCCGACCTCCTTCGCGTCGCGCAGGAACTCGCGGTAGCGCGGCATCCCGCGCGGGCGACCGGCAGAGTCGGTGAACGACGCCTTGTAGAAGCGGAAGACGTAGAAGCCGGTCTGCTGGAACTCGATGGAGAGGGAGAAGGCCGTCGAGACGGCCGTGCGCGCGCGGTCAATGCAGGCGGCGTCCGCGCCGCAGGGCGTGATCTGCCCGGTCCAGAAGTTGAGTCCCGGCGCGTCCGCCTGCCGGTTGAGGAAGTCGTGGTAGTGCGTGCCGACGAAGGTGGCTGGGTCGTCGATGACATTCGTCGTGGGCTCCGTCCCGTCATTCCTGATCTCGACGGTGGCCGTCGCCGTCAGGCACGCGAGCGTCGCCCCGCCCGTCGCATTCGAGAGCGAGACGGTGAAGGTCTCGTCCCTTTCCATGAAGGAGAAGGCGAAGGAGTCCTCGTTGACGAGCAGGTCGATGGTCTTGGCCGTCTCGCCCGGGGCGAAGCGTAACGTGCCGGCGGCGGTCGTGTAGTCGGAGCGCTCGCGGGCCGAGACGTCGGCGGTCGCGTAATCCACCGTGACGGCGCCGCTGGTGTCGCCCGTGCGCTGGACGGTAAGTGTCAGGGAGGTCACGTCCTCCTGCACACTGGGCGCCGTCTGCGTGAACTGGAGCAGCGAGACGGGCGCGGTCGAGGCATCGCCGATCTTCATCACGACGGGGCCGCTGCCAGCGCCTCCGATGACGAGGGTCGGGAAGCCGGGAGGGCCACCGAGCGTCACGTAAGCGTTGCCCGCGGAGTCAACCGCCAAGCCATTCGCTCTGTCGCCGCCCAGGTAGGTCGAGTAGACCAGCCCGGTGCCCGCGGCGTTGAACTTCGCGACGAAGGCATCCGGGGCGCTAGCGTCCGTACATCGAAGGGCGTTGGCGGTCGGAAAGTCGTTAGCGGAATAGGTGAACCCGGCGACGTAGGCGTTGCCCGCCGAATCCACCGCGACGCCGAAGCCGGCCTCGCCTTCGCTGCCGCCGAGCAAGGTCGAGTAGGCCAGCACCGACCCGGCCGCGTTGAGCTTCGTCAGGAATACGTCGGTCGAGCCACCGTCAAAACCACTCTGGAAGGGGTTGGCCGTGGGGAAGTCGGCCGAGGCCGTGTAGCCGGTGACGTAGGCGTTGCCCGCGGAATCGACCGCCACGTCCTCCGCCTGATCTTCGTCCGAGCCGCCGAGGTACGTGGAATAGACGAGTGCCGAGCCGGCCGCGTTCATCTTCGTCACGAAGGCGTCCCTGCCGCTGCCGGCCTTCGCGGCTTGAATCGGGTTGACGGTGGGGAAGTCGGTCGAATACGTGGAGCCGGTGACGTAAGCGTTGCCCGCTGAATCGACCGCGATGCCGTAGCCGTTCTCGTCGCTGTTGCCCCCGAGGTAGGTCGAGTAAACGAGCGCCGAGCCCGCGGCGTTGAACTTCGTCAGAAAGGCGTTCTGTATGTCGCCGCCGCCGGGCGCGTGTTGCAGGGCGTTGGCCGTGGGAAAGTCGGCCGAGACCGTCCGCCCGGTGACGTAAGCGTTGCCGGCCAAATCGACAGCGATACCCAAGTTAAAGTCAGAACCGCTACCGCCGAGGTAGGTCGCATAAACGAGTGCGGAGCCGGCCGCGTTGATCTTCGCCACGAAGGCGTCGCCTTCGCCGCCGGCATACGCATTCTGGAAGGCGTTGGCCGTGGGGAAGTTGGTCGAGGTGGTGCCGCCTGCGATGTAGGCGTTGCCGGCCGAGTCCACCGCGATGTCGGACGCCGCGTCGTTATCGCCGCCGCCGAGGTAGGTCGAATAGACGAGTGCCGAGCCGGCCGCGTTGATCTTCGCCACGAAAGCGTCGATGCTGCCGCCGCCTATCGTCGCCTGCAACGGGTTGACCGTGGGGAAGTCGGTCGAGAAGGCGACGCCTGTGACATAGGCGTTGCCCTCGGAGTCGATGGCGATGTCGGAGGCTGAGCTGCCGCCGAAGCGGGTGGAGTAGACCAGAACCGGGTCGATGACGAGCGGGAGCCCCCGGTCGTATTCACCGACCGCGAACCGGACGCGGCCGTCCGCGCCGACCTCGTAGCCGGCCTCAACCTCACGCCGCGCGCCCGCCACCTCCTGGTAGATGAAGGGCTTCAGCTGACGCACGACCGTCTCGCCCAAAGTCAGCAGCAGGTCACCGCGCCCATCCACTTCGACCCTGTCCGCGCCGTCGAACGTGAGGCTCACCGAGCGCGGGTCACTGCCCGGCGCGACGTAAAAGTCGTACTCCAACTGGCGCTGGTTGCCGTAGTAGACCACGTCCACGCCCGGGTAAACTTCCGCGTAGCGCACGCGCCCGAAGGTCGGCACGCCGGTGCGCCACTGCGACGAGTCGTCGCCGACGAGGTAGTTCATCTTACCCGCCAACTCACCCAAGCCCTTGGCTGGGGCGGATGCGTCCGCCCCGACCAGCCTCATGCGCAGCACCTTCGGCCGCGGGACGACCTTTGAACGCACGGCCTCCGTTTTCGGCGAGGAGGTTGTTGTTAACGAACGCTCCGCGGCCCCTTCATCCTCCACGCCGGAATCCGCATTCGGCAAGACGAAGACGGCCTCGGTCGGCTTCAGGAAGAACGTGTAGCCGGCGCCGCGCGCGAGGAAGTTGACCGAGGCGTCGGTCTGGCCGCGGTTAGCCTCGAAGCTCATCGGGATGCGGCCGTAGGCTTCGCGCACACGCTCGTGGGGCGCCTGCGATGCCGGGGGCGCGGGCGCGTTGCGGTTCGACCAAAGGGTCGTGGCCAGTAGGACCGCGGCCGACAACAATGCGAATGTGAGTAAGGGCGTGCGGCCAAGACGTGCGGTGGGTGCTCTCATATCGTCCTCCCTTTTCAAGCGGTCGAGGTGCGGCGGACTCGCGCCGGGGGCGAGCGAGGTTGGTGAGCGAGGTTGGTGAGGATTATATGTGCAGAGCGCAGCGCGGCCGCATAAATCTTTGGAAATCTTTTTGCCGCCCCGACATTTTCTTCACGACACGGCCGTTCAGGCAGGCACGGACTTGGAACGGATAAT
>JBEVJD010000317.1:0-6170 GCA_040510435.1 Pyrinomonadaceae bacterium | reverse complement strand
GAGGGCGGGCCCGACTCCTTCATCTCCGAGAAGCCCGAGGCGCTCGAACTCGCGAAGCGCATCGGCCTCGCCGGACGCATTACGGGGACGAACGAGCAGCACCGGCGCAGCTTCGTCGTGCGCGGGGGCCGCCTGCGGCCGACGCCCGAAGGCTTCCAACTACTCGCGCCCTCGCGCATGCTCCCCTTCCTCACGACGGACATCTTCACCTGGCGCGGCAAGGCGCGCATGGCGCTCGACCTCCTGCTCCCGCGGCGCAGGGGCGCGAACGGGCGCGACGACGAGAGCCTCGCAGACTTCGTCCGCCGACGCCTGGGACGCGAGGCGCTTGAGCGCATGGCGCAGCCGATGGTCGGCGGCATCTACACGGCCGACCCGGAAGTCCTTTCCTTACGCGCCACGATGCCGCGCTTCCTTGAGATGGAGCGCAGAGACCGCAGCCTCATCCTCGCGATGTGGAGGGCGGGCCGCCGCGCCGGCTCGGACGCGCGCCACGGCCGCGGCGCGAGCGGCGCCCGCTACAGCCTCTTCGTCTCCTTCGACGAGGGCGTGCAGGTGCTCACCGACGCGCTGGCCGCGCGACTGCCCGACGCTTGCGCCCGGCTGAACACGAAGGTCACGTCGCTGCGCCCCTTCGGCGGCGCGCGCCGCTGGACTTTGACGACCGATGCGGGCGAGACGATAGACGCCGACGCCGTCTGCCTCGCGCTCCCAGCCTACGCCGCGGCGCGACTGCTGCGCGACTCGGACGACGCGCTGGCCGAAGAGCTTGACGCCATCCCCTACGCCTCGACCGCGACGGTCAACCTCGCCTACAGGCGCGCAGACATCCCGCACCCGCTCGACGGCTTCGGCTTCGTCGTCCCCTTCATCGAGCGCCGCGCGACGCTGGCCTGCACCTTCAGCAGCGTCAAGTTCCCCTCCCGCGCGCCCCAGGGTCACGCCCTGCTGCGCGCCTTCGTCGGCGGCGCGCTCCAGCCGGACATGTTCGCGCTTGACGAGGAGCGCATGACGGCGGCCGTCCGCCGCGACCTGCGCGACCTGCTCGGCGTCGAGGCGCCGCCCATCTTCGCGCACGTCGAACGTTGGCCGCGCTCAATGGCGCAGTACCACCTCGGCCACACCGCGCGCGTCCGGCGCATACGCGACGCGGCCGGCCGCCTCCCCGCCCTCGCCCTCTGCGGCAACGCCTACGAAGGCGCCGGCCTCCCCGACTGCGTCCGCGGCGGCGAGGCGGCGGCCGCATCAATCCTGAAAGCCTTAGCCCCTGCTAAACTCTAACGTCACCCTGTGCCTATGGAAGATAAAGTGGAGGAGACATACAACCAGCGCTGCGCGGACGTGTACGACCAGTGGTTCGGGTATTTCGACGAGGCGGCCGTGGACGTGTTGGCGGAGTTGGCGGGCGGCGGGCGCGTGCTTGAGTTAGGCATAGGCACGGGGACGGTGGCGCTGCCGCTGGCGGCGAGGGGCGTGGATGTCGTCGGCATTGACGCGTCGGCGGAGATGGTGGCGGCGCTGCGGGCCAAGCCGGGCGGCGAGGCTCTGCCGGTGACGATGGGCGACTTCGCAGAGGTGTCTGTCGAGGGCGAGTTCTCGCTCGTCTACGTCGTCTACAACACCCTCTTCGCGCTCCAGACGCAGGAGGAGCAGGTGCGTTGTGTCCGCAACGTCGCGGCGCGGCTCGCGCCGGGCGGCGCCTTCGTCGTCGAAGCCTTCGTCCCAGACCTCGCGCAGTTGAGCGCGGGGCGCGGCGTCCGCCTCCTGCACATGACGGACGACAGGGTCGGGATCAGAGTCTTCGAGCACGACCCCGTCGGGCAGAAGCTCAGGAGCCGGCACGTCGTCTTCAACGACGGCGGCACGCGCGTCTTCCCCGTCGAGGTGCGTTACGCGTGGCCCTCGGAGTTGGACTTGATGGCGCGGCTGACGGGTCTGCGCCTGCGCGCGCGCTGGGGCGACTGGCGGCGCGGCGCGTTCGACGCGAAGAGCGAGAAGCACGTCTCCGTCTACGAGCGGCCTGCCTGACTCTTTCGAGTCGGCCCGCGAGTCCCGAACATGAAGAGAGGTACAGCGCTTCAAGTCAGTTGGCTCTGCTTCGCCGCGGCCGCCCTGCTCGCGGCCGCGCTCTCGACCCGAGCGCCCGCGCAGTCCGGGCGCCTCATCACGAGGCCGACCCCGGCGCCCGAGGCCGAGCCCACGCCGAAGACAGAAGGGCCGAAGTTCGTCCCCGACCCGAACGCCGAGAAGTACAGGCTGGTCTTCGCCACGCGCTATAACGGCGGGTTTAGTTACCGCGACGCCGACGAGCTGATGTTGGCCCGGCGCTCGGCCTTCGACAACTACGTCGAGGGGCTGAACCGCGCCGGCGCCGAAGGGTACAGGGTCGTCACCTCGCTGAAGGGCGACCCGGCCGTCGTCGCGCTCGACAAACAACAGTTCGAGTACGCGTGGACGGAGACGGGCTCGAACCTCGCGCACTTCAAGCGGGGCTTCCCCGGCACGTACGCGCAGTTGGCGAGAATCGGCTTCCGCCTCGCCGCGCACTCGCTCCTCTACGGCTACTGCTCCCCCCTCAACCCCGAACGCTGCGAGTACAGAGACTTCTTCCTCTTCGAGAGGCGGAAGGGCGACGAGTCGCCGCGCGAGCGCACGTACATTGACGCCGGGCGCGGCGGGACGCGCGCCAGGGGGCAGTCCCCCGAAGAGGCCATGACGGCGGCCGTCAGTGAGAAGCGCGCCGAAGGTTTCTACCCCGCCCACCTCCTCTCGAAGTACGAGATGCTGCTCGAACGCGAGACGCCCGAGCCCGCGCTCGCCGAGGCCGGCACGGAGGTGCGCGTCGTCCGCTCCTCCAACTTCTGGGAGCAGGACGAGCTGCCGAAGAAGGTCAACGAGCTGGCGCGGCAGGGCTTCAGGCTCGCGCTCGTGAACTACGAGATAGCGGTGATGTACCGGCGCCCGGGCGCGACCGCGCCGCTCGGCTACGTCTGGCTGAAGAGTTCGAAGAAGGAGTTCGAGAAGGAGCTTGCAGGGCTGCAAGAAAGCGGCGCCGTCTTCCGCGCGACCTACCCGGACGCAAACGGCGCGCGGCGCGCTCTCATCTTCGAGCAGGGCGCGGGCGCGCGGCGCGAGTACAGGGTCTTGAGGTTCGGGCTCCAGACGCGCGGCAACGACGCCGAACGGCTCATGCTGACCGACTTCGCCCCCGCCTCCGCAGACGCGCAGAAGGAGCTGAACCGTCTGGCGGCCGAAGGCTTCGTCGTCCTCGCCCTCTTCGACGCCGACAAGTACAAGTTGACGAAGCCCGACAAGGGGCGCGAGGGCATAGTCTCGGAAGAGTTCGGCATCCTGCTTGAGCGGAAGCGTTAAAGCCGCCCGCCGCCGCCGAGGAGCCGCGAGCCGTACGACACACATGAAAGCGACGACCACGAGACTGTTGCTGCTCCTGCCCTGGCTCTCCCTGCCGCTGATTCTCTCGGCGCACCTGCTGCTGTGGGAGAGAATACCCGAGCGGCTGGCCGTCCAGTTCGACTCCTCCGGCGCCGTGAGCAACTGGATGACGCGCGGCCAATCGCTCGCCTTCGACCTCGCCATCCTGCTCCTCATCCTCGTCACCAGCACCCTCAAGCTCTACCGGCAGGGGCGCACCGACCGGCCCTCCGGCCTCTTCATCCTCAACGTCGCCGTCGTCTTCGTCACCCTCATCTTCCTCGGCCTCCTCAAGTACAACATCACGGGCTCGCTCTTCTGAGCGGGCGCCGCGGCCTTTTGCCTTCGACGTTCGTCTCGATTAAGCTGCAAGTGCTTTCCCATCCGGCATAAATCTTTCGGCGGCGCTCTTGGATAAGGAAGGACTGGTCATCGTCGGCGGCGTCGCGGCCGGGCTCGCGGCGGCGATGGAGGCGCGGCGCAACGCGCCCGACCTGCCCGTCACCGTCTTCGAGCGCACGGCCGACATCTCTTACGGGGCCTGCGGCCTCCCTTACGTCGTCGCGGGGCTCATCGACTCGCCCGAGGCGCTCGTCCTCCACACGCCCGAATACTTCCGCGAGCGTCACTCCATCGAAGTCAGACTCAACTGCGAGGCCGTCGAGTTGCTCCCCTCGAAGTCGGTCGTGCGCGTGCGCGGGCCTGAGGGCGAGCGCGAGGTCGGTTACGACTCGCTGGTGCTGGCGACCGGCGCCGCCGCCGTCTGCCCGCCGCTCCCGGGCCACGACCTTGAAGGCGTCTTCGTGCTGCGCCACATGCGCGACGGGAGGCGTCTGCTTCGTTACTTCGAGGAGGCGCGGCCGCGCGCAGGCGTAGTCGTCGGCGCGGGCTACATCGGGCTTGAGATGGCCGAGGCTTTCCGGGCGCGCGGCCTGCGCACGACGCTCGTCGAGGCTTCCGAACGCGTGATGGGCGCGCTCGGGGGACGCGCGCGCGACCGTGTAGCGGACGAGCTGCGCGCGGGCGGCGTCGAGGTCTTGTTCGGCGAGCGCGTCTCGGCGTTCGAGGGCGCGGCGGGTCGAGTCGCGCGCGTGTTGACGGAATCGGGGCGCGTGTTCGAGGCGGACGTGGTCTCAATCGGCGTCGGCGTGCGCCCGGAGGTGGCGTTGGCCGTCGCGGCCGGGATAGAGGTCGGCGAGAGCGGCGCCGTCCGCACCGACGAGCGGCAGCGGACGAGCGCGCCCGGCGTCTACGCCGCGGGCGACTGCTGCGAGGTGCTAAACCTTGTCTCGGGCCGGCGCGTGTGGCACCCGCTGGGGCAGCCGGCCGTGCGGCAGGGCTGGGTCGCGGGCACCAACGCCGCCGGGCGCGACTCTTCGCCCGAGGCGCGCTACGCGGGCGTCGTCGGGACGAACGCCGTCAAGGTCTTCGGGCTGGAGGTCGCGCGCACGGGGCTCTCTCTGGAAGAGGCGCTGGAGGCGGGCTTCGACGCGTCGGAGGTCGAGAGCGATTCGCACACGCGCGCAGGTTACTACCCCGGCGGGTCGAAGCTCCACACGCGCGTCGTCGCGGACGCGCGGGGTCGCCTGCTCGGCGCGCAGTTGGTGGGGCGCGAGGGCGTCGTGCAGCGCGCCAACGTCTTCGCCGCGGCGCTCCACGCGGGGATGAAACTGGAAGACGTGGAGCGCCTCGACCTCGCCTACGCTCCGCCCTTCGCGCCGACGATTGACCCCGTCATCCGCGCCGCACATCAGGCCATAAAACAGAGCCGCGAGCGGTAATGAGCGGGTGCGGGTGACTTCGGAAACACTTGATGAAGTCACCCGCACCCGCTCGCTACGGCTCGCGGCTCTGTTCAATAAGCTCGCTTTACAGCTTGGCGAAGACGATGACGAGCGTGAACAGCACCAGCGTCTCGATGAAGACGAGGCCGAGGATCATCAGCGTCTGGATGCGGGCGCCCGCGCCCGGGTTGCGGGCCACGCCCTCGGCCGCCGCCGCCGCGACGCGCGACTGGCCGATGGCCGCCAGCGCCGCCGCCAGCGCGAAGCCGAGCCCCGCCGCAATCGCCTTGTACTTGTTGACCGACTCGACGTTGTCGGCCGCCGCAGTCTGCGCCAGGGTCGGCGCCGCCATGGCGAGCACGCCGACGATTGCGAAGAAGGCCATTCTCAGTTTCTGCATATGTTCTCTCCTGTGACTTCCGGCCCGGGCCTTCGGAGGTGGAAGGACTGAAGGAGGACATCGGGCGCGACGCGCTTCTATTATTTCGCCTTGACCCGGTATCCGCCGCCCCTCTTACAACGGCGCTCCAGCGATCTCGGCACGCCCCGGGCTCTCACAACTTTTACGAGCCCGACAACCTCGCGCCGCCCTCGAACGTCCCCGACCTGTCGTCCCTCCCGCTCGCCCCGAGCCGTCTGGTTAAACCTCGCGCCCCGACGTGCGCGCGCTTCGGTCGCGCTCGCCGCCCCGCCGGACGCCTGCTTTGTTAAGCCGAAAGTATAAAACCGCGAAAAAATCTTACGTGTGCGACGGCAGCGTCATTACGCCGCCCGCCTCGGTCGTCAACTCCTGCGAGTGCCCGTGCCCGTCGTGCTCGTGATCGTGCCCCTCGTGCTCGTCGTGGTGGTGCGAGACCTCGCTGATGTAGAGAATCGACAGCAGCACGAAGATGAAGGTCTGCATGAAGGCGACGAAGAGGCTCAGCGGCATGATTAAGACCGGCAGCCCCCACT
>JBEVJD010000316.1:0-12901 GCA_040510435.1 Pyrinomonadaceae bacterium | reverse complement strand
ATCTTCATCACCAACTCCGCGCTCTGCAACCCGCGGAGCGAGACGGGCGCGAACCGCAAGCCGACGCGCGCAGAGGTGTCGAACTGCTCCGACTTCCTGCGCCGGCAGGTCGAAGTGATCGACCCGCGCGTGGTCGTCACCCTCGGGGCGGTGGCGCTTGCCGCCCTCCGGGCCGTCGAGTATCATCCGTTCACGCTCAAGGAGAACGTCGGACAAGTTCACGTGTGGCGCGGGCGGCTGCTCGTGCCGCTCTACCACCCGAGCCCGCAGGTGCTCGCCTCGCACCGTCGCGAGCCGCAGCAGCTCGAAGACTACCAGTCGGTCGTGCGCGCACTCTCCCTCGCCCAGGGTGCGCCGCGCGCGGCCGCCGTTTGAAGAGGCGCGGAGGTTAAAATCATGTCGAACAGAACTCATGGCAAGAGGGTCGGACAGATGAGAGGACTGGCGGTCGCCTGCGCGGCGGCGCTCGTCTTCGCGGCCGCGGTCGCCAGCGTCGCGCAGACGCAGTCGGCGGACGGGGCGAGGGCTTCGGAGAAGAAGGCCGCGGGCGCGGCGTCGGGCGAGAGGGCAGGGGCGAGCGCGGACGCGCCGAAGGCCGCGCCGGCTGCGCCGCCGAAGGTGGGCGAGGCCGCGCCCGACTTCAAGCTCCCTTACGCGACGCAGGAGAAGATTTTTATGAAGCCCGAGGATCAGATGTCTCTCTCCGGCTTGCGCGGCAAGAACGTGATTCTGGCCTTCTACCCGGCCGACTGGTCGGGCGGCTGCACGGCCGAAGTCTGCACCTTCCGCGACACCTTCATGGAGTTCGGCAAGCTCAACGCGACGGTGCTTGGCATCAGCGGCGACTACGTCTTCTCGCACCACGAGTGGGCGAAGCACCACAAGCTCCCGTTCCCGCTGCTCTCCGACCACGACCACCGCGTCGCGCGCGCGTACGACAGCTACATGGAGCAGTACGGCATGAACAAGCGCACCATCTACCTCATCGACAAGGACGGCGTCGTCCGCTACGTCAACCCTGCTTTCAAGGCCGGCGACAAGAAGGACTACGACACGCTCCGCGCCGAGCTTGAGAAGCTTAAATAAGGAGTGATGAGTGATGAGTGATGAGAAGGAACAAGGCCCGTTGTTTTCTTCTTATCACTTATCACTCATCACTCATCACTTTCCAGTGAATGTCTGAAGCAGTAGAAAGTCAGGCGGCGTTGCGGCATTCGCCGCTCGAAGAGTCGCACCGGCGCGCGGGCGCGCGGTTCGTCGAGCAGGACGGGTGCGTCGTGCCGGCCGCTTACTCCGGCGGGGCCGAGGAGTACGAGGCCGTCCGCGCGGGCGGCGCGGGTCTCTTCGACCTCTCGTCGCGCGGGCGGGTCGAGGTGTCGGGCGGCGAGGCCGTGCAGTTCCTGAACGGCATGCTGACGAACGACGTGGCGGGGCTCGCAGAGGGCGCGTGGATGCACGCGGCCTTCCCGAACCCGCAGGGGCGGCTCCTCGCCTCGACGCGCATCCTGCGCCGCGGCGGCGCCTTCCTCTTCGACACCGAAGCCGCGACCTACCCGGCCGTCCTCAAGCACCTCGGGCGCTTCACCCTCGCGGGCGACTTCCGCGTCCAGGACTTGACCGCGGAGACCGCCCTGCTCTCCGTCCAGGGCGCGCGCGCGGCCGAGTTCGTCGCGTCCGCACTAGGTGAAGACGCGGCGACGACCGCCCGGGGCCGCGTCACACGCGCGCCGTTCGGCGGAGGCGAAGTCACAATCATCCGCGCGACGCACACTTCTGAAGACGGCTTCGACCTGTTCGTAGACGCGGCCGACGCGGAATCGCTCTGGGACGCGCTCGCCGCGGCCGGGGCGCGACCCGCCGGGCACGAGGCGCTTGAGGTTCTGCGCGTCGAGGCCGGACTGCCTCGCTACGGCATTGACGCCTCGGACGCGAACGTCGTGCTCGAAGTGGTGGACGAGGCAGAGGCGGTCAGCTACACGAAGGGCTGCTACGCGGGGCAGGAGATCATCGCGCGTATACACTGGCGCGGCCACGTCGCCAAGCGCCTCGCCGGCATCCTCTTCGAACACGACGCCGAGCCGCCCCCGGACGCGCGCCTGCGCGACCCCGCCTCGGGGCGCGAGGCCGGCCGCATCACCTCCGCCGTCTTCTCGCCGCGCCTGCACGCCCGCGTCGCGCTCGCGCTCGTCAAGTACGACTTCCTCGCGCCCGGCACCGAGCTGAAAATCTTCTCCGGCGAGACCGAGGTCTGCGCCGCGCACGTCGCCGAACTGCCGCTCGTCCGCGGGAGCTGGTACGCGCAAGCCACGGACGAACAGACAGGCGCGGGGGAGCCGGGTTGATGAGCGGCGAGACCGAACAACAACCCGCCGGCCCCGGCAACCTCGCCTACGAGCAGGCGCGGCTGGCCTACACCATCATCCAGGCGCTCCTCGAACACACGCGCGTCACCCAGGACCTCGTCGCGCTGATGGCCGCAACCCTCGGCGACGACACGCAGGAGGCGCTCGTCAACACCCCCCACTGGGCCGCCTACATGGACAGCCGCCGCGTCCTCGAACACACCCGCCAAGACGTAGAAAAATTCGCCGAAGTCTGGACGCGCCTCGCCGAAGAACTCGAACCCACGCCCCCGCAAGGCGTCAAAGACACATCCGAGTCAGAGTGAAAGCCGCCCGACCTGATCGCACGCGCCAATCCGCCGTTCGCTCGTCCGCCGGGGCGAATAATCTCTTTGCGCCGGTAGTTGAATAAGATATTCTGGCGGTCGCCCAAACCCGGCAACGGCTCTCATCGAGCAGAGTCTTCGTCACGGTCGTCGAAGACAGGCCGGTCTGAAGGCCGGCCGCGTCCCCTGTCTTCGACGCGCCGGGCGACGACGTTTTGAAGGAGGGAACTGAGATGTTCGCCTTTACACAGCAGCGGAAACAACCACCGCCGCGCGCCTCATTCGACAGCACAAACTCGAACACGTCGGCGCCCGCGCCGAGTCGCCTCACCCACGATTTCGGCCTGACGCCGTTGCGCGCCGCGCCGCCGGGGCCGCAGACGAAGCTGAAGGTCAGCACCCCCGGGGACGAGTACGAGCAGGAGGCCGACCGCGTCGCGGCCCAAGTGATGCGCGCGCCCGACGCGCGGCTCCAGCGCGCCTGCGCCTGCGGCGGGGATTGCTCGAAGTGCAAGTCGGCGGGGCAGGAGGGCGAGCACAAGCACGTCATGCGCGCGCGGTCGAACAACGCGGCCGGGTCTGTGGTCCCTTCGTCGGTGGACGAAGTGTTGGGCTCGCCCGGTCAGCCGATGGACTCGGCGACGAGGGCTTTTTTCGAGCCGCGCTTCGGGCACGACTTCGGCCGCGTGCGTGTGCACACCGACGCGGCGGCTTCGCGTTCGGCGCAGACGCTCGGCGCACGCGCCTACACCGTCGGCCGCCACATCGTCTTCGGCGAGACGTTCGAACCACACACGCCTTCCGGCAAGTCACTCCTCGCCCACGAACTCGTCCACGTAATACAGCAGGGCGCTCAAGAGTCGTCGCTCGGAGGGTCGTCGGGCGTCGGCGCGCAGGGCGTCGGCGCGTCACTCACGAGCCCGCAGGTTCAGCGGCAGGTGGGCGATCAGGAGACGGCGGGCACGGGGGGCGAGGGCGGAACCCAGTTGAACGCGAACGGTTGCTACACGTGCGACATCCCGGGCGGGGTCGGGGTCTGCTGCTACAAAGATGCCCCCTTCGACGAGGGGTGCTTCAACGTGGGGAAGGCCATCATTGATTCGTGCGGCTCCTCACAGGAGTGTCTGAGGAAGGCACAATGCGCCACGTGTCAGTGCATCGGGCAGAAGCTGGGCGAGCAGTATTGCCAGTGCACGGGCATCGTGTGACGCCTCGCAGACCCGCAGCCCCGAGGCCGCCGTCTCAACCCGGCGCTTCAGTCTTCGTGGCGTGTGGGGGCGTCGGCGTGGGGGACGAAGCAGCGGCGGCAGCGCGCCTCGTAGGTGTCTGAGGCGCCGACGACGACCTGGCCCTCGACCTCGACGATGCGCTGCGAGTAGTTGGCGGGCTGGCCGCAGCGGACGCAGATGGCGTGCGTCTTGGTGATGTACTCGGCGACGGCGAGCAGTTGCGGCATCGGCTCGAAGGGCCGGCCCGTGTAGTCCTGGTCGAGTCCGGCGACGATGACGCGCACGCCGCGCCCCGCCAGCGTGTTGACCACGTCCACGATGTCGTTGTCGAAGAACTGCCCCTCGTCAATGCCGACGACCTCCGTGGCCGGGTCTACCAGCTCCAGAATCTCTCTGGCGGTGCGGACGGCGCACGACTCGTGGCGCATCTCGGAGTGCGAGACGATGTGGTCGCGCGAGTAGCGCACGTCGATCTCGGGCTTGAAGACCTGCACCTTGAGGCGCGCGATTCTCGCGCGACGCAGCCGCCGAATCAGCTCCTCCGACTTGCCCGAGAACATCGAGCCGGCGATGACCTCGATCCAGCCCGTCGTGTTCTGCCCGGCCTTGACGAGGTGCTCGTCATTACCTTCCGCTGTGAGTCTCTCGACCATCCTTCTCTAAAAACCTTTCACCGAATCTCACTCGTACAGCCGCGCGTTGTAGAACGGCGCGAAGGCGGCGACGAGCGCCGTCTCGAAGCTCATCGCGCGCGTCAAAAGCCCCCGCGAGAGCACGCCCCACGCGCCCTGCCGGCTCCGCACGTCCGTCTGACCCGCGACCTCGTCGACGACCTCGCCCAGCTCGCGCCCCGTCTGCTCAACGCGCGCGGCGATTGAGGGCGGCACGGTGACGGCCGGCGCGTGCCCGAAGTAGCCGCTCGCGCCGTCCGAGACGTAGGCCCAGCCGTGCAGGAACGTCCGCCGCGCGCCGTCGAACGTGATCGAGTGGAAACCGCCTTCGAGCCCGACGTAGAAGTCGGCCGGGCTGCGCTCCGCTTCGAGCAATTCGCGCACGGCCTCGGCGCGGTTGCGCGCGCCGCGCATGAGCTGCGTGTCGTTGAGCGGCATCCGCGGCACCCCCGTCTCGACGGGGCGCGCGACCAACTCCGCCTGCCGCCAGCGCGCGTCCACCTCCGCGACGCGCGCGCAGGCCGCGCGCAGCGCCATGATCTTGGCCGGGCGCGCCGAGCCGAGTGCAATCAGCATCCTTTTCACCTGTGGCGCCGAGGGGCCTTGCGGGGAGTCTTCGGCCGTGCGGGCGCGGGGCGCGATGAGGCTACAACAAAGTCGAGGCAAAAGTAAAAAGGCAAGGGGTACAGGGAGGGGCGGGCGGGTGCATGCTCACGCCCCCGAAGGACCGCGGCCGGGGCGCGCCGTAAAAATATTTCTTGACAGGAATCGCGCGCAGGGATATTTTGTCCAAACTTCGAACAAATGGCGCGTCGCACCGCATGAGAAAAATCAACACGCACGACTTCAAGGTGGCCACGCGGACGACCTCGCGGGATATCAACCGCCGGATCGCGCTCAACCTCATCCGCGAGCACCAGCCCATCTCACGCGCCGACCTCGCGCGCCGCATGAGCGTCACGCGCGGCGTCGTGAGCGTGCTCGTGCAGGAGTTGATTGAGCAGGGGCTCATCTACGAGGGCGCGACCGGCGAGGTGACGCGCGGCCGGAAGCCGACCTTCCTGCACATACGGACGCGGGATCGCCTGGCCGTCGCCGTTGACGTGCGCTTCAGCAAGACCTACGTCATGCTGTCCGACTTCTCGGGCCGCCAGCTCGCGCTGGAGATTTACGACACGACCTTCGCGCTGCCGCAGTTCGTCAAAGATTTGTCGGCGCGCGTCCGTAGAATGTTGAAAACACAGGGCGCGGCCGAGAATTGCGAGGGGATCGGCGTCGTCGTCCCCGGCATGGTTGACCACCGGACGGGGCGCGTGCTGAACGCGCCGACGCTCGGCTGGCGCGACGTGGATATACGCGACCAGTTGGCCGCCTCGACGGGTCTGCCCGTGCAGGTGGAGAACTCCGGGCGCGCCTGCTCGCTCGCGCACCTGTGGCTTGAGCGGGGCGAGGCGGCGGCCACGCAGAGCTTCGTCTACGTCAGCGTATCGGACGGCGTCGGCGTCGGCGTGGTCGTCGGCGGCGAGCTGGTGCGCGGGCGCGACCACATAGCGGGCGAGTTCGGCCACATGCCTCTGAGCCTGGACGGGCCGCGCTGCATGTGCGGGATGACGGGGTGCTGGGAGGCGTACATCTCGAACCTCGCCACCCTCTCGCGTTACTTCGGGTGGAATTTGTCCAAACTCAGTCCAAAAGCCCTGCACGAGGCCGGCCGCGACTCCTTTAACGTGCTCGACCTCGTGGCGCGCGCGCGCGGCGGCGACGCCAAGGCCAACGCCGCCATCCAGGCGACGGCGCGTTTCCTCGGGCTCGGGCTCGCGACCGTCGTCAACACGCTCAACCCGGACTGCATCTATCTCGCGGGCGAGATTACGACCGCGTGGGACTTGATAGAGGAGACGGTGCGTGTGTCCCTGGCGGAGCGCGTCCTGATTGCCTCCGCCGAGAGCACGCCGATGCGCGTGTCGCCGGTGCAGGTGCAGCCGCGCCTGCGCGGGGCAGCGGCGCTCATCGCCGCGCCGACGTTCGCGGCGCCGCGCGTGGCCTGAAGTCTGTGGTGCGATGAATCCCGTCCCCCCGCTTCAAGGGGACGGCAGATCAAAAGGGAAGTCAGTAACTCTTCAAAAGGGAAGTTAAGAAACTTTTCGGGGCAAGCGTCGGCGCTGATGCTCGGCGGCGTAGTGTTGCCCGCGGCCAGTCACGAACTTCAACGTCGGAGGTGAGAGTTATGCCGGTTGTCTTCAGTTCCACGTCGCGCCGCCTCGCGGCCCTGCTCTCCTGCTGTCTGCTGGCGGCCTTCGCGCTCTGCCCCGCCGCGGCGCGGGCGCAGACGGTTGTGGGCCGCATCTCGGGCACGGTCACCGACGCCACGGGCGCGGTCGTGCCCGGCGCGAGCGTCACGGCGACGAACGCCGCGACGAACCTCGTGCGCACGGCGACCGCGGACGCCGACGGCTTCTACACGGTGACGAACCTCCCCGTGGGGACTTACGTCGTCGCGGCGGAGAGCCAGGGCTTCAAGCGCGCGGAGCAGCGCGGCGTGGCCTTGACGGCCGACGCGCGCCTGACGATTGACATGGCGCTGGAGCCCGGGCAGGTGACGGAGACCGTGCAGGTCTCGACCGCTCTGGGCGAGACGGTCAACAACACCTCGGGCGAGGTGGCGCGCGTCATCGACAGTCAGCAGGTGCAGAACCTCGCCCTGAACGGCCGCAACTACATCCAACTGCTCTCGCTCATCCCCGGCGTCGCGCAGACGACGGACGACCAGTTGGAGCTTTCGACGAGCCTCGCCACCAACACGCAGTCGATCAACGGCAACCGCGGCCAGATGACGAACATGACCGTGGACGGCGGCACGAACTTACAGTCGGGCAGCAACGCCAGCCAGATCAACAACGTCGGCATCGACTTCATCCAGGAGGTCAAAGTCCAGACCTCGAACTTCTCGGCCGAGTACGGGCGCAACTCGGGCGCGCAGGTCAACGTCGTGACGAAGTCGGGCGGCAACGAGTTCCACGGCTCGGCCTTTGAGTACCTGCGCAACGACAAGCTGGACGCGCGCAACTTCTTCGCGCCCGTCCGGCCGACGCTGCGCTACAACGACTTCGGCTACAGCTTCGGCGGCCCCATCGTGAAGGACAAATTCTTCTTCTTCGGCGGGCAGGAGTGGAAGAAGATTCGCCGGCTCGCCAACCCGGTCGTCCGCACGCTGCCGACGCTGGCGGAGTTGAACGGAGACTTCAGCGGGCGCACGGGCACGCTCAACGTCCCCGTGGGTTACACGGCCGTGAACCCGGCGACGGGCGCCAGCGTCGCGGCCGGGCAGCCCATCCCGGGGCGCAACCTCGCGAACCTCCGGCTGAACGGCCAGCCGGCCGGCATCACCACCGACGGCGCGGCCATCGCCAGCGTCTACCGCACGATGATCGGGCTGGCGACGAGCTACCGCAACGCTCCCGTCGGCAACAACGCGACCTTCCAGCAGCCGAACCCGTTCGACTACCGCGAGGACATCATCCGGCTCGACTACCGCTTCAACTCGTCGCACAACATCAACGGCCGCTACATCCACGACGAGAACCAGCTCATCGACCCGTTCGGCACCTTCATCACCTCGCAGCTCCCGACCATCCCGAGCGCGCGCTCGCGGCCGGGCACGTCCATCCAGGTCGCCTACACGTGGCTCATCACGCCGACGCTCATCAACGAGGCGAAGGCCAACGTCAGCACCGTGTCGCAGCACATCCCGCCGGCCAGCGATTTCTGGAAGCGCGAGACCTACGGCTTCCAGTACGCGCAGCTCTTCCCCGGCGGCGGCGTCTACGGGAACAGCATCCCCGACACGACCATCAACGGCTTCGCGAGCTTCGCGGGCGCGGCGCGCTCGCTCGTCTCGCCGACGACCGACATCATGTTCGGCAACAACCTGACGTGGGTGCGCGGCACGCACACCTTGAAGACGGGCGCGCTCGTCTACCGCAACCGCATCGACCAGAACGGGCGCACGACCTACGCGGGCAACGTCACCTTCAACGCCGCGGGCAACACGCGCACGACGGGCAACGCCTTCGCCGACGCGCTGCTCGGCAACTTCCGCACCTACAGCGAGTCGTCTCTCGACCCCGTCGGCTTCTTCCGCTTCACGCAGACCGAGGCGTTCGTCAACGACAGTTGGAAGGTGACGCCGCGGCTCAGCCTTGAGCTGGGGGTGCGCTACCAGTACGGGACGCCCTTCTACACGCAGGCCAACAACCTCGCCAACTTCGACCCGTCGCTCTACAACCCGGCGCAGGCGGTGACGGTGCTGGCCAACGGCACCATCGACCCGACGCGGGGCGGCAACCGGCTCAACGGCCTCGTCCGCGCTGGCGACGGCGTCCCGCCCGAAGAACTCGGGCGCGTGCCTGGCGGCGACAGCCCGCTCGTGCTCTCCGTGCCCACGGGCGCGCCGCGCGGGCTCTACAACGGGCACCACTACCTCATGCCGCGCGTCGGCTTCGCCTACTCGCCGTTCAAGGACAACAAGACGGCCATCCGCGGCGGCTACGGCATCTACTACGACCGCGTCGAGGGCAACCTCATCTTCCCGTCCGAGGGCAACCCGCCCTACGTGACCAGCTCGCAGTTCTCGAACGCGAACATCTCGAACATCACGAGCGGCTCGACGACGATTGCGCCGTTCGACACCATCAACGCCGTCGACCCGAACCTCGACACGCCCTACACGCAGAGCTATTCCCTGAGCGTCCAGCGCGAACTGCCGTGGGGCTTCTTCGCCGAAGCGGCCTACGTCGGCAACCTCGGGCGTCATTTGATAAGACAGCCCGACATCAACCAGGTGTCGTTCTCCGCGCTCGTCTCCAACGCCGCGCTGCCCGCCGCGCAGCGCGTGGACACCAACGCCCTGCGGCCTTACAAGGGCTACTCGGCCATCCGCATGCGCCTGTCCGACTCGACCTCGAACTACCACGGCATGCAGCTCTTCGCCGCGAAGCGCACGGGGCGCTTCCGCTCGACCTTCAGCTACACCTTCTCGAAGGTTCTGACCGACGCCAGCGGCTTCAACGACAACCCCGAGGACGCCTTCAACCGCGACTACAACTACGGCCCGGCGACCTTCGACCGCCGCCACATCTTCGCCGCCACCTACACCTACACGCTGCCGACGCTCGCGCACGCGAACGGTTTTCTGCGCGCGGTGTTCGGGGGTTATGAGTTGAGCGGCATCACGCGCTTGCAGTCGGGCGCGTACTTCACCGTCGTCGGCAACACCTCGACGGGGAGCCGTCGCGCCGACTACCTCGGCGGGGACGTGCTGCTGCCCAACGGCGAGCGCAGTCAGGGCGCATGGATCAACCGCGCGGCCTTCGCCAACGCGCCGGACACGCGGCGCGGCACGGCCGGCGTCGGCACGGTCGAGGGGCCGGGCTCGCACGTGTGGGACTTCTCGTTCCGCCGCCGCATCGGGCTGACCGAGAAGCTGAGGCTGCAACTACAGGGCGACATCTTCAACGCCTTCAACCGGACGAACTTCCGCGACATGGAGGTCAATCTCGCCAACGGCGGCTTCGGCACGCTGACCGCGGCCGGCCCGCCGCGCACGATTCAGCTCGGCATGAAGTTCACTTTCTAGAGTCTGTTTGTGTGAAGCCCCGGAGGGGCGTGATGTTTATAGCCCCCGTGTTTTAATGGAACCCGAGCCCCGTCAGGGGCGGCATGTACATGTCGCTCCTTCGGAGCTCAGGCGTTGAGGGTAATCGTCGAGCTATAAACATCCACGCCCCTCCGGGGCGAAGACTTCTAAAACATGCTGAAAGCCTCGCTGCTCCTCTTCCTGACCTTCTCGCTGCTCGCTCCGCCTCCGTGCGCGGCCGGGCGGCAGAAGGCGCATTCAAATGAAGCCGTGACGGTGGACGCGGCGGCGCTCGGCGAGGAGGTCAAGGACTTCCTCGGCGCGGAGTTGGCCGCGCACCTCGCGGACATCAAGTCGCTCGACCCGCCGCCCGGGCGTGTGCTCGGCGCGGGCTCGACGGGCGAGTACACGTGGGGCACCTGGGCGCGCTCGCTCGCGGCGTACGCCGAGATGTCGGGCCGGCGCACGCTCGCGGGCCGCGACCTCGCGCGCGAGGTGGGTGAGATAGGGCTGCTCGAACATCGTCTGGGCAGCACGCGTTTCTCGCAGCTCTACTGCGTGCTGGCGCTCCGACACTTCGGGCGCGACTTGGACAGGAATGCCGTCTGGCAGAGTCTTAATGAGGACGAGCGGGCGCGCTGGCGCAAGCTCCTCGACGTGTCGGCCTTCTACGACGCGAAGGCGCAGAAGGTCATCAACCTGCCCGAGAACTACCTCGGGGTGGCGGCGCGCATCGCGAGCGTCAGCTATCAACTCGGGTTGCTGAAAGACCGTGCGCTCCTCGACGGCGTCGTCACGCGCGCCGCGCGACCCTTCGCCGACGGCAATCTCTACGCCGACGACGCGCCGCCGACGGGTCGCTTCGACCGCTACTCGAACGAGTACGCGCGCTTCGTCTGGAACGCGGCCGAGGACGCGGGTCGCCAGGACATACTCGACGCGCTGCGCCCCTCGCTCAAGGTGCAGATGCGCCTCTGGTGGGACTTAGTCCAACCCGACGGCTACGGCTACGCGTGGGGCCGGAGCCTCGGCGTCGTCTCTTACCTCGACACGCTTGAGATAGTCGCCTTCCTCGCGCGCCACCCCGAGTTCCGTCCGGCGCCGCTCGCGCAACTCGCCGCCGTGTACCATCAGGCGTGGCGTTGGCTGCGGCACGACTATGACCCGAAGGGGCGCCGCCTCTCGGTCTTCGCCTTCGGCCGCGGCAACTACGGCTACATCTCGCCCGACCGCGAGTGGCAGCAGACGACCGGTTTCTTCGGCAAGGCCGCGCTCGCGCACATGCTCTTCGTCGAAGGTCTGTCGAAAGAGAACCTGAAGCAGTTCCCCGTAGCGGTCGCACGTCCCGACCTCGCGCGCTTCGAGTTCTTCCGGCGCGGCGAGCGTCCGGCGGGCGTGTGGCTCGTCCGAAGCGGCCCGCTCTACTTCACACTTCCAATCACGACGGGTACGAAGCCGGGCGTGGCTGATTATCTGCCCGCGCCGCACGGCCTGCCGGGCTTCGCCGCGCCGGTCGAGCAGGTCTACCCGGCTCTCGTCCCCTTCGTCGAACTCGCGAGCGGGCGCGTGCTCGTCGCCGCCGACGGCGCGGACGAGATAGAGCCCGCGGCGGACGGCAAGAGCCTGCGCGCGGTCTGGCGGCGCTGGGCGGTGTCGGGCGGCAAGTCCGCGCAGTTCGAAGACCCGCGCATCGAGAGCGAGGTCGTCTGGCGGCTGGAAGGCACGACGCTCACGCGCGAGGAGAGCTTGAAGGCGGCGGCGGACGTGACGGTTAAGCGGTGGCGCGTGGCCGTGCCGGCGACGGCGGCGCGGAGTGAAATATTATTCGACGGCGGTCGGCGGCGCGACCGTCTCGTCTCGGATAATGGTACGCTCGAAGTCTCGGCGACGGCGGACTGGCCGCTGGCGGTCTCTTTGCAGGCCGCGGGGGGCGGGGCGCTCGGGCGCGGCGCACGCGGCGGGGTGCCGCTGCACCTTGTTTACGAAACGCGCGAACTCCGCCTGAAGGCGGGCGAGCCCGCGCGCTGGCGCATCACGCTAAAAAGGACTGAGGACTGAGTGAAGATTAAGACTCTTCTTAACACTCAGTCCGCAGCCCTCAGTCCTGAGGAAAATAGATGGAAGCGAAGTCAATAATCAGCCCGCACCCGCAGCACACGGACTGGTCGCGCGTCCCCGTCGAGGTTCTGGACGACGGCACCGAACGGCAGATGATCGTCGGCGAGCGGGTGATGGTCTGCCGCCTGCGTTTCGCGCCGCGCGTCGTCACGCCCCCGCACGAGCACCCGCACGAGCAGATCACGCTGGTCGAGCGCGGCCGCGTCCTCTTCACCATCGGCGACGAGCAGCGCGTGGCGGAGGCGGGCGACGTTCTGCACTTCCCGCCCGGGAGCTGGCACGGCGCGACGATGCTCGACGAAGAAGTAGTCCTGGTGGACATCTTCTCACCGATACGCGAAGACTTTCTCGGCTGAAGTGGCGGCCGGCCTTACGGCTGCTGCTCGTCGTAGAGGACGACCTCGCCCTTGACGATCATGTACGGGAGGCGGCGTTCCGTGACCCAGGGGTACTGCTCGGCGTAGTCCTTGTAGCGGTCGTTGGTGACGATGAGGGCGTCGAGCTGGTCGGCGAACTGGATGATGAAGTAGTCGGCGTCGGTGCCGGCGGGCACCTGCCGCACCTGCTGCGAGCGGATGAG
>JBEVJD010000315.1:0-12821 GCA_040510435.1 Pyrinomonadaceae bacterium | reverse complement strand
TTTTTTGTGGGGGGGGGGTGGGGGTGGGGGGGGTGCGTTTAAAAAACCGCGGCGCGCCACACTCCCCCCCCCCCCCCCGTCCCCCACTCGCCCCGTCTGCCTTACTACACTTCCCTTGTGATTCTCTCGTACGCCGCGCGCACGGCCGACATGCGCGCGGCAAGTTCGCGCGTGAGTTCGGCGGGCGAGCCGAAACGGGCGCGGCGCGCGAGGTCGCGCAGGACGGGGTGGTCGTGCGCCGCGGGCAGGCGCGTCGAGCGACCCGCGAGCAGGCGCAGCTCGTGGTCGAGCCTTCGCAGCAGCGCGTAGCCTTCGAGCAGCGCCTCATAATCTTCTGCCGAGAGCGAGCCCGCCTCACGCAGCCGCTTGAGCGTCGCGCCCGTCGAGCGGTCTTCGCCCGCGTCCGGCCGCGCGTCGCGCAGTTGCAGGCAGCGCGCGGCGAAGTACACGTCGAGCATGCCGCCCGCGCCGTACTTGATGTCGGTCGCGCGCTGTGCGCCGCGCTCGCGCTCAAGGCGCTCGCGCACGCGCCGCGTCTCGGCGGCGAGCAGCGCGGCGTCGGTGTTGGCGGCCCCCTCGTGCACGGCGGCGCGCGCGCGCGACTCCACCAGACGGCCGAACTCCTGGTCGCCCGCCACCGCCCTCAGCTTCACATGCGCCAGCCACTCCCACACGCCCGCACGCTGCCGCATGTACTCGACGAACGCGCGCGATGACGAGGCGAGCGGCCCGTTCTTGCCGTCGGGTCGCAGCCGCAGGTCTACGCGATAGAGCGAGCCGTCGCGCGTGAGGCTTGAGAGCGCGTTGACGAGCAGCTCGACCATGCGCGCGTATGCCTGCTCGTGCGTCAAACCCTTCAACGGCGACGGCACCTCCTCGTCGTAGACGAGCACGAGGTCGAGGTCGGAGCCGTAGTCCATGCCGCCGCTCGCGAGCCGACCCAGGCCCAGCGCGGCGAGACGCGGCCCCGCCACCAGACGCCCGTAGCGCCGCGCCAGCTCGCGCCGCGCGACCAGCAGCCCGACGTTGATGCTCGCCGCGGCCAGCGAAGTCTGGAGCGCGTTCGACTCTTGCAAAGTCAAATCGCCCGCCGCGTCGCGCGCGCCGATCTCGACGACGAGGTGCGTCCACGCGCGTCGGAGCGCGGCCAACTCGCCGCGGAACGTGCGCTCGCCGTCCACGGCCGCGCGCAGCAGTGCGCGCTGGTCGCGCCCGAGAACTACCGCGGCCGGCGTCGCGACCGAGGGGATGAGCGCGGGACTCGATGTCAGAATCTCGCCGAAGAACTCCGACGCCCCGCACAGCCTCACCAGTCCACGCAGCGCCGTCGTCGAAAAGCCCTCGCCCGCCGTCGTCTTCGCGAGCGACGCGCCGACGCGCGCCGAGAGCACGAGCGCACGACGGCGGTTGAGCGACCGCGCGGCCTCTTCGCGCAAGATGCGCTCGACCTCCTCCGCCCCGGGCGGCTCGTCGCCGTCGCGCGCGAGCCTCTGCGCGAAGGCCGCCGCCGCCGCGCTCACGTTCAAGTCCTCCGCCGCCGGGCCCGGCTCTGTCCATGAAGGCGTGTGGGTTTGAGCCTTCACGGCCGCCTGAGATTCAGTGACGACGACGTTGGCTGCTTGCCGTGCATCGGAGGCCGCGCCGACTCGAACCGCGTTTCCGACAGCAACACTCTCATCTTCGACATCGAAGACGCGCGCGAAGGCGCGGCTCACGGCCGCGGTGTGGCGGCGGAGAGATTCGTCGAACTCTTCGGTCGCGCGCTCGGGCGCGAAGTGCATGCGGCGCGCGAGCAACGCGCGGCGGCTCGGGTCTTCGGGCACGAGGTGCGTCTGCAAGCCCTGCTCCATCTGTATGCGGTGCTCGACCGTGCGCAGAAATTCGTAGGCGCCGGACAACTCGCTCCGCTCGCGCGCGTCGATTAGGCCGCGGTCGGCGAGCCGCCCCAAGCTTATGAGCGTGTGCGGCGCTTGCAGCCAGGGGTCGCGCCCGCCGTGCGCGAGTTGCAGTGCCTGCGCGATGAACTCGATCTCGCGGATGCCGCCGCGGCCGAGCTTGACGTTGAAGCCACGCGACTCTTCCGAATGGAAGCGGTCGATCTTCTGCTTGGCGAGCCGCACGTCGGCGAGCGCCTGCGCGACCGTCTGCTCCTGCCGGTAGACGCGGCCCCGCACGCCCTCCGCAAACCGCGCGAAGAGCGCCTGCGAGCCCGCCGCCGCGCGCGAGCGGATGAGCACCTGCAACTCCCACGCGTGCGCCTTCTCGCGGTAGTAGCGCAAGGCTTCCGCGAGCGACACGGCGAGCGCGCCGTCGCGTCCGTGCGGGCGCAGCCGCAAGTCCACGCGGTAGGCGCCCTCGCCCGCGGGACTGCCGACGATGCGCGCGACGCGCTCGGCCAGTTTGACGAAGAACTCGCGGTTCGTCGTCGCGCCGCGCTCGCCCGCGCCCGAGGTCTCGCCGTCTTCGGAGTAGAGGAAGAGGAGGTCTATGTCGGACGAATAGTTCAGCTCGCGCGAGCCGAGCTTGCCGAGCGCGACGACCGTCACCTCGGCCGCCGTCTTGCGGCCCCGCCCGTCCGACGACTGCGGCGCGCCATAGAGGTTCTCAAGCTCCTGCCGCGCGAGCGAGAGCGCGTGGACGAGGGCCGCGTCGGCGAGGTTCGACAACTCCTCGGTCGTCTCGACGAGCGTCGTCGCGTGGCGTATGTCGTGGAGGTAGACGCGCAGCAGCTCGCGGCGGCGGAAGCGCGCGAGCTGCGCCTGCGGGCTGACCTGCGTGTGCGTCAGCGCGAAGCGCGCCAGCGACTCGCGCAGCTCCTCGGTCGTCCGCACGCGCGCGTCCGAACGCTCGCGCGTGAGCCAGCTCATGTAGTCGGACTGCTGTTCGAGCGTCGTCCCGAGCAGAGGGCTCCACGCCGCGAGCGCGAGCGCGTCGGCCAGAAGCCCCTCGTCGCGCCCGAACGCGCGCGCCGCACGCGCGTGCGCCGCCGTCACGCGCTCGTAGAACAGGCGCGCGCCCTCGGGGTCTGGCAACTCTCGCAACAGTCCCTCGATTTTTTCGCCGTGTGCGCTCAAGGCGGTGATATATTACGCGGCCGCGAAGTGCGTATGCCAGTGTAAGGCCCCGTGCTTACCCAAAACTCTCACCAGGAGGCTTCACATGCGGAGCAAGGCGACCCAGGGGGACGGCGGCACCTCACCCGCCGCCGCCGAGCAGGGCAAGTCCGCGGGATTCATCGTCTAATCACGGCGCGAAACAGAAACGCCGGCCAGGACATACATGTCGGGAGGGCCGAGCCCTCGACCTGTCTAGCGAGCGAACCCGGGTGGACGCCTGACGACCGGCGGGACACGCGCTCGCAGACGCGACGCCTCGCGTCGTCACCCCTTTAAACATCTCTGAAGGAGGCCACCCAGTGAGCAGCAACCTTAACCCCGGAGGCACCAACCCGCCGGCCGGCGGCGGGCGGGCGGAACCCAACTCGCGGCTGGTGAACACGCAGGAAGTCTCGCTGACTGTGCTCTTCCTGATAGTGCTCACGATGATCTTGCTCTACGGCATAAGCATCAGGTGGCCGGCCTGCGAGCTGCCCGAGGATACGGCCGCCACCGCCACCGCCAACACGAGTAACACGAACGGCTCGCCGAACGCGAACGCCGGCAACACGAACGCCCCGGGGGCCGCCAACAACAACGCCGCCGCGAACACGAACGCCAACGCCCAGGCCAATACGAACACGGGCGGCAACGCGAACGGTAATCGGAACGCGAACGGCAACCAGAACGCGAACGGCGGCACCGGCGCGGGCACGCCCCCCACGCAGGGGCCGCAGCCTCAACAAACGGCTAACCCGAATCAGGACGTGCCCTTCATTCGCACCGTCGAGCCCGGCTCCGGGGACATCAGCGGCAACAAGATGGTCACCGTCAAGGGGGAGAGGCTCGGCCCCGATGTCGTCGTCAGGTTCGACCAGAAGCCGGCCCGCACCGGCAGTTCCAGCGCCGACTCGATGATCGTATGGACGCCCCACCACGCGGAGGGCGCGGTGGACGTGAGCGTGGAACGGGGCTCCGAGAAGGATGGCACGCTGAAAAAGAACGTCCTGCCCGGCGGCTACATCTACGTCTGCCCCACCCCCAGGGGCTCCAGCCTCTTCATGATGCTCATCATGGCCGGGGCGCTCGGCGGCTGCGTCCACGCGCTGCGCTCGCTCTTCTGGTATGTGGGCAACCGTGAGCTGAGACTGTCCTGGCTCCCGATGTACTACATCCTGCCCTTCGTCGGGGCGGCGATGGCGATGCTCTTCAGCCTGCTGATTCTGGCCGGGCTCATCGACGACACGTCGGGGCGGAACATGTCTCTCTTCATCATCGCCATCGCCGGGCTCGTCGGGATGTTCAGCCAGCAGGCGGCGCTGAAGCTGACCGACATCGCCAACGCCACCTTCACCAAGCCCGGTCCCGGGAAGGACTCCAGGCAGCAGGAGTCTCAGTCGGTCGGCGCGGGCACGGGCTCGGGGACGCCGGGCGCGCGCATCGAGCCCAGCTCAGGCCCGACCCTCACGAAGGTCGCCATCACCGGCACGGGCTTCACCGACGTTAAGTCGGTCACCTTCGACAGGGTCGCCGCGGGCGACGTGGCGTTCGACAAGGCCAGTTCCAGCATCACGGCCACCGCGCCCGATCACGCGCAGGGCCCGGTCGATGTGGTCGTCACGAACGCGGCCGGTCAGACCGTCACACTCGTCTACACGTACACGGCGGTGGGCGGCGGCGGTACCGGCGGCGGCACCGGCGGCGGCTCGGCGAGCGGCGCGGGCGGCGGCACCTCCGGTGGTGGCGGTGGCGGCGGAAGCTCGTCCGGCGGCTTGGCCGTCGCCGCGAAGATCGAGCCCCCGGCGGGGCCGGCCGCGGGCAACACGGCCGTGACGATCACGGGCACCGGCTTCACAGACGTGGCGCAGGTACTC
The DNA here is from genome assembly GCA_040510435.1 of Pyrinomonadaceae bacterium. Lineage (GTDB taxonomy): Bacteria > Acidobacteriota > Blastocatellia > Pyrinomonadales > Pyrinomonadaceae > QHXN01. Next base: position 7,852 of record JBEVJD010000315.1, on the reverse strand, counting down.
TTCGGCGACACGCCCTCGGCCACGCCGCCCGAGATCAACCCCGAAGCGGGCACCATCAACGCCACGGCACCGGCGCACGAGCCCGGCACCGTGACGGTCACGGTGTCGGACAACGCGGGCGAGGTTAAGACGGTGGGGTACGAGTACAAGTAAGAGCAGTCGGCGGTTAGCCGGAAGAGAAAGTAGCCGAAAGAATCGGAGGCGGCGAGCTTCTTAAACTCGCCGCCTCCGATTCTTTCGGGCCATCATGTGGCCTTGGCTGTGTACCGCCCGCCGCTCTTATTGCAATTAGCAGTTGAGTGTAACCGAGCGAGATTTAACGCAGAGACACAGAGACACGGAGGCACAGCTTGTTGAGTTATATCTCTTGAAGCCGTGCCTCTGTGCCTCTGTGTCTCTGCGTTGAAACCTCACGCCGTATGCTCTCGGATGAAAGCGCTCTAGATGTCGAAGTAGAGCGAGTACTCCAGCGGGTGCGGGCGCATCCGCATGGGGTTGATCTCCTTCTCGCGCTTGTAGGTGATCCAGCGGTCGATGAGCTGGGGCGTGAAGACCTCGCCCTTGAGCAGGAACTCGTGATCGTTCTCCAGAGCCTTGAGCGACTCGTCGAGCGAGCCGGGCAGGGAGGGGACGTTCTTTAGCTCCTCGGGCGCGAGGTCGTAGATGTCCTTGTCGAGCGGCTCGCCCGGGTCGATGCGGTTCTGGATGCCGTCGAGCCCCGCCATCAGCATCGCCGAGAAGGCGAGATACGGATTGCACGACGGGTCGGGCGGACGGAACTCAAGCCGCTTGAGCTTCGGGTTGGTCGAGAACATCGGGATGCGGATGGCCGCCGAGCGGTTCCTGGCCGAGTAGGCGAGGTTGACGGGAGCCTCGAAACCGGGGACGAGTCGCTTGTAGCTGTTCGTCGTCGGCGCGGCGAAGGCGACGACCGCCGCCGCGTGCTTCAGGAGGCCGCCGATGTACCAGCGCGCCATGTCGGACAGTCCCGCGTAGCCGTCGCCCGCAAACAAAGGCTTCTCGTCCTTCCAGAGACTTTGGTGGCAGTGCATCCCGGAGCCGTTGTCGCCGTACATCGGCTTCGGCATGAAGGTCGCGGCCTTGCCGTACTGGTAGGCGACGTTGCGGACGATGTACTTGAAGATTTGCAGGTTGTCGGCCGTGCCCAGCATCGTCGAGAAGCGGAAGTCGATCTCGCACTGGCCGGCGGTGGCGACCTCGTGGTGATGGCACTCGACCGTGATGCCGCACTCTTCAAGCGTCAGCGCCATCTCGGAGCGCAGGTCGGAGAGCGAGTCGGCGGGCGGGACGGGGACGTAGCCCTCTTTATTGCGGATGCGGTAGCCGAGGTTGGGGCCGCGGAAGTCGTCCTCGCCGCGCCCGGAAGACCAGTGCCCCTCGTCGGAATGAATGCGGTAGCCGCTATTGTGCGGCTCGTTGTTGACCTCAACGCCGTCGAAGACGAAGAACTCCGCCTCGGGGCCGAAGTTGATGGTGTCGGCGATGCCGGTGAAGCGGAGATAAGCTTCGGCGCGCTGCGCGACCGAGCGCGGGTCGAGCCCGTAGCCCTCCTTCGTGATGGGGTCGACCGCGTTGGCGATCACGACGAGCGTCGGCTCCTCGGCGAACGGATCCATGAAGACGCGCGACGGGTCGGGGATGAGCAGCATGTCCGACTCGTGGATCGAGGCCCACCCGCGCAGGCTTGAGGCGTCGAAGCCGAAGCCGTCCTCGAACGAGCCCTCGTCCAGCTCGTGGAGCGGGAAGGTCAGATGGTGCCAGGCCCCGACGAGGTCTGTGAAACGTACCGAGACGAACTTCGCCTCGTGGTCTTCGGAATACTTCAAGACCGCTTTTGCGTCCATAATCTCTCCTGAAAGTGCGTTTTAAGGGGGTGGAAGGTGTCGGCCGCCTTCAGGCGGCGGCCTCGGTGCGGCGGAAAAGAGAGCGGGCGGTCGTTCATCAAGCAGGTCAAGCCGCCTTAAAAAGCAGGCATTATAGCCGCGCGCCCGCGCCCGCCGTCAAGCGCCTTGCGCGCGGGGCGGGCGGGCGCCCCGCGCGGGCGCGGCGCGGCGCGGCGGATAAACCTTTCTCGTGCGCCGTTTAGCCGCGGGGCACATGTCCGCGCCCCGAAAAAAATAGTTTTTGACCGCCCCCCGCTTTTAGTGTTAAATTGCGCGCTTAAGCAAGTCCAATCCAGTTGCTTCGAACCGCACGCGAGCCCTACGAGGAGGCTGACCCGCTTACTTTGTCTAACGCGCACGAACCCACAGGGAGGCAGGAGAGCTAGAAGTTGACCACGGCCATCGAACAGACGCTTGAGACCTACGGCATAGAGAACTGGGGGGCCGGCTACTTCGGCATCAATCGCAAAGGCAATCTCGTCGTCCACCCTTCCGAATCTGACCAGAACCGCGCGGCCGACGTGCGCGAGATCATCGACGACCTCAGGCGGCGCGGCATCCAGACGCCGGTGCTGCTGCGCTTCCCGCAGCTCATCGCGGGGCAGGTCAGAAAACTCCAGCGCGCCTTCCGCAACTCCATCCGCGAGTACGAGTACCAGGGCTCGCACATGTGCGTCTACCCGATGAAGGTCAACCAGAACCGGGCGGTCGTCGAGGAGTATCTGCGCGAGGGCTCGCGCTACGACTTCGGGCTCGAAGCCGGGTCGAAGGCCGAGCTGTACGGCGCGCTCGCGATGGAGCAGTCGGGCGAGAGCCTGCTCGTCCTGAACGGCTTCAAGGACGAGGAGTTCATCGAGCTCGCCTTCCTCGGCGCGCGCTCGGGCAAGAAGGTCGTCATCGTCATCGAGAAGCTGAACGAACTCGACCACGTGCTCCGGATGGCCGACCGCTTCGAGGGCAGCGACCTGCCGATGATCGGCCTGCGCGTCAAGCTCTACTCGAAGGGCTCGGGTCGTTGGGAGAAGTCGGGCGGCGAGGCGGCGAAGTTCGGGCTCACGACCACCGAGATTCTGGAGACCATCCGCCGCGTGCAGGAGGCGGGGCGCGTGGACATGCTCAAGCTTCTGCACTTCCACATCGGCTCGCAGCTCACCGACATCAAGCGCATCAAGAACGCGATGAAGGAGGCCGCGCGCGTCTACGCCAAGATCGTCCAGATGAAGGTGCCGGTTGACCTCCTCGACGTGGGCGGCGGCATGGCGGTGGACTACGACGGCTCGAAGACGGCGTTCGACTCTTCGGCCAACTACACGGCGCAGGAGTTCGCCAACGATGTCGTCTACACCATCATGCAGGTCTGCGACGACGAGAACGTCCCGCACCCCACCATCATCCAGGAGTCGGGCCGGTATCTTTCGGCCTACCACGCCATCCTCGTCACGAACGTCCTCTCCGAGATCGAGACGGTCGTCGAGGACATCACGCCTATCGCCGTTGACGACGACGACCCGCAGGTCGTCATCGAGCTGGCTGACCTGCGCGAGACCATCACGGTCAAGAACTACCGCGAGTATTACCACGACGCGCTCGAGCACCGCGACGAGTTGTTCACGCTCTTCAACCTCGGCCTCATCTCGCTCGAAGACCGCGCGAAGGGCGAGGTGCTGTTCTGGGACGTGTGCGAGCGCGCCGACAAGCACGCGCAGTTGGCCAAGTACGTCTCCGAAGAGTTCACGGAGCTGCGGCGGCTGCTGCGCGCGAAGTATCTGACGAACTTCTCCGTCTTCCGCTCGGTGCCCGACCACTGGGCGCTCGACCAGCTCTTCCCCATCATCCCCATCCACCGCCTGAACAAGCCGCCGACCGAGTACGCCACGCTCTGCGACATCACGTGCGACTCGGACGGCGTCATCGACAAGTTCGTAGACCTGCACGACGTGAAGCAGGTGCTGGAGCTGCACTCCCTCATCGAGGACGAGCCGTACTACATCGCCCTCATGCTCGTCGGCGCCTACCAGGAGGTGATGGGCAACAACCATAACCTCTTCGGCGCGCCGAACGAGGCGCACATCCACATCGACGAGGACGGCTACCTGATCAAGAAGGTCGTCAAGGGCACGACCGTGGGCGAGGCGCTCAACCGCGCGCGCTACGAGCCCGGCCAACTCCACGAGGGCTTCCGCCGCATCGTCGCGCAGCGCGTCAAGCGCGGCGAGCTGTCGGAGGCCGACGCCGCCGAGATGGCCGAGCTCTACGAGTCGCGCATCAACGCCTACACCTACCTCGCCGTCAACGGCGAGCCCGAAGAGAAGCGCCGACGGCGGTAAAGCCGTGAACCGCGAACCGCAAACCGTGACGAGATAAAAACTGCCTTTCCTTGTCACGATTCACGGTTCACCGTTCACGCTCCTTCAAAGGATTGAAAATGGTCACCCAACGTAAACCGCGAGCCACGAAGTATCTCACCGCCCCGATTCGGCCCGTCCAGGTAGACCGCGACCGCTCGGTCGCGGGGCTGCTGGAGAAGATGGAGGGCGCCGGACTCGGCGGCCGCCAGCTCGCGGAGGCGCACCGCATCTGGCTCGACATGCTCGGCGACAACACGACCGTGGTCGTCGCCGCCAACGGCGCGCTCATCCCGGCGGGGATGCGTCGGCTCCTCGCCTACGTCATCAAGAACCGCTTCGTGGACGTGATGGTCTGCTCGGGCGCGATGCTCTTCCAGGACTTGCACGAGACGCTCGGCCGCCAGCACTTCCAGGCCCACCCCTCGATGACCGACGCCGAGCTTGAGGCGTCGCAGATCACGCGCATGTGGGACGTGCTCGCCAGCGAGGAGGAGTACAGCGAGGCCAACGAGTGGGTCGGCGGCTTCACCAACCAGCTCGACCAGTCGCGCGCCTACTCGACGCGCGAGTTCCTCCACCTGCTCGGCCGGGAGTTGGCCGAGATCGCCACCGACGACGGGATTCTGACCTCGGCCTACAAGGCGCGCATCCCCATCTTCTGCCCGACCATCTCCGACAGCTCGATCACGGTCGGCATCGCCGGGGCGCGCTTCGAGAAGAAGAACTCCTTCTGCTTCGACCTCGCGCAGGACACCTTAGACCTGATGCAGATCGGCGCGCGCTCGCGCGTGACGGGCGTCATCAACCTCGGCGGCGGAACCAGTCGCAGCTACGTCCAGCAGATGGAGTCGGCCTCCGAGATCATCAAGACGCCCGCGCGCGGCCACAAGTACGCCATCCAGATTTCGACCGAGTGTGCCGCGCACGGCGGCCGCACCAGCCCCAACACCGACGACGAATCCCTCGTCTTCGGCAAGCTCTCGCGCGGCGCCGCCACGGCCTACGTCTCCTGCGACCCGACCATCGCGCTGCCCATCCTCGTCACCGCGCTCTCGCAGACGGCCGCCAAATACATGAAAGGCCGCAAGCGCCCCAACTTCATCTTCATGGGCAAAGACCTGACGGTCGAAGTGCCTTAAGAGAACAGCAGACTAAAATTACGCGGCCGGCATCTCGTTAATCTCAACGAGATGCCGGCCGTTCTATTTCTCCGGATTTTGAGTAGACCCGTCCCCATGCGCCGGAACGTGGCGGCGACCGGCGCCGTGTGGTTAAAGTTCCCGCCCCCTCGCGACCTCTAGGTCGCCTTCGACTCAATCTCGTCCATACGCTTCTCCAAGTCGCGCTGGTCAGCGCGTACTTCAAGCACATCCTTCGCCAACTCTTCGATCTGCCGGTCGAACCGGCGCAGGCTCGAACGCAACTCGCTTCCGAATTCGTCCAGCCGCTTCTCGAAGCCGTCGAGCCGACTCTCGAAGCTGACCATCCGGCCGTCGAAGCTGACGAGTTGAGCTTCGACGGCGTCGAGCCGCACGAGCACCTGCTCCCAGACGGGGCGGGTGTCGTGCAGGCGCCGGTCAACTTTGTCTTCGAGAGCCGTCAGACGAGTCTCAAGATTGGAGATGCGGTTCTCGACGCTGTCGAGCCGCGAGTCGATGGAGTCGAGGCGCGCGAGGATTAGTCGCACGCCGTCCTGAGGAAGGCTTTGTGTAGGTTCTTCACTCATGTGTCGGATTATCCTCCCAGCCGGACGGGCTTTCAAGGTCTTTCGCGGTCGGAAACGGGCTGCGTTATACTCTGTGGCATGTCTGAATCAGCAAACCTTCCGATGAACTTCGGCGGCATCGAGGACGAAGAGTTGTCGGGCTTCGAGCACTCGCGCGTGGTCGTGTGGCCCGTGTCGTACGAGGGCACGGTCTCTTACGGCTCGGGGACGGGCGCGGGCGCGGAGGCCATCGTGGACGCCTCGCGCAACATGGAGTTGTATGACGAGGAGACCGACGCCGAGGTCTACCGGCTCGGGATACACACGACCGACGTGTCGCCGCCGGTCGAGCCGCCCGAGGCGATGATGAAGTCGCTGCTGAACAAGGCACGCGGGTTGGTCGGCGCGGGCAAGTTCGTCTGCATGATCGGCGGCGAGCACTCCGTGAGCGCGCCCGTCATCCAGGCTCACGCCGAACGGTACGAGAACCTGTCGGTGCTTCAGATTGACGCGCACGCCGACCTGCGCGACACCTACGACGGCACACCGCACTCGCACGCCTCGATCATGGCGCGCGTCGTGAGGGACTTGAAACTGCCGGCGGTGCAGGTCGGCATCCGCTCTATCTCGGCCGAGGAGGCGCGCTCGCTCGAAGAGTTCCCAACGCGCATCTTCTGGGCGAAGGACATCGCCGGTCGCACGGACTGGTGGGAGGAGGCCGTCGCGGGGCTGACCGAGAACGTCTACCTGACGATAGACATCGACGGGCTCGACCCCTCGCTCGTCGCGCAGACGGGGACGCCCGAGCCGGGGGGACTGGGCTGGTACGAAGTGCTCGGCCTCATCCGCACGCTCGCACGGAGCCGCCGCGTCGTCGGGATGGACTTGACCGAGTACGCCTACGTCGAGGGCTTCAGCGCCTCGGCCTTCCTCTGCGCGAAGCTGATCTACAAGTCGCTCTCCTACATCTTCGAGTCCGAGACCGAGCGCGTCCGCGGCGGCAGGACGCAGGGGGCCGGCGCATAGTTGTCCCGGCGCTTCGGGCATCGGCAGAGTTTTTAACTACGGAGACACAGAGACACGGCTAAGAACACGGCTTGTTGTTTTTAGCCGTGTCTCCGTGTCTCCGTGGTTAAATTAGTCTTGACTTCCGTCTCATCCGCGTGTGCAATAAGCGGCATGCTTAAAGGCAAGAGCACACACTTCCCTCCCTGGTAAGCCCCTTCCGCAGAGGCGAGCTCGACCGCGGCGACGAGGCGCGGCGCACGGAGTAGTGCGCGCGTTTCGACGAGGCTGCGGCGCGCGCTCGCGCGCTCGGTGATTCCTCCCCCGCGGCCGGGACGTTTTCAGTCGCCACTGAAAGAGAACGTCTCGGCTTCCGCGGAAAGGAGAATCACCGTTCATGTCTTCGGCACGAAAGACCGTCGCCGCCCCGCGCCCGCACCACGCGGCGCAACGCGGCCTGTCACTCTTCGTCCTCACGCTGCTCTCGGTTGAGTTTCTGGACGAGCTCGTCTTCGGCGTCCGCGAGGCGGCGTGGCCGCTCATACGCGATGACCTGCGGCTGTCATACACGCAGGTCGGCATCCTCCTGAGCGTGCCGCCCATCGTCGGCCACGTCGTCGAGCCCGCGCTCGGCGTCCTCGGCGACGTGTGGCGCAGGCGCGCGCTCGTGCTCGCGGGCGGCGTCGCCTTCGCCGCGGGGACGCTGCTCGTGGGGGCGAGCGCGGGCTTCGGCATGCTGCTCGCGGCGTCGATCCTCTCGAACCCGGCGTCGGGCGCCTTCGTCGGCCTGTCGCAGGCGACGCTGATGGACGCCGCGCCCGAGCGGCGCGAGCAGAACATGGCGCGCTGGGCGCTGGCGGGCTCCGTGGGAAACTCCGTGGGGCCTTTGG
>JBEVJD010000314.1:0-17923 GCA_040510435.1 Pyrinomonadaceae bacterium | reverse complement strand
AGCACGACGGGAATCCAGGCCCAGTTGGGGCGGCTGACGGCGGCGACGAGGCCGATGGCGACGCTCGTGGCGACGAAGACTCCGAGCGAGAGGTAGAAGACGCGCATGCTCTTTTGCAGCAGGCGCGTCCGCGTCGTGAGCTTGTCGAGTTGGTTGAAGATGACGGCGCGGCGCTCCTCGAAGAGTTCGAGGCCGTCCTCGTCCTGCGTCTTCATCATCATCTCTTCGAAGTCGCGGATGAGCAAGCGGACGCGGTCTACGACGCGACCCAGGCGGGTCGAGGTCGAGAGGATGAGCGCGCCGCAGGCCGAGATGAGCACGGCGGGCGTAATCATCGCCGTCAGGACGGCGACCGCTGAAGAGAACGCTTCCATCAATTCCCCTTTTCTCGGCCTCATTATGGAGGCACGCCGCGGGCGCGGGCAACCTCTCCGCGGGCGAAAGGTTCTTTACCGCGCACAGCCACAGCGAATGTGAGAGAAAATTTCGACGGCGCGAGAAAGTAGTGGTTCGCGCCGCTGGAAGTTGTGCTATCCTCCGCCGCAAACGAGACAACAGTCTGTGGCTGGTACTTATCTTGTGCTGCACTTATCTCTAGGCACGGCCTCGCCTGAGTGCGGGGTCACACACTTCTCACAAAGGAGCTGGAAGGACAGATGTCGAGTGTAAAAGACGACGACTACGATGCGACGCACGGCGGTGGCGACGAGGTTGCGCGCGACCGCGAGATCGGCAACAGCACCGAGGGCGACAGCGGTGCGGAGGGCGGCGTCATCACCGGCGACCGCAGCGATAGTGGCGGCCATGAAGGCGGCGGCACGCACGGCGGCGTGGCCATCGGGCGCACCACGGGCATGGGGGCAGGCGTCGCCGACGGCGGCACCCCCGGCGCCGACGAGGGCTCGGGCACGCCCGGCGGCGGTGGAGCCACGGGCGGCGGGACGGCCGGGGCCGGCGGCGGCCTGACGGGCGGCGGCACCTCGAACCGCGGCAGTTCGTCGCGCGCGGGCGCGGGCGGCACTTCGAAGAGCGGCGCGGCGGCCGGCGGCTCGAAAGGCGGCGGCGCGGCCAAAGGCGGCGGTGCTGCCAAAGGCGGCGGTGCTAAGGGTGGTGCTACTAAAGGCGGTGCTGCTAAAGGCGGCGGTGGTGCTGCTGCCAAGGGCGGAGCCACGAAGGGCGGAGCCGGCGGCGGCGCGTCTAAAGGCGGCGGCGCGTCCAGGAAGGGCGGCGGCGTAGCAGGCGCGGCCAAGAAGGGCGGCGCTATCGCCAGAGGTAGTGCGGCCGAAGGCTCAGAGAGGGGCGGGGCTAATAAAGGCGCCTCGACGAAAGGCGCTGCCGGGGGCGGCGCGAAAGGTGCGGCCAAGGGCGGCGCTGCCAAAGCCGGTGTGAAGGGCGGCGCCAAGGCCACGGGTAAGGGCGGCGTGAAGAGTACCGGCAAGGGCGGCGGAGGCGGCGCGAAAGGCGCCACTTGGTCGGGCGCGCGCGGCGGTGCTAAGACGGGCGCTAAAGGCGCGACGAAGGGCGGCGCGGCTAAAGGCGGCGCGGGGAAGGGCTCTTCCAAAGGCGCCGCGAAGGGCGGCTTTAAAGGTGGGGCCGCAAAGGGCGGCGCTAAAGGCGGGGCCGCAAAGGGCGGGGCGTCGAGGGGCGGAGGCAAAGGCTCTCCGGGTGGCGGCGGCACGGCGCGCGGCGGCGGCAAGGGCGGCGGTAAGAAAGGGGGAGGCAGTAGGTAGCCCCGAGGGCCTGCTCAACTCCGTCGCAGAAACGGCAGGGCGCGCGGCCGCTAAGGTCGTGGGCATCCTCGAAAGTCTGACCGGTGCGTCGCGCAAGCGCTCGCGCTAAAAAAAGGCGCCGCCTGTCCATCCGCGCGGCCGCCCGAGAGCATCACACGCAGGATGGTGAACAGTAGGCAGCAGGCAGCAGGCAGCAGGCAGAGGTTGAGGATGAAGACCGCCGTGTCCCTCGTCCTCGCTTCTGCCTGCTGCCTTTTGCTTACTACCTACTCAGCCCCGGCGCAGGTCGGCCGGAGGTTCCCCGGCAGCGAGCCGGCGAAGAAGAAGCAGGAGACACCGGCCGAGGCGAAGCCCGCCGAGACTCCGAAGCCCCAGACGCAGGAGGCGGAAGAGGGTCAGGAGGTTGACGACGGCGAGGCCGTCAAGGTCGAGACGAACCTCGTCACCGTGCCCGTCATCGCGAACGACCAGGGCGGGCGCTACGTCCCCGACCTCAAGGCCGAAGAGTTCACCGTCTCCGAAGAGAACGCCGAGCAGAAGGTCGCCTTCTTCGCCACCGTCTCCGAGCCCTTCAGCGTCGTCCTCATGATCGACACGAGCGCCAGCGCCTCAATCGAAAAGCTCCGGCAGGTGCAGGAGGCGGCCGTCGCCTTCACCGAGCAACTGCGCGAGGGCGACCGCGTCAAGGTCGTCTCCTTCGACGACGAGGTGCGCGAACTCTCCGACTTCACCTCCGACCGCGGTGCGCTCGCCTCGGCCATACGCTCGACGCGGCCGGGCAAGGGCACGCGCCTCTACGACGCCTTCGACCAGGCGTATCGCGCGCTGCGCCGCCTCAAAGGCCGTAAGGCCGTCATCATGCTCACCGACGGCGTTGACTTTCAGAGCGACCGCCGCACGTACGAGGACAACCGGCGCGCGGTCGAGGAGTCGGACGTTATCGTCTACCCCGTGCGCTTCGACACGCGCGAGGAGACCGAGCGGCTCGCGCGCGCGCAGGCGCGCGGGGGCAGCGGTCCCGTCGACCTCGGCGGCGTGCTGGGACGCATCCCCGGCGTGCCGCCCGGCTCCGTCGTCATCAACCCGCGCGGCGGCGACACGCGCACCGAGCGCGACGACCGGCGACCCGACGGCCTGCCCGACGCGACCTCGCGCCGCCCGGGCGAGGGCACCAGCAACCCGCCCCCGCGCACCAGGGAGGAGGCGAGCGACGCCTCCATCGACGCGATGCTCGACCGGCTCTACCGCACGGCCGACGACTACCTCAACGAGATGGCGCGCACGACGGGCGGACGGCTCGTGCCCGCCGACAACCCGGCCTTCCTCCCGCGCGCCTTCAAACAGATCGCCGACGAGCTGCGCACTCAATACTCGCTCGGCTACTACCCGACCAACGCCGCGCGCGACGGCAAGTTCCGCAAGATACGCGTCCGCACCACGCGCAAAGGCGTCGCCCTCCGCACCCGCCCCGGCTACAGAACGCGCAAGTCTTCGTGAGCAGTTGTCGAAAGTCAGGTCAGTACCGCCCGCGGTAACGGGTGGGTCTTTCGCGTTACGGATTGCCGATTGATGAGAGCCGCGCTGTCGTCAATCGTCCGGCGTACGTCACGCCCACCCGCTACCGCGGGAGGTACTGAGTCGGTCGCCGACGTGCCGTCAAGAAAAAGCTTTCAACTTTCGACTTTGAACCTTAAACTCTGACCTCTTCTTATGCGCCTGTGGCTCTCGAAGAACAGCAGCGTGCCGCTGCGCGAACAGCTCGTGCGGCAGATCATGTTCGGCGTGGTGAGCGACGACCTGAAACCGGGGCAGCGCTTGCCCTCGACGCGCGAGCTTGCGCGCCGCTTCCTCATCCACTCGAACACGGTGAGCGCCGCCTACCGCGACCTGGAGCGCGCCGGCTGGCTTGAGGTACGCAAGGGCAGCGGCGTCTACGTGCGGCAGCTCGGCGACGACCCTTCGGAGGCGCCGCTCGACTCGCGCCTCGAACTCGACCGCCTCATCAACGCCTTCCTCACGCTCGCGCGCGGGCAGGGGCACACGCTCGCCGACGTGCAGGCGCAACTCAAACACTGGCTGAGCCTTGAGCCGCCCGACCACTTCCTCGTCGTCGAGCCGGACGAGGGGTTGCGCGAAATCCTGATGGCCGAGATCGCCGAGGCCACGGGCTTCCGCGTGCAGGGCTGCGGCTACGAGGAGTGCGCCGACCCGACGCGCCACGCGGGCGGGACGGTCGTGGCGCTCTACAGCAAGGCCGAGGACGTGCGGCGCGCGCTCCCGCCGGAGGTCTCGCCCATCTTTCTGCACACGCGCTCGATCCCCGATTCGCTCGCGGGCGAGCGTGTGCCGCCGCGCGACGCACTCATCTCGGTTGTCTCGCGCTGGCCGCACTTTTTGGGGTGGGCGCGCGTCTTCCTCGTCGCCGCGGGGGTGGAGGCGGACGCGCTCGACCTGCGCGACGCACGCGAGCCGGGCTGGGAGCGCGGCCTGCACTCAAGCGCCCACCTCATCACCGACGCGCTCACCGCGCGCCAAATCCCCGAGGGGCTGCAACCCCGCGTCTACCGCGTCGTCGCCGACTCCTCCCTCGAAGAACTGCGCGCCTTCGTCGAACGCTTCCTGACCGGGGGAGGGAAGTAGGCAGATGGCAGTAGCAGTTAAAGGCGGACTGAGAAGCCCCGGAGGGGCGGGATGTTTATAGCTGCAAGCTGAAATTAACTGTCCAAGCTCCGGAGGAGCGGCATGTTCATGTCGCCCCTGACGGGGCTAGGAGGTTAAATAAGCAGCAGGGGCTATAAACATCCCGCCCCTCCGGGGCTTCCCGAACGGCCTTCAACTGCCTACTGCCTACTGCCTACTGCCTACTGCTTTTTCTCCTATCCTGCACTATCATTGGGCGGCCGGGAGGGCTTATGGCCGAAGAGCAGACCTCGCGAGAATTGCTGGAACAGCTCGCCGCGCGGATCGAACACCTTGAGGGTGTGATACAGGCGCAGACGGCGCGGCTCTACGCGGTCGAGCGGCGTTTGGGGATCGAGTCGGCGCCGCGCCGCCCGGTCTACGAGACGCTCACCGACGAGCGCGACGAGGAGCGCGGGCTCGACCCGAACGGTGCGCCGGGTCTGCCTCAAACACCTCCCGAGGTCGTGGCGCGCCGCGAGGCCGGGCGCCGTCCTCACTTCGGGTACAGACCCGGCGCTGACCCGCGCCCGCAGCCGGAGCGGGAGGCGGGCGCGCCGGGCGGGGCCGGCGCGCGGCCGGCCGCGGCCGCGAAGCCGCGCGACCTGGAGTCGTTCATCGGCGGGAGCGTCTTCAGTTGGGTGGGCATCATCTTCGTCACGTTCGCCGTCGCCTTCGCGCTCAAGCTCGCCTTCGATAACGACTGGATCAGTCCGCCCGTGCGCGTCTCGCTCGGCGCGCTCGCGGGGGCGGGGCTGCTCTCCGTGGCCGAGCGTTTGCGGCGCAAGGGGCTGCGGCCTTACGCCTACGTGCTCTCGGGCGGCGGCGTCCTCATCCTCTACCTCTCGGTCTACGCCGCGCACAGCTTTTACCAACTGCTCTCGCAGCCGGTCGCGTTCCTTCTGATGACCGCCGTGACGGCGCTCGCCGTGCTCCTCTCGGTGCGTCTGGACGCGCTGCCGGTGGCGGTGCTGGCTCTGGTGGGGGGCTTCCTGACGCCGCCCCTCCTCGCGACGGGGCAGGACAATCAGGTCGCGCTCTTCACGTACATCTCGCTGCTCGACGCGGGCGTGCTCGCCGTCGCCTACTTCAAGCGCTGGCGCGTGCTCGACTTCCTCTCGTTCGGCGCGACGACGCTGATGACGCTCGGCTGGGCGTTCAGGTATTACGACAACGGCAAGCTCTGGACGACGCTCGTCTTCCTGAGCCTGCTCTTCGTCGTCTACTCGCTGCTCTCCTTCTTCCACAACGTGCTGCCGCGGAGGCGTTCGCGCTGGTTCGACGTGGCGCTGCTCGTCTGGAACGCGACCGTCTACTTCGGCTTCTGCTACTGGATGTGGGCGGAGGCCGGCTTCGGGGACGCCGCGCCCGCGCCGCAGGCGCTGCTCGTCGCGCTCTTCTTCGCCGCGCTCTTCTTCGCGGCGCGCGGGCGCAGCCCCGAAGACCGCCTGCTCGTGCACGCGTACGTCGGCGCGGCCGTGACGTTTCTGACGGCGGCCGTCGCCATTCGGCTCGAACTACAGTGGGTGACCATCGTCTGGGCGGTCGAGGGGTTGATGTTGACGTGGGCGGGTCTGCGCGCGGGCGAGCCCGCGGCGCGGCGCGCAGCCGTCGGCGTCTTCGCCGTCGCGGTCGCGCACTGGCTCGGCTTCGACGCGCGGCAGTTCGCCTTCGACCCGCTCATGCTCGCCGAAGGGCAAGACCGCTTCGTGCCGCTCCTCAACTCGCGCGCACTCTCGTGCCTCGCGCTCGTCTCGGCGCTCGCGGGCGCCGCGTGGCTCTACCGCGGCCACGCGGACGTGGGCGAAGACGAGGGGCGCGGCGCGCCGGGCGAGAGCGAGCGCGCGACGGCCGTTGGGCTCTACACGCTGGCGGCCAACGGGCTCGCGCTGACGCTTTTGACTTTGGACTTGAGCGACTACTTCGGCCGGCAGAAGGCTCTGTCGGAGGGGTTGGCGCGCGAGCGCGCGGAGGGGGCGCGGCAGTTCTCTCTGACGGCGCTGTGGTCTATCTACGGCGCGGGGCTCGTCGCCTACGGCGTCCGGCGCGCGCAGCGCGCGGCGCGTTACGCGGGGCTCGCGCTGCTCGTCGCGGCGACCTTGAAGGCGTTGCTGATTGACCTCGTGTTCTACGACGCGGTGTGGCACGCGCCGCTCGTCAACCACACGTTCCTGGCCTTCGCGCTGCTCGTCGCGGGGTACGCCGCGGCCGTGCGCCTCTACGCGCGCGGCGGGGGCTTGAGCGACGAAGAACGCTCGGTCGTCCCCGCGCTGGTCATCGTCGCCAACGTCCTCGCGCTCGTCGCGCTGAGCGCGGAGGCGGTCGGCTACTTCGAGTCGCGCCGCGGTCTGGGCGCGGACGCGGCCGTCCTGCGCGACGTAGAGCTTGCGAAGCAGTTGTCGCTGTCCGTCGTGTGGGCGGTCTACGGGGCGGGGCTGCTGCTGGTGGGGCGTGTGCGGCGTTCGCGTCTGCTGCGGCTGATGGCGCTGGCGCTGCTCGGGCTCACCACCCTCAAGGTCTTCTTCCTCGACCTCTCGGCGCTCGACCGCGCCTACCGCATCGTCTCCTTCATCGTGCTCGGCGCAATCCTGCTCGCCGTCTCCTACCTCTACCAGAAGAGCCAGCAGCGCGCCGCCGCGGAGGAGGCGGCTGAAGAGGACGCGCGCGTGCCCGAAGGCGCGGAGGCCGAAGGGTGAGGGGAAGCGTCTTGAGAATGTTGCGGTCGGTCGTCGCGGTGACGCTCGCCGCCGCGCCTGCGGTGGTCGCGCAGACGGCCGAGCCGCCGCGCGGGTTCACGAGCGTCGAGATTGTCGGGTGGGACTTCTCGGGTCTCGACGGGAAGATAAGGGCCGCGGTCACGAAGGCGAACGCGCCGGGCGCGGGCGAGGCCGCGCGGCGCGCGGCGGCCGACGCTCTGGCCGCGCGCGCGGCTTTTCTTTACGAGGCCGGCAACCCGTTCTTCTACAAGCACGCGCTCGGCGACTATCGCCACGTCCTGCGCCTCCGCCCGGACGACGCGGAGGCGCGAGAGCGCGCCGACACCATTGTCTCCATCTACGAGTCGATGAAGCGCCCCGTCCCCACGAACGGCGAGTCGAAGTCAGGCGGGACGTTCCTCGTCGAGCTGTTCAGGACGACGCCGAAGCGTGTGGACTTCGAGCCGGGCAAGGCGTACACCGAGGGCGGCGATGTCTCCGAACTCGTCGCTTTCGTCTACGAGTTCGAGGCACGGGCGGGGCAGACGCTGAGTGTCAGCGTCGGTTCGAAGGACAAGGGCGCGGCGGTCTTCGACCTGCTCCTGCTCGATTCGTCGGGCGCGCGGGCGCTCGTCGAGGGCGCGGGGTCGAAGCACCAACGCCTGCCGTCGAAAGGAAAGTACCTGATACGCGTCTACTCGAAGGGCGGCGCGGCGGTCTACGGGTTGAAGGCGGAACTGAAGTGACGCGGGCCGCTCACTCCGCGACCGGCTGCGTGCGCCCCGCATGCGCGCGCTCGACCTCTGCGTCCATGCGGCCGGCGAGCATGAGGGCGACCATCTTGTAGTCCCCGGCGAACGACCAGAGCGGGTGCTTGAAGGTGGCCGGGCGGTTGTGCTCGACGAAGAAGTGGCCGACCCACGCCGCGGCGTAACCGGGCACGAGCGCGAGGGGGAGCCAGCGCCATCGCCCCGTCGCCGCGAGCCCGACGAGGAGCGCCGTGCCCGTCAAAGTCCCCGCCAGATGCAGAGCGCGCGTGCCGGGTCGGCTGTGCTCGCGCACGTAGAAGGGCCAGAACTCCGCAAACGTCTTCATCTCACTCTCAGACATACGGCTCTCCTGAAAGTAGACAGTAGTCAGTAGCCAGTAGTAGGAAGTGGTTGCCGCCTCTTCCTACTGACTACTGACTATTGTCTACTTCTTTTCATCACTTCGCCTGCGCGAACAGGCGGGCGTAGTCTTCCGCGGCGGCGGGCGCGACGCGCGCGAGTTGCAGGTTCTCTTCGACGTGGGCGCGGCGGCTCATGCCGACCAGCGCCGTGGTGACGCCGGGCGTGGAGCGCGTGAACTGGATGGCCGTCTGCGCGTCGGTCGAGAGCGAGCCGAGGGGCTCGCGGATGCGCTCGGGGAGGTCGCGCGCGACCTTGCCCTGCATGATGGAGGCGCTGGCGACGACTGTGACGCCGAGCGCCTTCGCCGCTTCGAGCAGCGAGACGTTCGTGCCTTCGTAAGGCTGGTTCTCGGCCACAAGCGCCTCGGGCATCGCGAGGTTGAAGGGGAGCTGGATGAAGCGGAAGCCGTGGTCTTCGCCGCCGGCCGCGCGCGCCAGCGCACACATGTTTTCGAGCGCGTGGTGCCAGGGCGTACCCTCCTGCGCGCGGAAACCGTTCCACGTCGCCACGCCGTAGAAGCGTATCCGCCCCGCGGCGCGCTCGCGCTCCAGGTGGCCGAAGGCGAGGGCCAGGCGCGCGTAGAACTCCTGCTCCGGGAAGACCTGGAGCTGCGTCTCGGGGTTGTGGACGTAGTAAACGTCAATCGTCTCCAAGTCCATGTTGCGGAGCGACTGCGCGATCTGGTGCGAGAGGTAGCCGGGCGTCATGCAATGGCTGCCGGCGACGAGGTCTGAGGGTTGGATGACGCCGGTCTTGACGAACGTCTCTTCGACGTAGGCGCGCACGCCGGCCTGCCCCGCGGGCGGGTGCGTGTCGAAGGGCAGGTAGCCGCCCTTCGTGCAGACGACCAGCTCCTCGCGTTTGAACCCGGCGGCCGTCAAATTCCGGATAGCCTCGCCGATTGCGCGCTCGCTGCGCTGGAAGCGGTAGTTGGCGGCGGTGTCGATGACGTTGACGCCAAGCTCGACGGCGCGCGCGATTGATTCGGCGTACGAGCGGTCGGTCTCTTCGTCCGCGCCGCCGAGATACGTGCCGATGCCGACGGAGGAGAGCCAGAGGTTCTGCTCGAAGCGGAAATGCCCCTCGGCGGTCTCCCCGCGGAAGCGTTCGCGGTAGGCGGTCGTGCCTTCGGTCGTGGCGTGGCCCGGCAGAGTCATAAGCCCTTCAATCCCCCTCGTCCTGTGCGGTAAGTTCGCGCGCGAGTTTAGCACAGCTTCAACTAACGGGAGGCGGTGTGATAGGGTTGGGCACACCCATGAGCACGGACGGACATGACGGCGGCGCGCGCGCTTCGACGCTCGACCTGCGGCCGGGCGAGTTGGAAGAACTGGGCCGCGCGTTCGGCCAACTGGCGCTCGAACACCTGCGCGAGCCCGAGGCGCTGCCGGTCTTTCCGGAGACTTCGGCCGAGAAACTTAAAGGGCTCTTCGGCGGCGGGCTGCCCGCGGAAGGTGTCGGGCTCGAAGCGTTGACGGGCGCGTGCGCGGAGGTCTTCAGGCAGAGCCGGCAGAACGGGCACCCGCGGATGTTCGGCTACGTGGCCTCGCCCGCGACGCCCGTGGGCGCGTTCGCGTCGCTCGCGGCTGCGGCGCTCAACTCGAACGTCACGTCGTGGCGCTCGGCGCCGGGGCCGACGGAAATCGAGCGGACGGCCGTCGGCTGGCTCGCGGAGCTGATCGGGTTCAAGGGCGAGGGTCTGAACGAGACTTGCGGCGGCCTGCTGACGAGCGGTGGTTCGATGGCGAACCTCAACGCCCTCTTCGTCGCGCACCGCGCACACGCGCACGACGCTTCGCGCAAAGGGCTCTGGGGCGAGCGCGCGCCCGCGACGCTGTACGCGTCAGACCAGATTCACCTCTCGATACCGAAGGCGGCCGACATCCTCGGCCTCGGGCGCGAGCAGGTGCGCGTCGTGCCTTCGGACGAGAGGTTCCGCGTGGACGTGCGGCTTTTGCGCGAGCGCGTTGAAGCGGACGCGCGCGCGGGGCTGCGCCCCTTCTGCGTCGTGGCGAGCGCGGGCACGGTCTCGACCGGCGCGGTCGATCCTTTGAACGAGGTGGCGGGCGTGGCGCGCGCGCACTCGCTCTGGTTCCACGTGGACGGCGCCTACGGCGCGCTCGCCGCGAGCACGGAGAGTAAGCGCGCGCTCTTCGAGGGGCTGGCGTTGGCCGACTCCGTTTCGCTCGACCCGCACAAGTGGCTCTACACGCCACTCGGCGCGGGCTGCCTCCTCTTCCGCGAGCCCGAGCGCGCGCGCGCCGCGTTCGCGGGGACGGAGGAGGGCTACATCAAGGTCTTCGAGCGCGAGGAGTCGGAGGCGTTCGCCTTCTGGGACTACGGCACGGAGCTGTCGCGCCCCTTCCGCGCGCTCAAGGTCTGGGCGACGCTCGCCTTCTACGGCGCGCGCCGGGTTGCGGCGGCGATTGAAGAAGACTGCGCGATGGCCGACTACATGGCCGGGCGCGTGGGCGCCGCGGAGGATTTCGAGCTGCTGGCGCCGGTGACGCTCGGCATCTGTTGCTTCCGCTACGTGCCCGCCGCCGCCCGGCGCGAACTCGAAGACGAGGGGAAGCGGGAAGAGACGGACGCGTGGCTCGACGACCTGAACGAGCGCGTCATGCACCGCGTGCAGCGCGGGGGACAGGCTTACGTCTCGAACGCTACCTTGCGCGGACGCTTCGCCCTGCGCGCCTCCGTCACGAACTACCGCACGACGCGGCGCGACATTGATTCGACGCTCGACAGCATCCGCCGCGCCGCGCGCGAAGTAGAGGGCTAAAGCGATTTCAGATTCGAGAGTG
The DNA here is from genome assembly GCA_040510435.1 of Pyrinomonadaceae bacterium. Classification (GTDB taxonomy): domain Bacteria; phylum Acidobacteriota; class Blastocatellia; order Pyrinomonadales; family Pyrinomonadaceae; genus QHXN01. The sequence continues at coordinate 6,845 of JBEVJD010000314.1, read as the reverse complement.
CGACTTTCAAATCCTTATATGGAAGCGACAAGGGGTGAGTTCGAGCGGGAGTTGCGCGTGGGGCTTGAGCTTGCGCGGCGCGCGGGCGAGGCGGCGCTCGTCTACTACGGGAAGCCTCTGCGCGTGGAGCACAAGGATGAGTTCGACGAGCCGGTGACGCAGGCCGACCGCACCGTCAACGAATTGATTGTGCGCGCGCTGCGCGAGGAGTTCCCCGAAGACGGCGTGCTCGCCGAAGAGTCCGTGGACACCGACCGCCGCATCGGGCGCGAGCGCGTGTGGATGATCGACCCGATTGACGGCACGAAGGGCTTCATCGCGGGCACGGGCGACTTCTGCGTGCAGATCGGGCTGGCCGTCGCCGGGCGCGCCGCGCTCGGCATCCTCTACGCGCCCGCGACCGATGTGCTCTACTGGGCGGCGCGCGGCCACGGCGCGTGGGTCGTGCGCCCCACCTCGACGGCGGACGAAAGTCAGAAGGCGGAGCGCGTGAGCGTCACGGGCGAGAAGGATTTGAGCCGGATGCGGCTGGCCGAGAGTCGGTCGCACCGCGGGCCGCGGATGGAGGCGTTGATGGGCGCGCTCGGCGTCCGCGCGGAGGTGAGGAGCCATTCGGTCGGCATCAAGGTCGGGCTGCTGGTCGAGCGGCAGGCAGACCTCTACATACACCTCTCGCCGAAGACGAAGCAGTGGGACACGTGCGCGCCCGAGGCCGTGCTCGCAGAGGCGGGCGGGCGCATGACCGACGTGTGGGGCGACCCGCTCCGCTACAACACGCCCGACGTGCTCAACCGCAACGGCATCGTCGCCTCGAACGGCGCGGCGCACGAAGAGGTCGTTGCGCGCCTCCGCCCTCTGCTCACGGAGTGGGGGCGCGGGCGCGCCTGAGTTTTGCCGGTTCTTACATTCAAACAGGAAGAAGAAGAAGGAGAAGAGAAGAGATGAAGCGAACAGGTTCCGCCGTGTGGCAGGGTGGCATCAGGGACGGGAAGGGCTCGGTCTCGACCGAGAGCGGCGTGCTCGACGGCGCGCAGTATTCGTTCAGCACGCGCTTCGAGGACGGGAAGGGGACGAACCCCGAGGAGTTGCTGGCCGCGGCGCACGCGGGCTGCTTCTCGATGGCGCTCTCGAAGCAGATTGAGGACGCGGGCTTCAAGGCCGACTCCATCAACACGACCGCCGCCGTCCGCCTTGAGAAGACCGACGCCGGCTTCACCATCACCAAAGTCCACCTCGACGTGACGGCGCGCGTCCCCGGCGCCGACGCCGCCGCCTTCGAGACGGCCGCCAACAACGCCAAGGCCGGCTGCCCCGTCTCGCGCCTCTTCAACGCCGAGATCACGATGGAAGCGAAATTGGAGCAGTAGACAGTAGTCTCCGCCTGACGACGTTGAGCATGAGAACCGCAGGGTTCGAGCGAAGAGGGTTTCTACTGGCTACTGGCTACTGACTACTGTCTACTCACTTCCCGGAGGGAAGGCTCATGCGACAGCGCGTCTCAAGCGGGTCGCCTTATGAACCAATCATCGGCATCTCGCGGGCGGTGCGCGCGGGGGGCTTTATCTCCGTCGCGGGCACGGCGCCGCTCGACGCCGAGGGGCGGACGGTCGCGCCGGGGGACGCGGGCGCGCAGGCGCGGCGCTGCTTCGAGATCGTCGCGCGCGCGCTCGAAGAGTTGGGCGCGAGCCTGTCGGACGTGGTGCGCACGCGCGTCCTGCTCACGCGCGTCGAGGACTGGGAGGCGGTCGCGCGCGTCCACGGCGAGTTCTTCCGCGACGTGCGCCCCGCCAGCACCGTCATGCAGGTCGCGCGCTTCATAGACCCCGACTGGCTCGTCGAGGTCGAAGCCGACGCGGTCGTCAATGAGTGATTGCGGAACGCGGAAGGCCGAGACGGGGAGACGGGGGGACGGGGAGACGGAGAGACGGGGAGACGGGGTGAAGATGCCGCGTCGTCAAACGTCCCCCCGTCCCCCCATCCCCCCATCCCCCCATTTCCCCATCTCCTCGTCTCCCTTTCACCCGTCGGACTGCTGCAATCCTCAAGGTTCCCAACCTCGCCGCTTGCCGTTATACTTGCCGCGCGTCTCGCCTTTGAAGCCTTCTGAAGTGGTGGCAGCCGTGAACCTCAGAACCAAGCTGATCGTCGTCTTCGTCGCGGCCGCGCTCGTGCCGCTGGCGGTCGTCTGCCTGCTTCAGTACCGCGCGGGCGCGGACGCGGTCGAGTCGCTGCTGCGCGAGCGGGCGGCCGAGCGCGCGTCGCGCATGGCGAGCGACGTGGAGCACATCCTCTTTGTCCAGGACATGCACCTGCTCGAACTCGTGAGCGACGACGCCGTGCGCCGCTCCGCGCTCGAACGCACCCCGCGCCCCGCGCCGGGCCCCGCGCTCGGGCCGGAGCCCGCCGCGCCTGGCAACTCTTCGAACCCCGCCGTGAGCGAGGCCGCGGTCGCGCCAATCGAGCAAGCTCTGGCGGCCTACGCCAAGGACAATCGCGAGTACGTGCAGGCCGTCACCTTCCTCGCCGCGAACCGGCAGGCGGTCTTGCGCCTCAACCGGACGGCCGACGGCAAGGACTTCGAGCCGCAGACCAAAGACTTCACGAAGAGCCAGGAGCGACACGAGGAGGGCGTCTGGGCCGCGCGCACGGCCGCGGCGCTGCGCTCGCCCGTCATCGAAGAGCTTGACGGCGCCGTGCTGCTGCTGACCGCACCCGTCTTCGACCCCGCGGCGGCCGAGACGGGCGGCACGCCCGCGGGCGCGGTCGTCGCCGAGGTCAGGCTGGGCGCGGTCGTCAAACAGGCCGGCGAGACTTCCGAGACTTCCGAGATTGAGGGCGCCCCGGCGGGGCACGCGCGACGCTGCGTCGTCGCGCTCGACAACACGGGCGACATGGTCGTCTACCACACGAACAACGCCCTGACGCACCGGTCGGCGTCGAGCGCGATGCCCTACTTCGCGGGGGTCGCGGCGCGGATGAAGGAGGGCGGGTCGGGCTCGGGCTTCTACGGCACGGCCGAGGTCGGGACGCAGCTCGCCGCGTTCCAGCAGGTCAAGGGGCTGAAACTCTCGGTGGCGGCGACCGAAGACTACGCGGGGGCGCTCTGGCCCGTGCGGCGCGCGGCGCTCGTGAGCGCGGCGCTGGCGCTGCTGGCATCGGTCGCGGGCGCGGTGCTGCTTTTCTACATCGGCGGGCGCGAGACGCGCGGCATCGGACTCGTCGCGCGCCGCGCCTCGGCCGTCGCCGCGGGCGACCTCGACCAGCGCATCGAGGTCAGCCACAGCGGCGAGACGCGCGAGCTGGCCGAGAACTTCAACACGATGACCGAGCGGCTGCGCGAGCTGATCGCGCGCGAGGCCGAGTCGCGCCAGTTCCAGTCGTTCATGCGCATCTCGGCGATGGTCTCGCACGATTTGAAGAACGCCATCGCGGGGCTCTCGATGCTGGTCTCCAACATGGAGAAGCAGTTCCACCGCGAGGAGTTCCGCGCCGACGCCATCGAGTCGCTGCGTGAGGCGACCGAGAAGCTCAAGCGCACGGTCGCGCGCCTGAACGAGCCGGCGAAGTCGCTGAGCGGCGAGTACCGCATCGCCTCGCGCCCCACCGACCTCGTCCCCATCATCCGCCGCGTGCTCGCCACCAACGCCGAGCCCACCCAACCCCTCAACGAGATCGAGGCGCGTTTGCCCGAACGGCTCGTCGTCACGGTCGAGCCCGAGCGGGTTGAGAACGTCGTCGAGAACCTCGTCATCAACGCGCTCGAAGCGATGGGCGCGAAGGGCGGCCGGCTGACGGTCGAGGCGGGGAAGCTCGACGGCGAATACGTCTTCTTCAGCGTCGCCGACACGGGCGTGGGGATGACCGAGCAGTTCATCAAGACGCGCCTGTTCCGCCCCTTCTCGACGACGAAGAACAAGGGTATCGGCCTCGGGCTCTTCACCTGCCGCGAGGTGGTCGAGGTGCACGGCGGGCGGCTCGAAGTGGAGTCGAGCCCCGGCGCTGGCACGCGCTTCCGCGTCGTGCTACCATCCCGCCTGTTCCAGTCGGGCGAGAGGCGCGAGCGGCCGTTGAAGGCGCCGGCCGTCACAGAAAGCGCGTTGCCCAAATCGTCCGGCTGACCCCTTCAGCTTTTCCCGGCAGAAATTAAATAGAACCGCGAACCGTCGTGAGCGGGTGCGTGCCCCGATGAACGCGCACCCCGCAGGCTCCACCCGCTCGCTACCGCCCGCGGTTCCGTATTGCGCGGCTCCCCTAGTCATGACCGAACAAGCGGAACAGAAGACGACGGTGCTGGTCGTGGACGACGACCGCCTGCTGCGCCGGCAGCTCCACTGGGCGCTGGTCGAGCGCCACCGCGTGCTCGAAGCCGAGACGCGCGCCGACGCCGTCGAACTCCTCCAGCGCGAGCGCGTCGATGTCGTCATCTGCGACCTCCACCTGCCGCCCGACCTCGACGGCATCGAGGAGGGCCTGGCCGTCGTCGAGGCCGCGCGCGGCGAGCGCCCCGCCGTGCCCGTCGTCGTCATCACGGGCAGCGACAACAAGCAGGCCGCGCTCGAAGCCGTCCGCCGCGGCGCCTACGGCTTCTTCCAGAAGCCGTTCGACGAGGAGGAGGTCTCGCACATCGTCACGCAGGCGGCGCGCGTCCGCTGCCTCGAAACGGAAGTGTTGCAGCTCCGCTCGGAGCTGAAGATGCACCGCGGCTTCGGCCGCTTCGTCGGCACGAGCGCCGCCCTCGAGCGCACGCTCAAGCAGGCGCGCGCCGTCGCCGACACCTCGGCCACCGTCCTCGTCACCGGCGAGAACGGCACGGGCAAGGAGGTGCTCGCCCGCGCCATCCACGAGGAGAGCGGCCGGCGCGACCGCCCCTTCGTCGCCGTCAGTTGCGCGGCGCTGCCCGAGGCGCTCATCGAGTCGGAGCTGTTCGGCCACGTCAAGGGCGCCTTCACCGACGCCAAGGCCGACCGCATCGGGCGCTTCGAGCTGGCCAACGGCGGCACGCTCTTCCTCGACGAGATCGGCGAGCTACAGCCCTCCGTGCAGGTGAAGCTCCTGCGCGTGCTCCAGGAGCGCACCTTCGAGCGCGTGGGCAGCAACCGCCTCGTCGGCGTGGACATCCGCCTCATCGCCGCGACGAACCGCGACCTCGAACAGGAGGTGGCGGCGAGCCGCTTCCGCGAAGACCTCTTCTACCGCCTCAACGTCGTCCCGCTCCACGTGCCCGCGCTGAAAGAGAGGCGTGAGGACGTGCCCTTGCTCGCCGCGCACTTCGCCGCCAAGGCCGCCGAGAAGCACGACCGCCCGCCCGCCGACCTCGACCCGGCGCTCCTGGAAGCCTTGCAGGAGTACGACTGGCCGGGCAACGTGCGCGAGCTTGAGAACCTCGTGGAGCGGCTCGTTGTGCTGACGAAGGGCGCGCAATTGGGCGTCGAGTTCCTGCCCGAGAAGATGCTGCGCCTGGCCCCGGCCGCGCACGCGCCCCAGGTCGGCGCGGCCGGCGACGAGACGACGCTCGAAGGCGCGACGCTCGCGCTCCGCCGCCGCATGGTCATCTCCGCGCTCCAGGCCGAGGGCGGCAACCGCGTCGCCGCCGCCCGCCGCCTCGGCATCAGCCGCTCCTACCTCCACCGCCTCATCAGCGAACTCTCCATCACGGGGGTCTGAAAGGAAGTAGTCAGTAGCCAGTAGTCAGGAGTCGGTAGAAAACATCGGCGGGCGTTGCGGTTTAAAAACCCGACGCCCGCCGAACTTGTTTTCCCTACTGACTACTGGCTACTGCTCTCAACTGCCTACTGCTGTTCACACGTGCGCCCGCGCGTATGTCTACTGGTGTCTACATGCAGAAATCTTGCTAAGGGCGCGTGCGCGTTTTTGGCGGGAAAATGCGCGTTTCGGGCGGCGCGCGGGTGTGGCACCGGCGTTGCAAGAGGGTCAGGCGGGTGAAGGTCTTAAACCTGGCATCCGCCGGAAAGGTGGTAGACGTAGATGAGAGAAGGCGTCGCCGGAGCCATTTTGGTGAATGACGGGGAAGAAGAAGATGACGAAGCCGAAAGTTCTCATAGTTGACGACGACGTCGCGATCACGCAGCAGCTCTTCTGGACGCTGTGCGACGAGTTCGAGGTGATGACGGCCAACAACCTCTCGTCGGCCATCCGCCGCGCAACCATCTACGAGCCGGACGTTGCCATCCTCGACCTGCACCTGCCGCCGACCCTCGACGCGCCTGACACCGGGCTCCGCATCCTCGACTACGTGAAGAGCCACCTCCCCGCGTCGAAGGTCTTCGTGGCTAGTTCCGACCCCTCGGGCGAGATGCGGCGCGAATGCGTCCGCCGCGGCGCCGACGGGTTCTTCGACAAGCCGCTCGACGTGGAGCGCCTGGTCGCCACCGTCCGCCGCACAGCGGTCGCCCGCCGACTGGCCGCGGCCTGAGGCGAGGGCGGAGACGAGTCTCACCCCGGCCGGCGCCCGGTACGGACGCCGCTTTAGAAAGCGAGGGCTACTTCATACGCCCCGCCTCGCTCGGTTCTAATGTTCTTTGAGATGTAGAAGATTCGGCCCTCGCCTACCCCAACATCGAGTGGCCGTGAAGGCGCCCGCGCGTGAAGGCAACCCTTCTGCCTTGTGTGGTCGCCAAAGCCCCCGTGTCCAAACAAGACTCTTGCCCAGAGTCGCGGGGGCTTTATTTTTTCCCCGGGAGGCTTACCCCTTTCCGTCCCCCTCCTCACCAAAACAAAGAGGCGGGGCCTGAATGTAACTTCAGGCCCCGCCTCTGTGTTTTGAGCGCCCGCCAGTTAACCGGGGCGGCGCCGACGCCTCCCGAATACGCGCGCGCCACCCGGAA
>JBEVJD010000313.1:0-3391 GCA_040510435.1 Pyrinomonadaceae bacterium | reverse complement strand
GCGTCGGTCACGAGCGTCGGCGGCACGCGGGTGGTCGGCTCTTCTCCCAGCTACGCGCCCGAAGACCACGCGCACGACCTTGCGGAAGGAGTCGTGGGGCGCAGGCACCTCGGCGCGGACGTTTACAAAGAGCTCATCAAGGGCGGCGGCGGCATCAAGGTCGAGCCCGACACCGCGGCGCAGACCATTAAGCTCAGCGCCGACGTGGCGGCCCCGGCCGAAGACCCCGCGCTGGTCAGCAGCGTCAACGGGACGAAGAGCGTCGGGCGGTCGGAGCGGTACGCCCGCGAGGATCACGCGCACGACCTCTACATCAACGGGCGCTCGCCGAACGAGGTGGGGAAGTTCGTCCTCACGCCCGGCGACAACGTCACGATTAAGAACGGGGTCGGCAGCAACGAGCTTGTCATCAGCGCGGCGGGCGGGGGGCAGACCGAGGCCACGACGGGCGTCTACATCTTCGAACGGGTTCGGCCGCAGGAGTTGCGCATGTCAACCCTGATAGCGCACAGGCTCGACCACGGAGTGGTCGCGGTCATCCTCGCGGAGGAGGAGTTGGAGGGCATTCAAACCCCGCGGGCGCTCGCGGAGCCACCCCCGAACGCCGTCGCCAAATTCGGCGACATCACCGCGTTCGCCGCCGACGCACCGTTCCTGATGGCCACCGTGGATCACACACAGAGGATTATCCAGATCAGCCTCAGAGACCGCAGGCAGTCCCAGCGGCCCCCGGAGACGACCATTAAGCTGACCGACGACAACGAGACCACGACGCCAGACCCAGGCTCGTTCAGGTTCCCCCCCGGCGGGGAGATAGATTTTACCGACCCGTTAAGCAGGTTTACTTCGGCAGCATCTATCGCACCGACCGGGGTGAGAGACGCGTCCGGAATAATCCCGCCCGACATCATCATCAACCCTGACCCCGACGAGCGGACATACCTGGTTCGCTGGTGGGCCATCCCCGCGGGCGAACCGCGCATCGATGATGGCAGCCCAATCTAGAGCGCTGTTCATTCGGGTGCAGGCGGCGTGAGCTTTCAACACAGAGGCACAGAGACGCAGAGACACGGCTTCAAGAGCTATCACTCAACAAGCCGTGCCTCTGTGCCTCTGTGCCTCTGTGTTAAATCTTTCTCGGTTACACTCAACTGCTAATCGCAAGAGAGCCACCGAAGGAACACAAAGACGCTGACTGAGAACATAAGTCAGCGTCCTCGTGTCTGACGGCCGCGCCTATTCGCGCTTCCAATAATTCCCTGCGATACTGCCGGAATGTTCGAGGCCGGGAGTGAGAAATTTGGCGACGAGCGCTATTTCACGCGTCTCGCCGCCGCTTTCGTGCGCGGCAGGTTGGGCCGACTTGAGCCGCTTCTCGCGGACGACGATATAATCGCGGCCGGGCTCGCCGCCGGCCTGCGGCTGCACAAGTTCAAGCGCAACACCGAGCTGCCCCGCGTCCGAAAAGTGCTGGGCGTGCTCCGCGGCCTCGCCCCCGCGAGCCTGCTCGACGTGGGGAGCGGACGCGGCACCTTCCTCTGGCCGCTGCTCGACGCATTCCCCGACCTGCCCGTTACATCTCTGGACATCAACCCCGTGCGGGTCGCAGACATCGCGGCCGTCGGCCTCGGCGGTGTCTCGAACCTGCGCGCGCTGCAAATGAGCGTCGAAGAGATGGGGATTGAGGATAACCACGCGGAGGTGGTGACGGCGCTCGAAGTGTTCGAGCATCTGGACTCGCCGCGCAGGGCCGCCTCCGAAGCTGTGCGCGTGGCCGGCAGGTACGTCATCGCCTCCGTGCCTTCGAAGGAGGACGACAACCCGGAACACGTACACCTCTTTGACGCGCGCGGCCTCGAAGCGCTATTCCTCGACGCGGGCGCGCGCGGCGTGAAGGTCGAGTACGTCCTCAACCACATGATCGCCGTGGTCAAGGTGTGAGGGGCGATGCACCGGCTCTACAAATACCCGCGCACGCCGCACCTCACCGGCTCGCGCCTTCAGCCCGGCGACGAAGACTTGCAGGTCGTCTCATTAGACCACCTCGCGGGGCGTCGGATTGTGATTGAAGAGAAGCTCGACGGCGCCAACTCTGCCGTCAGCTTCGGTGACGACGGCCGCCTGCTGCTTCAGAGCCGCGGGCACTTCCTCGACGGCGGGCCGCGCGAGCGGCACTTCGGATTGTTGAAGGCGTGGGCCGGCTCGGTGCAAAGCGAGTTGTGGGGCGTGCTCGGCGGCCGATACGTCATGTACGGCGAATGGCTCTACGCCAAGCACACGATATTTTATGACGCGCTGCCGCATTACTTCTTCGAGTTCGACGTGCTCGACAAGGAGACGGGGCAGTTCCTTTCGACCGACGCGCGGCGGGAGTTGTTGAGCCGCGCGCCCGTCACGCACGCGCCGGTGCTCTACGCGGGCGAGGCGCGTGCGGCGCGACGGCTCGAATCTTTCATCAAGCCTTCGGCCTTCCAGTCGAGCGAATGGCGCGACGCGCTCGTCGCGGCCTGCGAGTCGCGCGGGCTGGACGCCGCGCGCGCTCTGCGCGAGACCGACCCGACGGGGCTGTTGGAGGGGCTCTACATCAAGGCCGAGGAGGGCGGGCGCGTGACCGAGCGGTTCAAGTTCGTGCGCGGGAGTTTCCACCAGGCCGTCGAGGATTCGGGCGACCACTGGCTGAACCGCCCGGTCATCCCCAACAGGCTGCGCGAAGGCGTCGACCTCTTCGCGCCACAGTTATGAGCGAGCAGTTTCAATGGTGCCCTTTGCCGCCCGACCACGCCGTTGACTGGGGGCGCATCGAGCAGGAGTTCCCGCAGGTCGCGCGGATGGCGGGCTGCCCGCAGGACGCCGTCCACCACGCCGAGGGCGACGTGCTCGTCCACACGCGGATGGTGGTCGAGGCTCTGACCTCCATCCCTGCGTGGCGGGCGCTCCCGCAGCACGAGCGCGAGATTGTCTTCACCGCGGCGCTGCTGCACGACGTGGCCAAGCCCGATTGCACGCGAGTCGAAGACGACGGCCGCATCACCAGCCGCGGGCACTCCAAGCGCGGCGCCATCACAACACGCTCGCTGCTCTGGAGCATGGGCGTGCCGTTGGAGGCGCGCGAGCAGATCGCAAGCCTCATCAAGTTTCACCAGATACCCTTCTTCCTCATTGACAAGCCGGACGGGCGCCGGACGCTTTACGAGGTCAGCCAGTCGGCGCGCTGCGACCTGCTGGCGCTCGTCGCCGAGGCGGACGCGCGCGGACGCGTCTGCGCCGACTCGCAGAGGCTGCTCGACAACATCTCTCTGTTCACGCAGTACGCAGAGGAGCACGACTGCCTGAGTCGGCCGAGGCAGTTCCCGAACGACCACAGCCGCTTCCTCTACTTCCGCAGGGAGGG
>JBEVJD010000312.1:0-12355 GCA_040510435.1 Pyrinomonadaceae bacterium | reverse complement strand
ACGCGCTCGCCCGAGGAGAGCGCCGAGCCGAACTCGGCGAAGGTGCGCTGCGCGTTGCGCAGCAAGCCTTCGAGCTTGGTGCGCTGCACGAGGAGGTCTCGGGCGCGGCGGTCGGCCTCGGCCGAGGTCTGCGCCTCGGCGATCATGCGGTCGATCTCGTCGCCCGAGAGCCCCGAAGTGGGCGTGACCTTCATCTGCTGCTGCTTGCCGCTCGCCTTGTCCGTGGCCGAGACGCTGAGGATGCCGTTGGCGTCCACCTCGAACACGACCTCGATCTGCGGGCCGCCGCGCGGCGAGGGCGGGATGCCGACCAACTCGAACTTGCCTAAGGAACGGTTGTGCTGCGCGATCTCGCGCTCGCCCTGTAGGACGTGAATCTCGACGGACGACTGGTTGTCCACGACCGTGGTGAAGGTCTGGCTGTTGTGGAGCGGGATGGTCGAGTTGCGCTCGATGAGCTTGTGGAAGAGCCCGCCGCGCGTCTCAAGCCCCAGCGAGAGCGGGAGCACGTCGAGCAGCACGATGTCCTTCACGTCGCCGGTGAGCACCCCGCCCTGGATGGCCGCGCCCATCGCGACCACCTCGTCCGGGTTAATCTCGGCCGAAGGGTCTTTGCCGAAAATCTCGCGCACCGTCCGCGCGATGATGGGCGAGCGCGTCTGGCCGCCGACGAGCAAGACCTTGTCGATGTCCTTCGGCTGGAGCTTCGCGTCCCACAGGGCCTTCTGGCACGGCTCGACCGTGCGTTCGACGAGGTCGGAGATCAGGCCCTCGAACGTCTCGCGCTTCAGCGTCTTGCTGAAGTGCTTCGGGCCGGAGGCGTCCGCCGCGATGAAGGGCAGGTTGATGTTCGTCTCGGCGAGCGAAGAGAGGTCGCACTTGGCGCGCTCGGCCGCCTCCTTCAGGCGTTGCAGCGCGAGGCGGTCTGTGCGGAGGTCGATGCCCGTCTCCTCGTTGAACTGCTTCACCATCCAACTGATGATGCGCTCGTCGAAGTCCTCGCCGCCGAGGAAGGTGTTGCCGGACGTGGCCAGCACCTCGTAGACGCCGTCGTTAATCTCAAGAATCGAGATGTCGAACGTGCCGCCGCCGAGGTCGTAGACGGCGATGCGCTCCGACCCGCCGCGACCCAGGCCGTAGGCGAGCGCCGCGGCCGTCGGCTCGTTGATGATGCGCTCGACGCGGAGGCCCGCGATTTTGCCCGCGTCCTTGGTCGCCTGCCGCTGCGTGTCGTCGAAGTAGGCGGGGACGGTGATGATGGCCTCCGTCACCGGCTCGCCGAGGAAGTCTTCGGCCGCGGCCTTGAGGCGCTGCAAGACGATGCCCGAAATCTCCTGCGGGCTGTAGACGCGCCCCTGCACCTGGATGCGCGCGTCGCCGTTCGACGCCTCGACGATCTCGAAGGGCGAGGTCTCGCGCGTGCGCACGGCCTCCTCCTCCTTGTGCTTGCGGCCGATGAGGCGCTTGACGGCGTAGATGGTGTTGGCGGCGTTGGTGACGGCCTGGCGCTTGGCGATCTGGCCGACGAGGCGTTCGCCCTTGTCGGTGAAGCCGACGACCGTCGGCGTGGTGCGCCCGCCCTCTTTGTTCGGCACGATCTGCACTGCGCCGCCTTCGAGCACGGCCACGCAACAGTTGGTCGTTCCCAGGTCAATTCCGACTACTTTGCCCATAACTATTCTCTCGTGTGGGGGGAGACAAGAGTTAACCGCGCACGGTTAACGGGTGGATTGGTGGTGGACTGAAATGCGGCGGGGCGCGGGAGACCCCGCCGCGGGCGGTTGTTAAGGGCTCACCCCCTGGTCGCGACCTTGACCATCGCGGGCCGCAGCAGCTTGTCGCCGAGGCGGTAGCCACGCTGCATCTCCTGCGTGACCGTGTCTGGCTCGTGTGCGTTCGTCTCCTCGGTGGCGACGGCCTCGTGGACGTGCGGGTCGAAGCGCTCGCCGACCGTGGGGACGACCTCGACCCCGAGGCTCTCCAGCACGCCGCCGAGCTGGCGGTTGATCAGCTCGACGCCGTGGAGGAAGTGGCGGAACTCCTCCGACTCCTTGACCTCGACGACGCGCTCGGCGTCGAGCGCGCGCTGTAGGTTGTCGAGCACGGGCAGGAGCCGGCGGACGATTTCGCCGAGCGAGCGCTGGTAGGTCTCCGTCCGCTCGCGCTCGGTGCGCTTGCGGAAGTTGTCGAACTCCGCCTGGCGGCGCGCGAGACGGTCGTTAATCTCCTGCCGCTCGTCGGTCAACTTCTTCAACTCGGACTCGACGCGGCGAAGCTCGGCGCGCGTCGCGATCAACTCGGCCATCTGCGGGCCGGCCGAGGCTTGGCGCGCGGGCTCGGAGGTGGTGCCGGAGGCGCCGCCCCCGCCCTTCTCCTCCGACTCGATGTGCGAGACGGTCGTGTCCTGGTCGGTGCGGCTGCGCGGCAACTCCGAAGGGTCGGGGCCGCCCGGCGCGTCGCCGCCGCCCTCGCCCGTTTCCCGCCCCTGGCCGTCCTCGATGCGGCGTTTCATCTCGGTCGCGTCGTCGTAAGAGGATTCGCGCCCGAGATCGTCGGGCGTCAGGTTCTCGTCCGGCGTGCTGGCCTCGGGCTTCGCGCCCTCCTCCTCGTCGCCGACGAAACGCACGGGTATGCGATTCGGCTTCCGCCCGCCCTTGTTTGCCATGTCCGATTGAGTCATCCCTTTTGAAGTCCTTCTCCGAAGCCGAGCCCGACTAAGTATGAGTTAATAATTTTCAGGAATGAGCCGCCTCGCGCAGCACGCGCTCGACGAGGCGTGCGACGTAGTTGACGGCGGCCATCGTGCGCGCGTACTCCAGGCGCATCGGCCCGACGACGCCGACCGTGCCGCCGACGAAGCCGTCGCCGACGCGGTACGGCGCGGTGATGAGCGCGCAGGCTTGCAACTGCGGCGCGCTGTGCTCGCGCCCGATGACGACGTGCACGTCGCCGAAGACCGGCTCGCGCGCGATGCACTCGTTCAGGATTTTGACGAGCCGCGACTTGGCCTCGAACGTGCGGAAGAGTTCCCTCAAACGCTCCACGTCCGAGAAGTCGGGCTTGGCGAGGATGTTCGATGCGCCGTCGATATAAACGTCGCCGGTCTCGCCCTCGCCGCCCTCGACGCTGCGCTCGAACAGAAGGACTGCGTTCCGCAGCAGACGGTCGTAGAGCGCCTTCTCCTCGCCCATCAGCGCCAGCACCTCCGCGCGGATGGTCTGCAAGGTCTTGCCCGAGAACTCCGCGTTGAGGTAGCGCGCGGCCGACTCAAGCTCTTCCGCCGTGAGCGGGTCGTCGATGCGGATGATCTTGTTCTGGACGACGTTCGACGCCAGCACCAGCACGACGAGGATGCGGCCGTCCGAGAGCGGCAGAAACTCTATGTGTTCGAGCCGGCTGTCCGCGACCGGCGGCGAGACGACGATGCCGACATTCTCAGACAACTCCGAGAGGACGTGCGAGACCTTCTCCATCAACCGCGAAGGCTGCGCGAAGGCGTCCGACTGAAGCCCGAGCCCGCGGTCGATGGCCGAGATGTCTGCGCGCGACAGGCGCGCGTCGCCGATGAAGTGATCGACGTAAAAACGATATCCCTTGTCGGTCGGCACGCGACCCGCGGAGGTGTGTGGCTGCTCGACGAGCCCGTGCTCTTCCAGCTCGGCCAGCACGTTTCTGATGGTCGCCGAACTCCAACCCGCGCCGAGCGCCGCGCGCTCGGAGATCGAGCGCGAGGCCACCGGCTCGCCCGTCCGCAGGTGCTCCTTGATGAGGGCGGACAGCACGGCCTGGCCGCGCGCGTCGGGCGACCAGTCGGCCTGCGTGGGTTTTGTCGAGGCTCGGATTGCCATTGACTTTACTTGAGACGGCGAGCGGGGCTGCAAGGGGAACGGGACGGGCGCGGGCTTCAACGCCCATCTTTAAATTGTTTACAGTCCCCACTCCGCACTGTCAAGAGTTAAATTCCCGACCGACGCGGGGTAACTGCCCTGCCGCCCGCACCGCGGCCTCCCTGATTATAGCGAATCGCCGAAAACACGCGCAAACACGCGCCCCGTCGCCCCTTAACCTGTGAACGGATTCGACTTACAACGCCGTCTCGACAACAGTCTCACGTCGCCGGGGCTAAACCGTTGCAGGCAAAGAGCTTGAGAAAGGCCGTTTTTGCCCTCCTTTAAACAGGCCGAGAGCCGAGGGCGGCCATTTATAGGGAAGCAAAAGGCTTAGCCAGTGTCCGAAAACGACCGTTTGACGCCCCCCCAGGCACCCTCTTAATATCGTCCACACACACCGGTTACCGTGCCGACAGTTCCGCCCGGCTCCCGGCGGCTTCCCGGTCGTAAAACGCGACGATTTCCCGGCAGGGTTATAAACTTATGCCCGACTCTCAACCACTGCTCAACACCCTCTTCGCCGAAGCCTTCCGCACGCTCGCGCCCAAGCGCGCCGTGCCGGAGGTGGACGTGCGCTACTACCCTTACGCGGGCTTGAACCACACCATCCGCCTGCGCTCGGGTCGCGTCTACGTTCGCCTGTCCGACGTGTTCAAGTCGGCGCCCTTGAACGTCCACCGCGCGCTCGCCTTCATCCTCGTCTCGAAGCTGCTGCGGCGCCGCGGCGCGCCCTCGCTCTACGAGCGCGTCTACCGTGACTACGCCTTCTCGCCCGAGGTGCTGCGCGCCTCCGACCTCGCGCGCCGCCAGCGCGGGCGCAAGATGGTCTCGTCGGCGCAGGGGCGCGTCTACGACCTCGGACGGATGTTCCAGCGTTTGAACCAGCGCTACTTCGACGGGCGCATCGAGCGCCCCACGCTCACCTGGTCGCAGCGACGCACGCGCACCATCCTCGGCCACCACGACGACGTGCACGACACCATCGTCATCAGCAAGACGCTCGACGACGCGGACGTGCCCGAGTGGTTCGTCGAGTACATCCTCTATCACGAGATGCTCCACATCAAACACCCGGCGCGCCTCATCAACGGCCGGCGCTACTACCACACCAAGGCGTTCCGCACAGACGAGCAGCGCTTCCCGCACTACCACGAGGCGCAGCGCTGGCTCGAAGGGGTCGCGCGCGAGCGCCGCACGTTGCGCGCCCGCGCCGCGTAAAAAATTTAGTGAACTTTCCCCCCCGACCGTCGTTTACACGCACAGGAAGGTGGGCTCCTCCGGAAGAGCGGGCGGGCGGCAGAAGACGACATCACTCCCTCCGATGTCCCTTCAGTCTCCCGCCCGCTCTAATGGCTTCAGGCCGTCCAAATTTTCTCACCCGCGTCCGCGCCCAAGGATTTCTTGACTCGCACAGGCACGCGTGCTAGCGTCCGCCCTGCTTTCAACCAGAGACAATTTCAAATTCTCATTCTGCACACCGGAGGACTGTTCGCATGAGCGAGAAGGTTTTCAAGGGGGTCGAGATCGTCGGCACCTCCGAACAGAGCTTCAGCCACGCCATTGAGGTCGCGGTCAAGCGCGCGCGCCAGACGCTGCGCGAGCTCTCGTGGTTCGTCGTCGAAGAGATGCGCGGCGGCCTGCAATCGGGGCGGCTCGAATACCAGGTCACGCTCCGCGTCTACTTCAAACTGGACTCGCAGGATGCGGCCGACTCGGAGGGCACTTTGGTTTAAGTGTCGCCCACTCCCGGCTCCGCCCGCCCGCTGGACAAAGGGGCGAGCCGGTCGCTAGACTACGGGGTTTGCGAAAGGCCGCGCGGGCTCTCTGTGGGACCGAGCGCGCGGCTTTCGGGCAGACACGTCGAAATCCCAAACGCTTCGGAGTCAGAATTTTTATGGCAATATCCGCGACCCAAATTCGGAAGGGCATGGTCATCGTCTTCGAGGGCAAGCCCTGCAAAGTGCTCGACGCGCGCCACCACACGCCCGGCAACCTGCGCGCGATGATGCAGACGAAGCTGCGCGACCTGCGCACGGGCTCCTCGTTCGAGCACCGCTTCCGCTCCGCCGACACCGTCGAGCGCGCCATGCTCGAACAGCACGAGATGGAGTTCATGTACGCCGACGGCTCGCACTACCACTTCATGAACACGGAGAACTACGAGCAGACGGCGCTCTCCGACGAAGACCTCGGCGAGATGGCGCAGTGGCTCCTGCCCGGCATGAGGATTCAGGCCGAGTACTACGAGGGCTCGCCCATCGGCATCGACCTCCCGCCGTCCATCGAGCTGACCGTGGTCTCGACCGAGCCGACGATGAAGGGCGCGACCGTCTCGAACGTCAACAAGCCGGCCAAGTTGGAGAACGGCGTCACCATCTCCGTCCCGCCCTTCGTCAACGAGGGCGACCGCATCCGCGTCGATCCGGTGGAAGGGCGCTACATGGAGCGGGCGAAATAAGCAGGTGATGAGTGATGAGTGATAAGTGATAAGTGAAGAAAATCGGGCCTTGTCTTCTTCTTATCACTCATCACTCATCACTCATCACTCATCACAGATGTATTTCCTGTACAGCATCCTCCTCGGCATCGGCGTCCTAGCGCTGCTGCCGAGGTTTCTTTTAGACGCGGCGCGGCACGGGAAGTACGCGGCGGGGTTGGGCGAGCGCGCCGGGTCTCTGCCGGCGTTCGACGCGGGCGGGCGCCCCGTCGTGTGGCTCCACTGCGTGTCGGTGGGCGAGGTGCAGGCGGCGCGGCCGCTGGCGCGTGCGCTGCTTGAAGAGTACCCGGGCTACGCGCTCGTCGTCTCGACGACGACGCTGACGGGGCAGCGCGTCGCGCGCGAGGTGTTCAAGGGTCAGGCCGCGCTCGTCTGTTACTTCCCCTTCGACTGGGCGTGGAGCGTGCGGCGCGCGCTGCGGGCGGTCAACCCCTCGGTCGTGCTGCTGATGGAGACGGAGCTTTGGCCGCGCTTCTTCCGCGAGTGCGGGCGGCGCGGCGTCTCCCTCGCGCTCGTCAACGGCCGCATCTCGGAGAGGTCGTTCGGGCGTTACAGGCTCATCCGGTTCTTCCTCCGGCGCGTCCTCTCCGGCCTCTCGCTCGCGGTCGCGCAGACCGAGGCGGACGCCGCGCGCCTCGTCGCGCTCGGCCTCGCGCCCGAGAAGGT
This sequence comes from Pyrinomonadaceae bacterium, assembly GCA_040510435.1. Lineage (GTDB taxonomy): Bacteria > Acidobacteriota > Blastocatellia > Pyrinomonadales > Pyrinomonadaceae > QHXN01. Next base: position 5,302 of record JBEVJD010000312.1, on the reverse strand, counting down.
GCGCGTCACCGGCAACGTCAAGTTCGACATCGAAGAGACGGCCGCTCGTCCGCTCACCGAAGAACTGCGCCGTCGCTTCCGTATAGAGAGAGACCGACCGCTCGTCATCGCCGCGAGCACGCACGCGCCCGAGGAGCGCGTCGTCCTCGAAGCCTTCGGACTCTTGAACTCCGGGGCGCGGCACGCGCGGCTGCTCGTCGCGCCGCGACACCCGGAGCGCTTCGGCGAGGTCGCGTCGTTGATTGAGGCGTCGGGGCTGAGTTGGGCGCGGCGCACGGGTGAGACGCGCGAGTCGGACAAGGGTTGCGACGTGATTCTGCTCGACAGCATCGGCGAGCTGCGCGCGGTCTACCCGCTCGCGGAGGTGGTCTTCGTCGGGGGGAGCATCGCGCCCGTAGGCGGCCACAACGTCTTAGAGCCGGCGCTCGAGGCGCGCGCAGTCGTCACAGGCCCGCACACTTCGAACTTCAAATCAATCGTCGCCGTGCTCCTCGAACGCGACGCCCTCGTCCAACTGCCCCCGCAGGCCGGGGCTCCCGAACTCGCGCGAGCGCTCCGCGAACTGCTCGACGACGAAGTCAGACGCCGCCGCACGGGCGAGCGAGCGCGCGCCGTCCTCGAAGAGAATCGCGGCGCCACCGCGCGCACCGTCGAACTGCTCGGTCCACTCTTGAAGCAGATGTCAGATGCGAGATGTCAGATGTTAGCTGAAGAGAAGACACTCACATCTAACACAACCGTCTAGCACTGATATCTGATATCTGACATCTCGCCTTTATGTCGCTCGCACTTGCACCGCTCGGCATGCTCTACGGCGCTGTGGCGCGCGCGCGGCTGCGCCTGTACCGTTCGGGGTTTCTGAAGAGCGAGCGGGTGGGCGCGCCTGTCATCAGCGTCGGGAATCTGACGGCGGGCGGGACGGGGAAGACGCCGCTGGTCGAGTGGGCGGCAACGGCGCTTGCGCGCGAGGGGCTGCGTGCGTGCGTGCTGACGCGCGGGTACGGGCGCGCGGACGAGTCGCGGCGTGTGGTCGCGTCCGACGGCGCGCGCGTGCTGGCCGAGGTCGCGGAGTGCGGGGACGAGCCGAGGCTCCTGGCGGAGAGGTTGTTGGGCGCGGCTGCGGTCGTCTGCGACCGCGACCGCGTGGCGGCGGCGCGCTGGGCAAGGGCGGAGCTGGGCGCCGAAGTCTTTGTGCTGGACGACGGCTTTCAGCACCTGCGTATCGCGCGCGACCTGGACATCGTGACTTTGGACGCGACGGCGCCGTGGGGCGGCGGGCATCTGCTGCCGCGCGGCCGACTGCGCGAGCCGGCGTCGGGGCTCGCGCGCGCCGACTGCGTCGTCATCACGCGCGCGGAGCTGGCCGCAGACCTCGAAGGCTTGCGCGCGGAGATCGCGCGCGTGAGTGGCGGCCGCCCCGCGGTCTTCACTTCGCGCGTGCGGACGCTTGGGCTGACGCCGCTGTCGGAGAGGGGCGGAGCGCAGGCGGAGATGAATCTTGAGAGTGTTGCTGTCGGGACGGTGGCCCTCGAAGGGTCTGTGGCGGCCTTCTGCGCGGTCGGCAACCCGCGCGCGTTCTTCGAGCACCTGCGGCGGGACGGGTTCGGGCTGTGTCACACGCGCGCCTTCCCAGACCACCACGCGTACACGCGCAAAGACGCGGAAGAGGTCTCGCGCGAGGCCGCGGGGCGCGAGGCGCGTGCGCTGCTGACGACGGCGAAGGATGCTGTGAAGCTGCGCGGGCTCGACTTCGCACTCCCCTGCTACGTGGTCGAGACGGGATTGGAGTTCGACGACGAGGCGCGGCTGCTCAGCCTCCTGCGCGGGGCCGCGTCGGCGAAGCGTTGAGCGTTATAGAGGGTTGCAGACGGGTGCGACTCAAACAGAACCGCGAGCGGTAGCGAGCGGGTTCGTGCTGCGATGTGCGGGCCGCTCGATGACACTCCGACCCGCTCGCTACCGCTCGCGGTTCTGTTCGGGCCGCACGCGGCGTCGGTCGCGTCCGACCGCAAACCGCTATAGTCAACGGGAAGAAGGTAAAGAGAAGGGGCGCCGCGACTGTCGAGTCGCGGTGCCCCTTCTCTCGTCGAGATAACTTGTCGAAGAATTTCAGAGCGGCTTGACGACGGGGCCGGGCGGCGCGTCGTCCGCCGCGGGCGGCTTCTCCTCGCCCTGCTTGGGCTTGTCCTCTTTGGGCTTCTCCTGCCCGGGCGGCGGCGGGGGCGGCCCGAGGTTGGCGTTGACGGCGGGCAGATTCCTGTTACGCCTCGGAGTCGGAGTCGGAGTCGGAGCCTCCTCTTCGGGCTCGTCCTCTTCGCCTGCCTCGCCCTCCTTGACCTCGTCCACCTTGCGCGGCTCGGGCGTGGGCGTGGCCGCGGCGTTGGGGGTGGCGTCGGCGTTTGGCGCGGTGCCGGGGGCGGCGCCTGCGACGCCCGAGGTCGGCGTCGGCGTCGCCCCGCCGGTCGAGGTCGGGAGGTTGCGCTCGGCCTGTCCAGTCGGCGGCGTGATGGGCTGGCCGGGCTGACTGTTCGGGTCGGCCTGGAGCGGGGTGGCGTCCGGCTGCGGCTGCTCGCCGGAGACGCCGCGCCGCTGGAAGGCGAAGAAGACCGCGAAGACGATGGCGATGACGGCGATGGCCGGGACGGCGACGCGCCAGGGGTTGAAGGAAGGCTCGGGTTCGGGGAGCGGCGCGATGCGCGGCGGCAGCTCCTCGCCGGTCGTCGTGGCGACAAAGACCGCGGCCGGCGCGTGGCCGGCGCTGACGACCGTCGCCTCGTCGTCTTCGACGCGGCCGACGGTGGTGCGCGCGGGCTCGTTGGGCGAGGTCGGCGAGCCGATGCGTTCCGTGTCGAGGACGGCGGCGGTCGCGGCGGCGTCCATCAGCGGCGCCTGCTCGGCGGCCGTTGCCAGCGCCGCGGCCAGTTCGCCCGCCTTCTGGAAACGGTCTTCGGGTCGCTTGGCGAGCGCGCGCGCGACGACGCGGCCGACCTCGGCGGGCAGGTCGGGCCGCTCTTCGAGGATGGACGGCGGCGGCTCCTGGATGTGCTTCATCATGATGGCCGTCGGCGAGTCGCCCGAGAAGGGGACGTGGCCGGCGAGCATCTCGTAGACGATGACGCCGAAACTGTAGATGTCGGAGCGCGCGTCGATGTCGGAAGCCTGCGAGCACTGCTCGGGCGACATGTACTGCGGGGTGCCGATGATGAGGTTGGGGGCGGTCAGGCCCGGGTCGGTCTCGTGGATGTTGCGCTCAGTCTGCTGAATCTTGGCGATGCCGAAGTCCAGGACCTTGGCCCAGTCGCCGCCGGTCGCCTCGTCGAGCATGATGTTGTCGCTCTTGAGGTCGCGGTGGACGACGCCCTCGGCGTGCGCCACGTCGAGCGCGCCCGCGACCTGCCGGACGATCTCGACCGCGCGCGCGAGCGTCATCGGTCCGCCCGAGCGCACGATGTCTTTGAGCGTGCGGCCGCGCAGGTACTCCATGACGAGGTAGACGGTGCCCTGCTCCGACTCGCCGAAGTCCGTGACGTTGATGGCGTGCGGGTGCGAGATGCGGGAGGCGGCCTTGGCCTCGCGCGTGAAGCGGGCCACGATCTTGTCGTCGGCGGCCAGAGCCGGGTGGAGCACCTTGACGGCGACGACCTTCTCCATCAGGACGTGGGTGGCGCGGTAGACGCAGCCCATGCCCCCCTCGTCGATCTTGTCGTCGATGCGGTATTTGCCGGCGAGCACCTGCCCGATGAGCCGGTCGTCGTTGCCCGCCCGCTTGAGCACGGCGCCGTCCGCCGGGCACAGCGTCGTAGTGTCCTTGTACTCCCTACCGCATGTCGGGCAAGTCTTCATCGAAAGGATACGGCCCCGCCTTCAAAATCAATTTTCAGGGGAGAGCTGAGCGTAACACACCGCTCCTGCGCGTCGCAATGCATACTGGTCTCAGCCTATCTTACACGTCGAATACGGCGCTTATTCCCATCCGCGACGGCGCCATAGCTTCTGGCGTTCGCCTTCTCTGCTCTGTTAAATTGCCCGGCATGAAGGTCGCGCTGCGCGTCGAGAACGTGTCGAAGCAGTACCGCATCTACGCGCGGCCGGGCGACCGTCTGAAGGAGACGCTGACGCGGGGGAGGCTGAAGCGCCACCGCGAGTTCTGGGCGTTGAAGAACGTGGGCTTCGAGGTCGAGGCGGGGACGACGACCGGCATCATCGGGCCGAACGGGTGCGGGAAGTCCACGCTCTTGCAGATCATCGCCGGGACGCTGGAGCCGACCGAGGGCAGCGTGTGGCGCGAGGGGCGCGTGGCGGCGCTGCTGGAACTGGGCGCGGGCTTCGACCCGGAGGGAACGGGCGTCGAGAACGTCTACATGAACGCCGCGCTGATGGGGCTCTCAAGGCGCGAGACCGAGCGGCTCTTCCCCGACATCGAGCGCTTCGCCGAGATCGGCGACTTCATCCGCCAGCCCGTCAAGACCTACTCGTCGGGGATGTTCGTCCGCCTCGCCTTCGCCGTCGCCTCGAACGTCGAGCCCGACATCCTCGTCATCGACGAGGCGCTGGCCGTCGGCGACGCGGTCTTCCAGCACCGCTGCCTGCGCCGCATCAAGGAGATTCAGGAGCGCGGCGCGACCGTCCTCTTCGTCTCGCACGACGCGGCGGCCGTGCGCGCGCTCTGCACGCGCGCCATCCTGATGAGCGGGGGCCGCGTGCTCTCGGACGGCCCGCCCGTCGAGGTCTTGAACCACTATCAGAAGACCGTGATGGAGCGCGAGCAGGCTTACGAGGAGGAGGCGGAGGCCGCGGGCGACGGAACTCAAGACGAAGACGGTCGTGAACAACAGGAGAGCTTCGCGCCGCTGCGCTACACGTACCGCCACGGCGACGGCTCGGCGGAGATCGTGAGCGCCGAGATGCTCGACGCCGCGCGGCGCCCCGTCGGCGTGGTCGAGACGGGCTCGCCCCTGACGGTGCGCATGCGCGCGCGCGTCAACCGCGAGGTGGACGACGCCGTCTTCGGCTTCCTCGTCAACGACAGCCGCGGCGTCCACGCCTACGGGACGAACACGAAGGAGCAGCAGATAGAGTTGGGCGTGCTCCGCCGCGGCGAGCTGATCGAGGTCAGCTTCGCCTTCGACTGCTGGCTCGGGCTCGACCAGTTCTCCGTCTCGCTCGCCGTCCACAGCCGCGACGGCGTCAGCTACGACTGGCTCGACGGCGTGCTCTTCTTCCACGTCACGAGCCCCGTCCTCGTCGAAGGCATCGCGAACCTCAACGCCACCGTGACCGCGCGGCGCGTCGGACTAAGTAA
>JBEVJD010000311.1:0-8187 GCA_040510435.1 Pyrinomonadaceae bacterium | reverse complement strand
ATGCGCTCTGAGTCCTTGAGGCCGACGTTCGTCCAGTTGTCGCCGCCGTCCACGGACTTGTAGACGCCGTCGCCGACCGAGACCGAGTTGCGCGTCCAGGGTTCGCCCGTGCCGACCCAGATGACCTTCGGGTTCTTCGGGTCGATGGTGACGGCGCCGACGGACTGGACGGGCTGCTTGTCGAAGACGGGCTTGAAGGTCGTGCCGCCGTTGACGCTCTTCCACACGCCGCCGGAGGCCGAGCCGACGTAGACCGTAAGCCGCTTGCCCTCCTGCACCGCGTCGAGGGCGGCGACCCGGCCCGACATCTGCGCCGAGCCGATGTTGCGCGCGCCTAAGCCCGAGATGGTCTCGGCGTCCACCCTGACCGGCGCGTTCGACTGCGCGCCCGCGGGTTGCGGCGTCTGCGCGAGGGTCGTGAAGGAGGCGGCGAGCGTTAAGCCGAGAAACGTTGACGAGAACCAGCGTGAAATTCGTCTGTTCATGATTGGGGAATCCTTCTCTGAATCAGTAGGCAGTACGCAGATGGCAGTTAGGAGCCCCGGAGGGGCGGCATGTCTATAGCTCACGACATCTATTAACTTCGGAAGCTCCGGAGGAGCGGCATGTCCATGTCGCCCCTGACGGGGCTCGGGTTCTATTAGGACGCGGGAACTATAAACATGCCGCCCCTCCGGGCTCCTAACTGCCATCTGCCCACTGCCTACTGCCATCTGCCTACTTCATTTTTGCGGGGGCTTGGCCTCGGCGGCCTTCTTCTCCTCGGGCTTCTTCGGCGCGGTGGTCGAGGCGTCGGGCGCCGACGCGGGCTCGGGCCTGGCGGCCGGCCGGTTGAAGCGCGCGTCGTCGAGCGCGACGTTGGCCTCGATCTTCTCGTAGGTAATCTTCTGGCGGTTGGGGTTGCCCTTCACGCCGCTCTCGATGGAGAAGGGGAGGTACCAGCCGCCGACCTCCTTGTAGTCGCCGAGGATGGTCTCGTACTCGCGCTCGGCGCCGCGGATCATGCGCTTGGTCTCGATCTTGATGGGGACGAAGTAGTCCGTGTCCATGAAGTAGAAGCGCACGTCGCCGCTCGCCATCGTCACCTTGAGCTTGTAGGCTTCGGTGCCCTCGACCTCGTCTGTGCCGGCGTACTCGACCTTCACGCCCTTCTGCTTATAGTTCACCAGCGGGCCGTCGATATCCGAGTCTTCGACCAGACCTTTCAGCTCCTCCTCGCCCACGGCCTCGGCGTCCTTCTTGCCGTTCCAGGGCTCGATCTTCCAGCCCGTCTTGCCGTCGTAGGCCGTGACGCCGGTCATGCCCTGGATGATGAACTCCTGGCGGACGAGGTTGGGGCGCCGGTTCTCCTCGACGAGCACGGCCTCGAAGCCGCCGCCGCCGCTGAACTTGCCCACGCGGCGCAGGGACTTGACGGCCTGAATCTTCTCCATGCCGCCGACGGTCTTGATGAACTTCTCGACGATCTCGTCGGCGGTCTGCGCCGAGGCGGGGGCGGCGAGTGCGGCGACGCACGCGAGCGCCAGTAAAAGTTTACGCATGATCCTCTCCTGGTTGGGTGGTGCGGACTCGGTGAACGGCCTAATACGGTGGGCAATAGTAGTGCAGGCGCGCCGTCGAAGTCATCAACAATCCTTCGGCGCGGCGCGTGCGCGCGAAAGTTTATTCCGTTTCGTCACGGGAAAGTGCCGACTCGTAACAGGGGGGCGGGCTAGTCGCCGCGGCGGCCGGCGCTGAGGGCGTCTTCGGTGTCGCCGTGCGGCGAAAGCTGCCCGGCCTCTTCGGGGTTGGGCAGGAGCCCCTGCTCGCGGTAGAGGCGGAGCTTGTTGTGGAGGGTCTTGAGGCTGATTTGCAGCAGCTCGGCGGCGCGCGTCTTGTTGTTCTCGGTCTTCTGGAGCGTGCGCAGAATCATGCGCCGCTCGACCTCATCGATGGGCGTGCCGACGGGGAGCGTGATGGTGTCTTCGCCGCGGCTCTGCGCGCGCTGTTCGAGCGGGTAGGGCGCGAGGTGGTGGCGCTCGATGACCTCGCTCGAACAGATGATGACGGCGCGCTCGATGACGTTGCGCAGCTCGCGGACGTTGCCGGGCCACGAGTGCGCCTGTAGCGTCTCGACCGCCGCCGGGCTCAACAGCCGCGCGGGGCGGACGTGCCGCTCGGCGAGCTGCGCGACGAGGTGCTGCGCGAGCAGCGGGATGTCCTCCTTGCGGCGGCGCAAGGGGGGCAGCTCGACCGTGATGACGTTGAGGCGGTAGAGCAGGTCTTCGCGGAACGAGCCCTGCCGGACGGCCCCCTGCGGGTCGCGGTTAGTCGCCGCCAGCACGCGCACGTCCACGGCCAACTCCTGCGAGCCGCCGAGTCGCCGGATGGTGCGGTCTTCGAGTACGCGCAGGAGCTTCGCCTGAAGCGAGACCGGCATCTCGGAGATTTCGTCGAGCATCAGCGTGCCGCCGTTCGCCAGCTCGAAGCACCCGAGCCTGCGCGCCGCCGCGCCGGTGAAGGCGCCGCGCTCGTGCCCGAACAGCTCTGACTCCATCAGCGTCTCGGGGATGGCCGAGCAGTTGATGGCGACGAAGGCGTTGTTCTTGCGCGGGCTCAGGTTGTGGATGGTGCGCGCGCACAGCTCCTTGCCCGTGCCCGATTCGCCGGTCAGCAGCACGGAGGCCGACGAGGGCGCGACCTGCTCGATGAGCGCGTAGATTTGGCGCATCGGCTCGCTGGCGCCGACCAGCTCGCCGAACGCGCCGCGGTCGCGCAGTTGCAGCCGGAGCGCGAGGTTCTCGCGCCGCGCGTCGGCGTACTCGTCCGCGCGCTCGACGACGAGCCGCAGCTTGGCGAAGTCGATGGGTTTTTCGAGGTAGTGGAACGCGCCCTCTTCTTGAATGGCGCGCAGAGCCATCTCGACCGTGCCCTGACCCGTGAGGAGGATGACGGCCGTCTCCGGGTGCAACTGGCGCATCTCGCGCAGCAGCCCGAAGCCGTCGAGCTTCGGCATGTAAACGTCGCTGACGACGACCGACGGGCGGAACTCTTCGACCTTGGCGAGCCCCGCCAGCCCGTCGGAGGCGACCGCAGTCTCGTATCCCCAGCCTTCGAGCAGTTCGCTCAAGGACTCGGCTATCACGGGTTCGTCGTCGACGATGAGGATGCGACCCTTAGGCATAAGACGAGTGTAGCAAGTTAGCTCGAAAGGAAAAAGGTTTCGGGCGCGGCGTCGCCCCCGGGGTTACGAAGCACGGTAGTAGTCGGCCACGGCGCGCGCGAGCGCGCGGGCGTTCGACTCGGCGGGCACCACGTCCGCGCGCAGGCCGTACTCGGCCGCGGTCTCGGCCGTGACCGCGCCGATGCAGGCGACGTGCACGCCCGAGAGCAGCGGCCGCAGGTCGCGCGTGTCGAAGAGCTGCGCGAAGTTGTGGACGGTCGAGGAACTGGTGAACGTGATGCAATCAACGCCGCCGCCGACGAGCAGCGCCTCGGCGCGCGCGCGGTCGGTCGTCTCGGGCCGGACGGTGCGGTAGGCTTCGACCACGTCGCAGCGCGCGCCCGCGGCTTCGAGCGCGCGCGGGAGAAAGTCGCGCGCGACGGCCGCGCGCGGCAGGAGGAAGTTGAGATTCTCGAACTGCTCGCGCCCGCCGAGGTAGGCTTCGAGCGCGTCGAAGACGCCCTCGGCGCGCGACTGCTCGGGCACCACGTCCACGTGGACGTGAGCCTCGATGAGGCGCGCGGCCGTCGCCTCGCCGATGGCGCAGACGCGCAGCCCGTCCAGGTCGCCAACGTCCTTGCCCGCCGTCGAGAGCCTTGCGAGGAAATGCTCGACGGCGTTGGCGCTGGTTAGGACGAGCCAGTCGTAGCCGAAGAGGTTTTCAATCGCCTCGTCGAGCTGTGCGTAGGAGGCGGGCGGGACGATCTCGATGGTCGGGCACGCGACGACGCGCGCGCCGTAGGCTTCGAGGTCGGCGGCGAACTCCGCCGCCTGCTCGCGCGCGCGCGTAATCATCACCGTGCGCCCCGCAAGAGGCTTGGTCTCGTCCGCGCTCATGGCATTGTCGCGAGGCGGAAGCCCGACCGTGAGAGAGGGCTCATGTCTTCCATGATGTTCACCCCGGGAGACATGAGCCCTCCCTCACGGTCGGGCTTCCGCCCCATCAAGTTGTCTCCTTGAGCAAATCACCCGCGCCGCGTTCGAGAAGGCGTGCGGCCAACTCTTCGCCGATGCGCGCGGCGTCCGTGGCGTCTCCTTCGTGGCTTTCACGCAAGACCTGCGTGCCGTCGAGCGTGGCGACGAGTCCGTCTAACTTGAGCCTGTCGCCTTCGACCGTCGCGTGCGCCGCGATGGGAACCTGACAGCCGCCGCCCAGGGAACGCAGCAGCGCGCGCTCGGCCAGCACCGCGGCGCGCGTCCGCGGGTCGTCGAGGCGAGACACGAGCGCGTTCGTCTCCGCGTCGTCCGAGCGCGTCTCGACGCCGAGCGAGCCCTGGCCGACCGCCGAGAGCATCTCCTCCTGCGCGATGGCCGCGCTGATGCGCTCGCCGAAGCCGAGGCGGCGCAGGCCGGCCGAGGCGAGGATGAGGGCGTCATACTCGCCCTCGTCGAGCTTACGCAGGCGCGTGTCCACGTTCCCGCGGAGGTCTTTGATTCGAACGTCGGGACGCAGGTGTTTGAGTTGAGCGATGCGTCGCAGGCTCGACGTGCCGACGACCGCGCCGTCCGCCAGTCCCGTCAGAGAGTTCGCCCGGGCCGCGGAGCCCGCGCGCAGCACGAGCGCGTCGCGCGGGTCTTCGCGCTCGGGGGTTGCGGTGATGGAGAGCCCTTCGGGCGTGACCGTTGGCAGGTCTTTGAGCGAATGGACGGCCACGTCCACGCGGCGGTCGAGCAGTGCGACCTCCAACTCCTTCGTGAACGCGCCCTGCCCGCCGATGGTCGAGAGCGGCACGTCCGTCCGAACGTCGCCCATCGTCTTGATAATCCCGATGCGGACTTTGACCCCCGGGTCGAGCGCTTCAAGCCGCGCCTTTACCCATTCCGACTGCCACAGCGCGAGCTTCGACCCGCGCGAACCGATGATGAGCTCCATAAGGGTGTTGGGTGCTGGGTGCTGGGTTATGGGGGTTAGGAGCCGTTCAATGAGGGGAGAGGTTTCCCCCAACACCTGACACCCAAAACCCAAAACCCCTTCCTCACTCCTCCAGGCCGAAGATGTCGCGCCAGGTTTGCACCTCGTTCTCTTCGCCCGCGTCGTAGGAACGGCGCATGCGGTGGATGACGGGGTGCGAAATCTTGTTGACGGTAGACATGAGCATGGCCTCGATGGCCTGCTCCTGCTCGGGGGTCAGGTCGCCGAGCCGGTTGCGCTGGCGCTCGAACTCTTCGTGCGCGATGCGGCGCAGCTTCTCCTTGAGCGCGCCCACGGTCGGGCCGATGTCTAGCGCGCGCAGGGCCTGCTGGAACTGCATCACCTCGGACTCGACGATCAGCTCCGCCCGTTCGGCCTCGCGCTCGCGCTCGCGTATGTTCGAGGCGACGACCGCTTCGAGGTCGTCCACGTCGAAGACGAAGAGGTTGGCGAGCTTCGCGACCGCGGGGTCGACGTTGCGCGGGACGCTGATGTCTATGAAGAAGGCCGGCCGGTTCCTTCTCGCCGCGCGCGCGCGCTCGGCCATCTCGGTCGTGATGATGTACTCGCGCGCGCCCGTCGAGCAGATGACGATGTCGGCGTGCGCCAGGTTCGCTTCGAGCGCGCCGAACTCGACGGCCTCGCCGCCGAACTTGACGGCGAGCTTCTGCGCCGTCTCGTAGGTGCGGTTGGCGACGAGCACGCGCGCCGCGCCCGCCGCCGCGAGGTGCTGCGCGGCCAGCTCGGCCATCTCGCCCGCGCCGACGAGCAGCACGGTGGCGCCTTTCAGCGAGCCGAAAATCTTCCGCCCCAACTCGACGGCCGTGAAGCTGATCGAGACGGCCGAGGCGGCGATGCCCGTCTCCGTGCGCACGCGCTTGGCGACGCGCAGCGCGTGGTGGACGAGCTTGTGGAGGACGCGGCCGGCCGTGCCCGCCTCGACAGCGAGCGAGTAGGCGTGCCGCACCTGACCTAAAACCTGCGGCTCGCCGACGACCATCGAGTCGAGCGACGAGGCGACGCGGAAGACGTGGCGGACGGCGGCCTCGTCGGCGTGCGTGTAGAGGTGGCCGCTGAAGAGCTTGACGGGGACGGAACGCGCGCTGCTCAGAAAATCGCTCAGAAGCTCGACGGCGTTCTCGCCCTTCGGCCGCGCGGCGGCGGCCAGAATCTCGACGCGGTTGCAGGTGGAGACGATCAGACCCTCGCGCACGACCTCGCCGTCCACGAGCGCGCGCAAACTCGCCGCGCACGCCTCGTCGCTGAACGCGAGGCGCTCGCGCACCTCGACGGGCGCGGTCTTGTGGTTGAGTCCGACGAGAACTATCGACATCACCTGCTAGCCGCCGTTGCGCCCCTCCTCCACGATCTTAATTAACGCCTCCAGCCTACGATCCGTCCCGGCCGTCTGCTCCGCCAGCGCCTCGACTTTCTGAGAGAGCCTATCCACCGTCGCCTCTGTCTGCTCCTGCCTGGCGGTCGATTTGCTTATCGAGGCGTTCAGCGACTCGTTAATCCGGGCCTGCGCCTCAAAGGTTTGCATCAGCACACGCATGATGTTCGCCTGCGTGTCTGCGAACGAGCTTTGATGCCCGGTAAGCTGAGTAACAGCGTCGCTCAGTTGAGTGACACTGTCTGCTAACTGTGAGACCCGCTCATTAGTTTGCTCCATGCTCACATCGAGTTTGGCCTGACTCTTAAGCAAAAAGTCTATAGCCCGTTCGAGTTCTTCGTTAGTCAATCTTTCTTAGCTCCTTTCGGGTTGACGGAACGGGCAGCGGTTAAGGGCCAGCGCATAAGACTTTAACGGAAGACGTGGAAGCCGCCGAGCAGGACGGCGCCGACGAAGGTGCAGAGGACAAGGGAGAAGCCGCCGACGCCGAGCCAGGCGGCCTTGCGCCCGCGCCACTGGACGCGGTAGTGCAGGAGCGCGAGGTAGACCACCCACGTCAGCAGCGCGAAGAACTCGGTCGGGTCGTTGTGGAACATGCGCTCGCTGCGCGACCGCGACCAGACGACGCCGGTGACGATGCCGAGCGTGAGGAGCGTGAACCCGATGCTCGCGGCCGTCGAGGCCATGTCGTCCACGGTCGAGAGCGACGGCAGGCGGTGGAAGACGGCGCTGAACTTCTTCAGGCGCAGCTCGCGCTCCTGCCACAGGTACATCACGCTCGCCGCGAAGGCGACGAAGAACGAGGCGTAGCCGAAGATGAGCAACGTGACGTGGACGGGGAAGAGCCACGAGCCGCTGCCGTCAATCACCATGCTCGGGTCTTTGGCTGTGTTCGGGGAGACGAGCTGCGAGGCGAGCACGAGCAGCGCGACGACGGGCAGCAAAAACGCCCCGAGCGCGCGCAGGGGGTAGCGGAACGTGACGACCCCGTAGGCGACGACCAGCGTCCAGCCCAGAAACGACAGCGCCTCGGTCGTGCTGAAGAGCGGGTAGTGGCCGTCGCGAACCCAGTCGAGGATGATGGCGGCGGTGTGCGCGGCGAAGGCGAAGGCGGCCGCGTAGAGGGTTGTCCGCTCGGCGGCCCGGCGCTTGTTGACGAAGCCGAGGACGGCGTGGATGGCGGCGACGACGTAACCGGCCAGGGCCGCGTAGTGAACCGCGTAGAAATATGGTTTCATCACTCAAACGGGCGGCGCGTGGGACGCTCGTGCGCCATTGTAATTGAAGGGCCGGGGGGCGACAAGCTAGTCCCGCCGCAAGACTTGGAAAGCCCGCGCGCCGCGTGAGAAACTAGCCGCCGAAAGTTAAATCACGGTTGAGAACGTCGGGGGAGGGGAGCGCGAAGGCCATGCCGACCCGCGAAGAGGCTTGGGAACTGCTCTGCGAGTACACGAAGCGGAAGAGCCTGCGCCAGCACGCGCTCGCCGTCGAGGCGGCGATGCGCGCGTCCGCGGCGCGCTACGGCGGCCCCGACGCGGACGCCGACGAGTGGGGCATCACGGGGATGCTGCACGACTTCGACTACGAGATGTTCCCGACGGCGGACGAGCACCCCTACAAGGGGGCCAACATCCTCTGCGGGCGCGGCTACCCCGACCGCGTCATCCGCGCCATCATGGG
>JBEVJD010000310.1:0-16136 GCA_040510435.1 Pyrinomonadaceae bacterium | reverse complement strand
GCGCCCGCCCGCCGGCGCGCCGCCCCCCCCCCCCCCCGGCGGGGGGGGGCGTTTGGGAGAGTGTGCCGTGCCGCCTGCGGTCGGGGGCATGCGGCGGCACGGTCGTGGGGATCGGGCTCCGCCGTGTAGGCGGGGGGCGTGCCCGGTTTCAGCGGAAGCGCACATGCAGGTGGTGACCGTGCCCGTCGGCGCGCCTCGTCAATTCCTTCCGGATGATGAGCGGGTCGTTGAACAGGATGAGCTGTGGCATCCGGGGAATCTCCTCACCGTGCCGGGCCGGGCGGCAAAGTGATTGCAAAAACGGCGGCTGTCGCTATATAAACTCCCTGCACGCCGGGGCCCGAAACTGCCCAGCCCCGCGAGAGCGTCGCCGCGGCCCGTCGGAGCCGCTTTTACTCTTTCACCGGTTAACGCACCGAATCAGCCTGAAAACTATCCGCCCCGTCTTTTTTTTTCGCCGGGGTGAGAGCTTTAGCGCCGCGCCGGCCCGTTTACAGTTGGGCGGCCGGCGGCCGAGGACAACACTTGCCCGCACCCTCAGAGATTACGGGACTCCTGATCGCCTGGAGTGACGGCGACCAGGCGGCGCTCGAACGCCTGCTGCCGCTCATCGAGCGCGAATTGCACCGCATCGCGCGCCACTTCATGCGCCGCGAGAACCCGGGGCACACGCTCCAGACGACGGCGCTCGTCAACGAGGCGTACTTCCGCCTGATTGACCAGAAGAGCGTGCGTTGGCAGAACCGCGCGCACTTCTTCGCCATCGCCGCGCGGATCATGCGACGCATCCTGCTCAACTACGCGCGCGACCGGCACCGCGAAAAGCGCGGCGGCCGGGCCGTGCAGGTGTCGCTCTCCGAGGTGGCCATCATCAGCGAGGAACGGTCGGCCGAGCTGATCGCGCTCGACGAGGCGATGGAGCGGCTGGCGGAGTTCGACGAGCGCAAGGCGCGCGTCGTCGAGTTGCGCCACTTCGGCGGGCTGACCGCCGCGGAGACGGCCGAGGTGCTGGGCGTCTCGATTGCCACGGTCGAGCGCGACTGGAGCGCGGCGAAGGCTTGGCTGGCGAGAGAGATCAGGAGTCAGGAATGAGGACTGAGGGGTGAGGGGTGAGGACTGAAGACTGGCCGCGCGTCGAAGAGTTGTTCCACGCCGCCTCACGGCTGGGCGCCGCGGAGCGCGACGCCTACCTCGCGCGCGAGTGCGGCGAAGACGTTGCGCTGCGGCGCGAGGTCGAGTCGCTGGTCACGGCCTCCGAGTCGAACCGCAGCTTCATGGAGCAGCCGCTGGTGAGCACGGGGCTGCGCGCGCTCTACCGCGGGGCGGGCGGTTCGCTGGAGGGATGTTCGCTCGGCCACTACAAGGTCTTGCGGATGCTCGACGGCGGCGGGATGGGCGGCGAAGTCTACCTCGCCGAGGACTGCCGGCTCGGGCGCCACGTCGCGCTCAAGTTCATCTCCAACCATTACGCCGGGGACGAGTGGGCCCGCGAGCAGATGATGAAGGAGGCGCGGGCGGTCGCGCGCCTCGACCACCCGCACATCTGTCAGGTCTACGATGTCGAGGAGCTTGACGGGCACCACTTCATCGTCATGCAGTACGTCGAGGGCGAGACGCTCGCCGCCCTCATGCGCCGCGAGCGGCTAGGTTTGGAGCGCGCCCACTTGCTGGCCGAGCAGATCGCGGGCGCCCTCGCCTACGCGCACGCGCGCGGCGTGATTCACCGCGACGTGAAGCCGCAGAACATCATGGTCACGCCGGACGGGCAGGCGAAGGTGCTCGACTTCGGACTCGCCAAGTTCGTCCGGCCGCAGCGCGACGCGGGCGCCGAGGGCGAAGACCCCAAGCAGACTCTGCAACTCGGGGACGTGGTCGGCACCCCGGCCTACATGTCGCCCGAGCAGACGCGCGGCGAGGAGCTGGATCACGGAAGCGACCTCTTCAGCTTCGGCGTCGTCCTCTACGAGATGCTCGCCGGCAGCAACCCCTTCCTGCGCGACAGCGTCGAAGACACCCTCTCGGCCATACGCTCGGAGAACCCGCCGCCGCCCTCCACCTCCACGGCGGGCGCGGGCGGCGCGCTCGGTAAGATGGCGCTCCGGTGTCTGGCGAAAGAGCGCGCTGGGCGACCCGAGTCGGCCGACGCGCTGGCGCGTCAAATCCGCGGCCTGCGCGACGACACGGCAGGCGTCGGCGCGCGGCGCGGGCTGTCGCGCTTCCCCGCGCTGCGCCGCCACGCGCGTGCCCTCGGCGCGGCCGCGCTCACGCTCCTGCTGCTGCTCTCCACGCTCGCCGGCTACGTGTATCTGAGGCTGTCGAGGGTGCACACGCTGGCCGTCCTACCCATCACCAACACGAGCGACGACCGCGAGGCCGAGTACCTGAGCGAGGGGCTGACGCGCAACCTCTCCGACAAGTTCTCGTACCTACCGCGGCTGCGGGTCAGGCTGCCGAGCGTCGTCCCGCAGGGGCGCGGCGGGGCGGACGAACTCGCCAGACTCGGGCGCGAGCTTCAGGCCGACGCCGTGCTCTCCGGGCAGGTCTTCAAGCAGGGCGACTCGCTCCGGCTCCGCCTCAGCCTGCTGAGCGCGCCCGACGCGGCCCAACTGTGGCAAGGCACTTTCGACCTGAACAACGCGGCCAGCATCTTCATCCTTCAGGACGAAGTCACCCGCCAGGTCTCCACGCACCTCGACCTGTGGCTGGTCGGCGGCGAGCGGCGGCTCCTGACGAAGCGCCAGACCGAGAGCGAGGAGGCGCTCCGGCTCTACATGCTCGGGCGGCACCGCCTGACCCGGAACAGGAGCCGGGAGAGCGTGCAGGAGGCCATCGGCCACTTCGAGCGCGCGGTCGAACTCGACCCGTCCTTCGCCAAGGCTTACACGGGGCTGGCCGACTGCTACGCGCTGGTGACGAACGTCGCCTACGGCCCCGTCCCGACGCAGGAGGCGATGGAGAAGGCGCGCTACAACGCGCGCCAGGCGCTCTCGCTCGACGATTCGCTGCCGGAGGCGCACACGTCGATGGGCGTCATCAGGCTGCTGCACGGCTGGGACTGGCAGGGGGCGGAGCAGGAGTTCAGGCGCGCCATCGAGCTCGACCCGGAGTACGCGCAGGCACACTACTGGTACTCGAACCTTTTGGCCGCACGCGGACGCTTCGACGAGGCGCTCGGCGAGAGCGTGATTGCGAAGGGGCTCGACCCGTACTCGCAGACCTCGGCCATGAACTACGGCCGCGCGCTCTACTACGCGCGCCGCTTCGACGAGGCCGAGACGCACTTCCGCGGCCTGCTCGCGCAGAGCCCCGACCATCCGGCCTACCTGCACATGACGGGGCTCGTGCTGCTACAGCGGGGAAGATACCAGGAGGCCATTGAGGTACTGGAAAAGCTGCACGGGATAAGAAAGCTTCACGCCGCGGCGGCGCTCGGCTTCGGGTACGGCAAGGCGGGGCGGCGCGACGACGCGCTCAGGATCATCGGCGAGCTGCGCGAGGCCGCGCGGGAGGGCACAGCCATCCCGCCGCTGGAGGAGGCGCTCATCCACATCGGCCTTGGCGACAGGGATCGGGCGTTCGCCGGACTAGAGGAGTGTTACAGGCAGCGCTTCGGCATCCTCACCTACCTGACGGCCGACCCCATCTACGACGACCTGCGCCCCGACCCGAGGTTCGCCGACCTCGCGCGCCGCCTCAACCTGACGCCCTGACGGCGCGCGGCCCCGGCGCGACCCCGGCGGTGTGGCCGCGCCGGGAAGTCATCTCGGCGGCGGCCGCCTCCAATCTCAGCGCGGCTTCCAGCGCGTCGGGTCTTCGGCCGGGGTCGGGGTCGAGCAACTGCCCGACGATTTTCCGCGCCTCCCCGGGTATCCCCTTCCTCATCCTCTCGATTGATACGGGGTTCGGGAAATCAGGCGGGCAGCCCGCAAGCAGCAGGTAGACGACCGCGCCCAGCGCGTAGAGGTCTTCGGGCAGACGCGACTGCCCGCGGAAGTCGTCCCACAGTTCGGGCGGCACGTAGCAGGTCGTCCCCCACGGCAGCGGGTCGGGGCTGCCGACGGGGCACGCGCCCTCGAAGTCGAGCGGGCGCATGGGGCCGCCCTTCGTGATGATGACATTGCCCGGCTTGCAGTCGCGCCAGACCCACCCGGCCGCGTGTATGCGCGAGACGAGCCGCGCCAGCTCCGCCCCGCGCGCGAGCGCCGACGCCACGGGCAGCCTCCGCCGCCTGCGGCACAGCCATCCCTCAAGGCTCTCGCCCTCGATGAACTCGACGGCGATGTAGTAGTTCTCCCCCGCCCCGAACGACGAGTAGACGCGCGGCACGTCCACGCCCGCGCTGAGCAGCGAGGCGAGGACGCGCCCCTCGTGCCTGACCCTCCACACGCCGTCGCGCCCGTCCCAGTCCACCTCGCCGTCCTTGCGCCCCTCCTTCAGGACGCAAAGGCGCGGCGGCGTCACGCTCAGGTCGAGCGCCTGGTAGACGCCGCCCCGCCCCCTCTGCTTCAGCGCGCGGAACGCCTTGAAGGTAGTGCGCAGGGGGGTGGAAGCCGGCGGCGCCTCCCGCCGCGGCCGCTTCGGGATGAAAGGGTCGGCGGCCCACTCGGGCGGCTTCGCGGAGTCGCGCCGGTCTGGGACGAGGTTGCCCTCGGGGTCGCGGATGGCGTAGGTGCGCTCGCCGCCGTCGCCCTCGACCTCGAAGCCTGTGAACGCGCCGTACCTGTAATAGACGCAGCCGTCGGCGCGGTACTTCAAATCGAAGGGGACGGCCGGGGCGCTCACGCCCCGCGTCAGCCTGTGCAGTTCGCGCGCGAGCCGCACGGCCTCTTCGGTCGAGCGCGGGTAGACGGTCAGGAACTTTCCCACCTGACTGTAGCCGTAGAAGACCCCGCTGTTGAGCTTGCTCAACTCGTAGAGCGAGGCGGGCGCCTTGTACAGAACACCGCGGCGGCTCAGGAGCGGCGCGACCGCGCGCATGACCTGCTCGGCCGTGAGCACGGTCGCGGCGACGTGCAGCTTCCAACCCTGCTCCGGGTCGCCGGGCAGCCCGCCGCGGCTGTAACGCCAGATCGAGCCCTCCACCGCGACCGGCAGGTAACGGTCGCGCAGTTCGGCCCAGCGCGCGTTCAGCGAGCCGTGCGGCGCAGGTCGCCCCGGCGCGGCGCGGGACTCGTCGCCGTTCGTCTTCAAGTCCATGTGTGTTCGTCGGAACCAACCGGGCGGGGGAAGTCGTTGTCGGCCTCCCCCGCCCGCGTCAGGCGCGCCGGCCCGCTAGGCCGGCAGAAGGGAGGTGATCTCGGCGGGTCTGGTCACCGCGGTCGTCCCCGCCCCCGTCACGTTATTCACGGAGGCGACCAGCATGGCCTTCTGTTCTTTCGTGATGCCGTTGGTGGTGGCCGTGTTCGTGCCCGCGGCGCAGACGGCGTTCGCCACGATGTAAGCGCGCACCTTGGGGAGGTAATCCGGCTCGGGGTTCCCCTGCCGTTCCGTCAAGAGCTTCAACTGGTCGGTGTTGTCCGCGAAGATGGACATGTACTTCAGCCACGCCGGTTTCCCGAACCCCTCCATGATCGCCTCGACGGCGAGCTTGCTGAGCGCGTCGGCGAGCGCGCCGTTCTTCAGCTCTTTATCCTTGACCACCGCGATGTGAATCTCCCCGACTTTTTCGATGATGCTAGCCATGAGTCTTCTCCTCTCTATTGTTAAGAACCGTTGCGCGCGCGGCCGGGCCGCCGCACGCCCCGTTCGGCGTCGGCCGCGGGTGAGAAAGCCGCCGCGGCCGAGCGTCGTCACCGCGTGAATAGTTGCGCGAGTGTTAAGGCCGCTGGCCCAGCGGGTTCACACTCTTCTCGCCGGAGGCGTCACCGCCGAAGGCGAATTTCAGGAGGTCGGGCATCTCGAACTTCACGCGCTCGGGCCCTTTCACGGGCCGCCCGAACTTCGGCCGCCACTCCGGGTCGTCGAGAATCGAGTGCGGGCTCTTCCTGATGAGGCCGATCAGCGTCTCGGCGACGATGCGGCTGCCGACGGGGCCGAGCCTGTGCCCGCCCTTGCCGTCGCTTCCTATCCCCAGCAGCTCCGCCTCCTTCAGGACGTAGTACCAGAGCGGCGTCCTCCCGCGCAGGGCGGGGTCGCTCAGCACGGCCTTGTGCGGCCCCCCGGCCACCTCCTCCGGCTTGAGCGGCGTCTCGCCCATCCACTCCGCGGCCTCCTCGCCGGTCGGCAGCCCGAGGTAGAAACCGCGCAGGAGGTTGCGGACGGTGATGGCCTTCTGCATCTGCTCCAGCCTCGTGTCGGGGAGCCCCGGCCCGCCCGCGAGACTGAAGTTCAAGAGCGTATCGAGCTTCGAAGACTTGTTGAGCCTGTCACGACTCGGAGCCTCGCCGGCCCCGTGCTCCGGGGGCAGCGCGGCGTCGGGCAGCAGTCCCTTGAAGTCGTAGAAGCGCGTCCAGTCGATGACCCAGTCGCTCGGCAGCGTGAGCAATGAGTCACCCTCATCGACGGTCGAGCTGGTGGAGAAGCCGACTTCCGGCATGAAGCCGCCGGTCAGCTCGAAGAGCTGCGAGACGGGCACCCGCGGGTGCAGATAGTTCCACGAGTAGCCGGGGCGAACCATGCTGTGCCCGATGCGGAAGGCGGCGGCCGAGAATTCGAGCGGCATGTAGAGCCCGCCGCGGTCGTCCGCCTTGAACCAGCGCTGGCCGTGGCGCAGCACGCAGTCGAGCACGTCGTTGTCCACGAGCTTCCGCAGATAATCGTGGATGATGATCCATTGGAAGTGGCGCACGACCTGCCTGCGCGCACATTGGAAGAGGTCGTCGCCGCTCTCGTGCCCCTTTCCCTTGAGGTAATCGACGACGGCGTTGTGAAAGTTGATGAAGGCGACGTGAGTCTGCGCCACCGCGAGGTTTTCGTCGTTGCGGGTATCGCCGAGCAGCGCCAGTTTCGGGTTCTTCTTGTTGTGCGCGTCGCGGGGCAGGTCGTGCCGCACGAAGGGGAGGAAGTTGGGGGGGTTGCTCGGCGGCATGACTGGAAAGGTCTCGCCGACCCTCAGGCGGACGCGGTCGGTCTCGTACAGTTCCGGCCGGTCGGGCGGCCCGTTCGTCCCCCCGTAGAGGCTGTCGAGGTCTATTTGCGGCGTGCGGAGGTTTTTGGGCTCCATCCCCACCTGGAGCGTGTCGCCGGAGTCGTCGAAGGTGATTTCGTGCGCGATGAACTGGCCGAGGTAGGTGTAGCCGGCGGGGATGTCCGAGTCGTCCGACTCCTTGCTCGCGGGCTGCTGCCCGCACGTCTGCGGGTCGTTCATGCACCGGCCGAGTGCGAGCAGCTTGTCGAAGAGGTCTTTGCCCGCCGCGGGGGACAGGGCGCGGGTCTGCCCCAGCATCCGGCCGAACGTGAGCGGTGACACCTTGACCGGCGCCGCGCTGTTGGCCCCCGCGCCGGGGCCCGGGCCCGCCGGCTCTACGACGACGCCTTCGTCGCGGACGAAATACCCGATCCTTCCGCCGTGCATCGCTTCTTCTCCTTTGACCCGCGGGGCGGGACGCATAGACGCGGACGCGGGGCGCCCTCGCAGAGAGTCGCCCCGCCCTTAACCGTTAACCCCCTGGCTCACCCTCGCTGGTTAACGCTCTGAATAAGTTCTAAATCTATCAGCCGTGAGTGCGGCGCCGTGGGACGGGGCATGCGCCGCCTCCGTTGGCGGGCGGGTGATTGTACAGGCGGCGGGCGCGTCCTTCAAATATTTTTTTGCCCGTGGTCGCAGTACTCGACGACGGGGCAGCGCTCGCACAAGGGGTCGCGCGGCCGGCAGAGCTTGCGGCCGTGGCGGATGAGGTTGACGTGGAAGGGGTAGAACTTGCCGGCGGGCACGACGCGGTTCATCACCTCGTGCGCGAACTGGTCGGAGCACTTCGGGGGGATAAGGCCGACCCGGCGGAGGATACGGAAGATGTGCGTGTCGAGCGGGAAGACCTCGACGCCGCACGCGAAGAGGAGGGTGCAGGCCGCCGTCTTCGGCCCGACGCCGCGGAAACTGGCGAGGTAGTTGACGGCCTCCGCGGCGGGCAACTCGCGCAGGAACGAGAGGTCGAAGGAGCCGTGCCGCTCTTTGACCTCGCGCAGCAGCCCGCGGATGACCGCGGCCTTCTGGTTGGCGAGCCCGCCGAGGCGTATCGTGTCGGCGAGCGTCTCCTCGCGCGCGCGCAGCACGGCGTCCCAGACGGGGAAGCGCTTCTTGAGCGCGTCGTAAGTGCGGTCGCTGTTGGCGTCGCTCGTCGCCTGCGAGAGGATGACGGCCACGAGCATGTCGAGCACGTCCCAGTCCTTCCACTTGTTCTCGGGGACGCCGTAGGCGCGCTCAAGGTTCTGGACGATGTAGCGGACGGGCTTCTCCTCGACGACCCGTGCGAGCCACTCCTCGACCGCGGACGAAGAACGCGCCGGCGTTTTGACAGCGCGGCTCTCATCCTTACTTCGTGGTCGGATTCTCTTTCGACGCGGCGATGACGCGCTCATAGAATTCTATGTACTGCGGGATGACCAGGTCGGTGCTGTAGCGCCCCACGGCCGACGCGCGCGCGCGCCGCCCCATCTCCCGGCGCGCCGTCTCGTCCGAGAGCAGACGCGCCGCGTCCTCGCTCATCTTCTCGATGTCGCCGACCTCCGCGAGGCAGCCCGTGACGCCGTCGTCGACGACTTCGGGGATGCCGCCCACGCGCGACGCGACGACGGGCACCTCGCACGCCAGCGCTTCGAGCGCGGCGAGCCCGAACGACTCCTGCTCCGACGGCAGCAGCAGCACGTCCGCGACCGACAGGTAGTCCGTGATGCGCGGCTGCTTGCCGACGAACGAGCAGTAGTGCTCGACGTTCAGACAGCGCGCGCGGTGCTCGGCGCGCGAGCGCTCGCTCCCGTCGCCCACCATCACGAGCCGCGCGTTAATTCCCTTCTCCCGCACGCGCGCCAGAATCTCCACGCAGTCCACGGGCCGCTTCACCGGGCGGAAGTTCGAGACGTGGCAGAGCAGCGGCTCGCCCGCGGGGGCCAGCTCGCGCCGGAGTTCTTCGCGCGGCTTGCGACTGTAGTCGGAAGCGCAGATGAAGTTCGGGATGACGGCGATGTGCTCGAACTGGAACGTCTCGGCCGTCGCCTTCTTGAGGTAGTGCGAGACGGCGGTGACGCCGTCCGACTGCGCGATGCCATAGCGCGTGATGGGCAGGTACGAACGGTCGGCGCCGACGAGCGTGATGTCTGTGCCGTGCAGCGTCGTCACGACGGGGAGCGTGCGGCGCGGCTTCAAAGACTCGCGCGCGAGGATGGCGCTGATCGAGTGCGGGATGGCGTAGTGGACGTGGAGCAGGTCGAGGTCTTCCGTCTCGGCCACGTCGGCCATCTTCGTCGCCAGCGCCAGCGTATACGGCTGGTGCTCGAAGAGTGGGTACGACATCATCTCGACCTCGTGGAAGCGCACGCGCTCATTCAGTTGCGTGAGCCGCGTGGGCAGCGCCGACGAGATGAAGTGAACAGTGTGCCCGCGCTCGGCCAGCTCTTTGCCCAGTTCCGAGCCGACGATGCCGCTCCCGCCGTAGGTCGGGTAGACAGTGATTCCGATGTTCATAATTTAGAGGCTAAAGACTAGAGGCTGGGGGCTAGTGAAGTCAATCAACTAGCCCCCAGCCTCCGTTTTCGGCCGCTAAAAATACCGAGAGGCAGCCGGCCCTCGCTACCGTCTGCCTCTCGTCTCAACTTGTCTCACCTGCGAAGGGGGGACAAGCGAGAGCCAGAACTATACGCCTACTTTTCCCTTTTGACAAATTAAATTTCACCCCCCGGCGCATCCCCCTTGGTACTATCGCCCGCGCCCGCGGAAGTCGAACCGCCACGCCACTTAGCTCCGGCGCCGCGGCGACTGCGCCCGGCGGCGAAACGCGTTATAATGGGTGCGGACGAAAATCAGACCATAAGCGTTTTGCCCGCGCCGCGTTTTGGTTTGTCGGAAGTTTTTATCATTACGGAGAGTTAAAAAATGCCGAAGATAGACAACATCGAAGAGACGCCGAACCCGAACGCCGTTAAGTTCATCCTGAAGGAGCCGGTGACGGCCGGCGTGACCCGCTCGTTCCACAGCGCGGAGGAGGCCGCCGGAGACCCTCTGGCCGGCCCGCTCTTCGACGTGGGCGACGTGTCGTCGGTCTTCTACATGGACAAGATGGTCACGGTCGAAAAGTCAGAGGAGGCGGACTGGGACGACCTTCTGCCGCGCCTCGCCGTGCCCATCCGCGCCGCCGAAGCAGCCACAGCGAACGGCGGCTCGTCAGTGCCGCCGCCCGCGCAAGGCGTCGGTGGGCCCCTGGGCGCGCTGATGAACGACGACCCGCGCCTCGTACGCATCAACGAGATTCTGGACGAGAAGGTGCGCCCCTACCTCGCCTCCGACGGCGGCTGGCTCGAAGTGCTCTCGCTCGAAGAGAAGACGCTCACCATCCGCTACCAGGGCGCCTGCGGCAGTTGCCCCAGCTCGCTCTCGGGCACGCTCATGGGCATCGAGGGACTCATCCGCCAGGAGATAGACCCCGACATCGAAGTCGTCGCAGTGTGAGAGGAAGGGTGTTGGTTTTTGGGTGTTAGGTGTTGGGGAAGAATCGGCTTTCACCCAACACCTAACACCCAAAACCTAAAACCCACCCCCAGCCCCCCTCCCTCAGACATTTTCGGAACTCGCCCCGCGGCGGCGGCGTTTACCCCTCCAACTCAGCCTGAGCGCAGGTCTCCGTCTATCCGGGGGCCGGCGCGCGTCCCAGACCTTCTACAAACATCCGGCGTGACCTGCTTCCGCAAGCGTTCACATTCCCGGACTGAGGACGACCACATGGACAGACAAGCACGCCTCCTGGCCTTCGCGCTCTGCGTCTCGGCGCTGACCCCGGCCGCAGTCTCCGCACAGGCGCCGGCCCCGGCCGCGGGCGCCGCGCAGAAGAAGCCCGCCGCCAGGAAGTCCAAGACGGAGGCCGCCGACCCGATGGCCGAGGTGCGCCGCGCCTCCGCCGTCTCGCTCGTCTCGACGCTCGCCGACGAGGCGCGCACCTTCTCGGAGCCGGCACTGCGCGCGCGCGTGCAGGCGCGCTCGGCCGACGCGCTCTGGGACTCGGACAAGGAGAAGGCGCGCCAGCTCTTCCGCCGCGCATGGGAGGCGGCCGAGGCGGCCGACCGCGACACCGCGAACCTCTCCGACGCCGAGCAACGCCGCCGCGCCATCGCGCAGGGCGCGGCCGGCGCGCGCGGCCTGCTCAACATGCGCCGCGAGGTCATCGTCCTCGCCTCGCGCCGCGAGCGCGAGTTGGGCGAAGAGTTCCTCGCGAAGCTGGACGAGTCGCGCAAAGAGGAGTCCGGCGCAACGCCGACTCCCGTCCAGACCAACGAGCAGCGCATCAACCCCGACAACCCGCCGGGGCCGATGATGCAGCGGCTCAACCTGGCCCAGCAGCTCCTCGAAGACGGCGATGCCGAGCGCGCGATGCAGTTCGCTGACTCGGCGCTCTACCCGGTCAACACCTTCGGGATGCACTTCCTCAACACGCTGCACAAGAAGAACAGAGAGGCGGCCGACCAGCGCTACGCGGCGCTCGTCACGCGCGCCGCGGGCGACCCGTACTCCGACGCCAACACCGTCTCGCTGCTCTCGTCCTACGTCTTCACCCCGCTGCTCTACGTCACCGTGCGCCCCGACGGCCAGAGCCACACGCGGCAGTACGGCCCCAGCACGCCGTTCGACGACCTCGACCCGCGCCTGCGCGAGGCGTTCATCGCGACGGCCTCGCAGATACTCCTGCGCCCCATGCCGCCCGTCGAAGAGGATCGCACCAGCTCCGGGCGCGCCGGAGCCTACGTCGTCGCCACGCGCATGCTCTCGCTCTTCGACCGCTACGCGCCCGACCACGCCGCGGCCCTGCGCGCGCGTCAGGCGCTGCTCGCGCAGGACACGCCCGAGCGCACGCGCCGGCCCGACAACGAGCTGCTCACGCGCGGCGTCGTACCCGAAGACCCGAGCCGCGACCGCGTGCAGGGCGAGCTCGACCGGCTCGAAGGCGCGAAGAGCACCGGCGAGCGCGACTCCGTCTACTTCGGCGCCGCGATGGCCGCGTTCGACTCCGACCCCGCCCGCGCGCGCGAGCTGGCGAACAAGATTGAAGATCCCGACACGCGCAAGCAGCTCTTCTCCTTCATCGCCTTCCGGCTCGTGCAGGAAGCCGTGCGCGGGAAGAAGCCGGACGAGGCGCTGCGCCACGCGCGCAGCGACGAGCTGACGAGCACGCAGCGCGTCTGGGGGTTGACCGAGGCCGCGCGCCTGCTCGCCAGGGAGCAGCCCGGCCGCGCCGCCGAGGCGCTCGACGAGGCCGCGACCGAGGCGCGTCGCATCGCGGACGGGACGCCAGAGCGCGTGCGCGCGCTCCTCGCCGTCGCCACGCAGTTGGCCGCGCTCGACCGGCCGCGCGCGTGGGAGACGATGCACGAGGTCGTCAAGGCGGCCAACGCGCTCAGAGACTTCACCGGCGAGGACGGCAACATCACCGTCCGCGTCGAGTTCAAGGGCGGCGGCGCGATGACGCAGAACAACAATGTCGCCTCGTTCGACCTGACGAACGTCTTCGCGGCGCTCGCCCGCGAGGACTTCGACCGCGCGGCCGCGCTCGCGCGCACGCTCAAGGCCGAAGGGCCGCGCGCGGTGGCGACGCTCGCCATCGCGCGCTCCGTCCTCATCAAGAAGGCGGAGGGCGCCGTGGCCGCCAACTGATTGTGGAACTATCGGCGCCCGGAAACTGAAACAACAGGGACGGTCAGAGCATGAGCGCCGAAGTCCGAGACGCCGTGTGTCGAACTCGGGGAAGGGCTTCCCCCGGTTCGGCGCACGGCGTTCGGGCTGCACCGTTGTTGAGAGTGCGTCCTTCACGCCCCGTCCCGCGCCCGTTCTCGCCCCGGTTGTAAATCGCCCCGGAGGAAAGTGATCAAGTGATGTCGAAAAGAATCTCGTTGCTGGCGCTCGCCCTGTGCTCAATCGTCTCGCCCGCGCGCGTCGGCGCGCAGGAGCCGCCGCAGGCCAAGCCTAAGCCGGCGAAGGCTTCGGCGAAGAAGCCCGGCGCAGAACCCGCCGACCCGATGGCCGAGCTGAGGCGCACGACCGCCATCTCGCTCGTCTCGACGCTCGCCGACGACGCGCGCGTCTACCGCGACCCGGCGCTGCGCGCGCGCGTGCAGGCGCGCGCGGCCGACGCGCTGTGGGAGACCGAGCGCGAGAAGTCATTCCTGCTCTTCCGCCGCGCGTGGGACGAGGCCGAGGCGGCCGACGCCGAGGCCGACCGCCGCGTCGCCGACGAGCGGAAGCGGCAGCAGCGCGAGCGCGGCTCCTTCTCCATCCAGCTCCCGCCGAGCCTGCGCTCGGAAGTCCTCCGCCTCGCCGCGCGGCGCGACCACGCGCTCGGCGAAGAGTTCCTGGCGAAGCAGGACGAGTCGCGCAAGCGCGAACTGGAGTCGGCCGCCACCTCCAACGAGCGCCCGGTTGAGGCCGCGCCCGCGAGCCCCAACGGCCAGCAACAGCCCGAGCAGTCGCGCCCCGACCCGATGGACACGCCGCCCGCAATCGCCCAGCGCCTGCGCCTCGCCATCCAGATGCTCGACGATGTCGGCGTGGAGCGCGCGCTCAAGCACGCAGACCCCGCGCTCGGCGCGGTCACGCCGATGGCGCTCCAGTTCCTCACGCGGCTGCGCGAGAAGAACCCGCAGGCGGCCGACGAGCGCTACGCGATGCTGGTCGCGCGCGCGGCGCAGAGCCCCGCGTCGGACGCCAACACCGCGTCGCTGCTCTCGTCCTACCTCTTCTCGCCGAGGCTCTACATGACCTTCTCCGCCTCGGCGGGATCGAACGCCAACTCATGGGGCAACGGGCCGGGTCAGACTTTTTCGCCGCCCGACGTTGCGCCGCAGCTCCGCGCGGCCTACTTCCGCGCGGCCGCCGCGATCCTCCTGCGCCCGACGCCGACGCTCGACCAGGATCGCACCTCCGCGGGCCGCGCCGGCTGGTACATGGTCATCACGCGGCTGATGCCGCTCTTCGACCAGCACGCGCCCGACCGCTCGGCGGCGCTGCGCGCCAAGCAGGCTTCGCTCGTGCCCGACACGCCCGACGGCATCCGCGGCTCCAACAACAACGCGCTCACGCGCGGGCTCGTGCCCGAAGACCCGAACCGCGACCGTGTCGGCGAGACGCTCTCGCGCCTCGACCGCGCCAAGACCGCGGAGGAGCGCGACGCCGTCTACGTGGACGCCGTCTTCGACGCCATGCGGCAGAAAGACCCGCGCGTTGAAGAGTTCCTCGGCAAGATCGAGGACGCCGACACGCGCCAGAAGCTGCGCGCCTTCATCGACATGGACGCGGCGCGCGAGGCCGTCAACGAGAAGCAGACGGCCGAGGCGCTTCGCATCGCACGCGGCAACAGCCTGACGAGCATCCAGCGCGCGTGGGTGCTGACCGAGGCCGCGCGCCTGCTCTCGAAGGAGGAGCCCGGCCGCGCCGTCGAAATCCTCGACGAGGCACTGACCGAGGCGAAGGAGCGCATCGACCCCGCTTCGACAGAGAGGGCGAGCGCGCTCGTCGCCATCGCCACGCAGCTCTACGAACTCGACCGCGCGCGGACGTGGGAGGTGATGCACGAAGTCGTCAAGGCCGCCAACGCCGCCAAGGAGTACACGGGCGAGGACGGGCGCATCAGCACGACCTTCCAGTCGAAGGGCATGACGATGCGTTCGAGCAGCACGGTGCAGTCGTTCGACCTCAACGACATCTTCGCGAAGCTGGCGCGCGAGGAGTTGCAACGCGCCGCCGACCTCGCGCGCACCTTCGATGGCGAGGCGCCGCGCGCCTTCGCGACGCTGGCCGTCGCGCGCACCGTGCTGGGCGTCAAGGCCGAGCCGGCACGGCAGCGCGCCGCGAACTGAGGCGCGCCGCTAGCCTTTTCCGGCGCGCTGATTTAATATGCGTCGGCCTTCGAGGAAGGCCGGCCGCGCGAGCGACACTTTGAATTCTCATACCTGCGAGAGGAGCCGCGAGTGGTCGCGGCTCCTCTCTGTCTGACCCGTAACTTCACTCTCAACGAACCCCGGAGGAATAATACTTGAAACTCAAAAATCTCTTACTCGGCACGGCCCTGGCCGGCGCGCTCGTCGCCAGCGCCGCCCCCGCCGCGAGCAACGCCAGCGCCGCCCCCGCCGCCCCCGTCCAGTCGGAGGGCAAGACCTTCACGCACGAAGGCGCCGGCATCACCTTCGTGCTCCCGGCCGGGTGGACGGCCGAGCCCGACGGCGAGCAGTTGACCGTCTCGCCGGCCGACGAGAGCTTCGCCATCGTCTTCTGGGTGACCGAGGAGGAAGACTTCGACGCCGCGGCCAAGGCGCTCGGCGCGGAGCTGGCCAAGCAGATCAAGAACCTGAAGCTGGACGGCGAGCCGAAGGCCGACACGCACAACGGCATGGATCACGCCGCCGTCACCGGCTCGGGTCAGGTTGACGGGAAGGACGTTGTCTTCAGCGCCGACATCCTTGAGGCGAAGAAGCCGCTCATCGTCCTCACCCTCGGCTCGCTGGAGAACATCCAGAAGCACGCGGCGGAGTTCAGCAAACTGGTCAAGAGCATCAAGAAGGTCGGCTGAACTCAGTAGACAGTAGACAGTAGTCAGTAGAAAAAACGGGCGGCGCGTCTCGGCCTTCAGGTCAAGCGCGCCGCCTTGTCTTTCTACTGGCTACTGACTACTGTCTACTGTCTACTTTATAAGGAGGCGTGTCGTGGTTAAGAGGATGCGTTGGGTCGAGAGGGAGTTCGAGTTCAACCTGCCCGTCGGCGTCTTCCCCTGCGTCGTCGAGCGCCTGCGCGGCACGCCCGCGCGGCTCGAAGAGTTGACGCGCGGGCTCTCGCCGGAAGAGTTGACGGCGAAGCCCGGCGGGCTCTGGTCGATACAGGAGCAGGCGGGGCACCTTCTGGATTTGGACGAGCTGCACGAGGGGCGGCTCGAAGACTACGCGCGTGGTCTCGAAGTCCTGCGCGCGGCCGACATGCGGAACCGCAAGACCGAGGAGGCCGGGCACAA
>JBEVJD010000309.1:0-12875 GCA_040510435.1 Pyrinomonadaceae bacterium | reverse complement strand
ACGCGTTCGATGTCGTCGGCGAGGGAGCGGTCGCGTGTGAGGCGGGCGGCGTGTGCGCGGACGCGCTCGTAGGCGGCGTGTGCGCCGCGGCCGGGCTTGAGCGGGGCGCGGTGTTCGAGCCCTTCGGCGGCGGCGAGCAGCTCGATGGCGACGACGCGCTCGACCCCTTCGACCACGCGGCGGAGCTTGAGGGCGGCCGTCATGCCCATCGAGACGTGATCCTCCTTGCCGCCGTCGGTCGGCAGGTTGTCGGTCGAGGCCGGGTGCGCCAGCACCTTGCACTCGTTGAGGAGCGCGACGGCCACGATCTGCGGCACCATGTAGCCCGACTCGACGCCCGCGCGCGCCGTCAGGAAGGGCGGTAGCCCCTCGTTCTTGTCCGGGTTGACGAGCCGGTCGATTCTTCGCTCCACGATGTTGCCGAGGTGGACGAGCGCGATTGTGCTGTAGTCGAAGGCGATGGCGAGCGGCGCGCCGTGGAAGTTGCCGCCCGAGATGACTTCGTCCGTCTCGACGAAGACGAGCGGGTTGTCGGTCGCGCCACCCGTCTCGACCTCGACGCCCGCGCGCGCGTGCGCGAGCGCGTCGCGCGCCGCGCCGTGCACCTGCGGCATGCAGCGCAGCGAGTAAGCGTCCTGCACACGCGGGTCACCTTCGAGGTGCGAGGCACGTATCTCGCTCTCCGCCAGAAGCTCGCGCAGGTGCGCGGCCGACTCGACCTGACCCTTGTGCGGGCGCGCCAGATGTATGCGCTCGTCGAAGGCGGCGGGCGTGCCCTTCAGAGCCTCCAGCGACATCGCGCCCGACACGTCGGCCGTGCGCGCCAGACGCTCCGCGCGTTCGAGCGCGAGCGCGCCGACGGCCGTCAGCGCCTGCGTCCCGTTCAAGAGCGCGAGCCCTTCCTTGGCCTCCAACTTTAAAGGCTCAATCCTCGCGCGCCTCAACGCCTCGCCGCCCGGCACCCTCTCGCCCTCGTAGAAGGCTTCGCCCTCACCCGCGCAGCAGAGCGCGAGGTGCGCCAGCGGCGCGAGGTCTCCGCTCGCCCCGACCGAGCCCAACTCCGGCACGACCGGATTGACGCCGCGCTCAAGCATCTGAAGCAACGTCTCCGCAACGACGGGCCGCGCCCCACTGAACCCCTTGGCGAGAACGTTCGCGCGCAACAGAATCATCGCGCGCGTCTCTTCTATCGAGAGCGGCGCGCCGAGTCCGCACGCGTGGCTGCGCACGAGGTTAATCTGCAAGTCGCGCAGCTCGTCCGCCGGCACCGTCACGTCCGACAGCTTCCCGAACCCGGTGTTGACGCCGTAGACGACGCGCGACTCCGCCACGATCCTCTCGACCGTCGCCCGCGCCGCTTCCATCCGCACGCG
Organism: Pyrinomonadaceae bacterium; assembly: GCA_040510435.1. GTDB lineage: Bacteria > Acidobacteriota > Blastocatellia > Pyrinomonadales > Pyrinomonadaceae > QHXN01. The sequence continues at coordinate 11,502 of JBEVJD010000309.1, read as the reverse complement.
CGCGTCGGCGGCGAGCCCCACGGCCTCCTCGCCCCTCGCCACCCGCGCGACCTCTTCGAGCGTTAAACTTTGTCCGTTGAGTTCAAGCATAGGGAATGGGGTTATGGGTTATGGGTTTTGGGTGCTGGGGAAGAGCCGGAGTTTACCCAGCACCCAAAACCCATAACCCAACACCTACTTTATCACCGTATCCCGGTTCGGGAACTGCGTGCGGTGGATGTCTTCGGGCGGTTGGGAGCGGTGGATGTCGGAACGGCGGTACTCGCCGGTGGTCGAGCCGGCGGCGCGGGGCGCCGTCGAGCGCGTGCGCTCGCGTGCGCGCTTGGCGCGGCGGACGGTGGCGGTGCGGCGCTTGTTGGCGGCGGCGCGCGTCCACTCGCCCATGCGCTGGAAGGGGTGGAAGTCGCTCTCGGTCAGCACCTCGCCCGTGGCCTCGCGCAGGCGCATCGTGAAGTAGGCGAACAGCAGCAGGCCGACGTTGAAGAAGATGCCGACCATGAAGACGACCTCGCCCGGCACGATGCCGATGTCGGCCTTGCGCAGGAAGTCGTTGAAGTCCGGCGACGGGTACGGGTGCATGTAGACCTTTAGGTTCCACGACGCCGCCAGCAGCATGAACATCCAGAGGTAGTTGCGGCGGAGCCGGCGCCCGAGCGCCTCGGCCTCGCTCACGTTGAAGCGCGGCTCTTGCAGGTCGGCGTAGAGCATCTGCGCCCACGTGTCGTCGCCGGCCGTGTCGGGCGAGAGCATCTGCATGAAGAAGCCGGTCTCAAGCACGCGCACGCGCCCCGACCAGATTTCGTAGTAGCGGTAGCGCCGCGCCTCCATGAAGAGGAAGAAGCCGACGAGCACCGTGTTGATGAGGATGACGAAGTGCGGGTTGGTCGGGAGCGAGAAGGCGAACGAGAGCGTCGCGCCGGTGGTGACGACGGCCCAGTTGGTCGTCGTGTCGAGCCGGTTGCGCCAGGTGTTGGCGCGCGTCACCTCGCCGCGGTAGAAGTGCACCATCGCCGTGTTGAACTCGACGGGCGTGGGTCGGCGCTGCGCCGCCGCCGCCGCGGCCGAGCGCGGGAGCTGCGTGGCGTGGAGCGCCTGCTCGGGCGTGATGGTCTGGTGAATGGGCGCCGTCTCGGGCGCGTCCGGGCTGGACGTGCGCGGGGGCTGGGGGGACTTGCTCTGTGGTGCCGGCTGCTCGCTCGTTCTGGGACGCAGGTCTGTCTTCATCTGCCTCTCTGCTTCCGCCTGGAAAGGGCTGCCGGGGCGGCGCGAGGAGGACGCCGTTTCGCCCGACTGCCCTGGATGATAGCACGCGCGGCCGCCTTCGGCGGAAGTAAAAAGGCGAAAGTGAAAAGGTAAAAGTTCGCACGCGTCGCGCGCAGAGAGCCTTTTTGTCCGCCCTCACTTCTTCACTTTTGCCTTTCGCCTTTTTGCTTTTGCCTTCGCTTGACAGGCCGCGGGGGCGCCCCTATATTCGTTTTTTGTCTGCCGCTTCTTGAAAGCGTCCTTGATTGACCATGCAGGCGCGAGAGGACTTTGGGACGGCCGCCGACGCCGCGGACGAGCGCTGGATGCGCGAGGCGCTGCGTGCGGCGCGCGAGGCCGCGCGAGGCGGCGAGGTGCCCGTGGGCGCCTGCGTCGTGGCCGCGGACGGCTCGCTGCTCGCGGTCGCGGGCAACCGGACGCGCACGGACTGCGACCCGACGGCGCACGCGGAGGTGCTGGCGCTGCGCGCGGCGGCGAGGCAGGTTGGCAATTACCGTCTGACGGGCTCGGTCGTTTATTCGACCATCGAGCCGTGCGCGATGTGCGCCGGTGCGCTCGTCCAGGCGAGGGTCGCGCGGCTCGTCTACGGCGCGCGCGACGCGCGGGCGGGTGCGGTCGAGTCGGTCTTCCGCGTCTGCGACGCAAGCTCTTTGAACCACCGGATGGAACTCGCCGCGGGCGTCCTCGCAGAGGACTGCCGCGCGCTGATGCTGGAGTTCTTCCGGGAGAAAAGAAAAGTACCGAGGACTGAGTGAAAGCAAGTCGCTTCACACGCAGTCCTCAGTACCAAACTTTCTGCGGAGAGGTCGCATAGTGGTTTAGTGCACCGGTCTCGAAAACCGGAGTGGTCGAAAGGCCACCGTGGGTTCGAATCCCACCCTCTCCGCCATACCACTTTTACCACTCAATAGTCACGGGCATCTCCTTCGCGCTCTCACGCGCAAACTGAGTTTACCGCGGCTCGAAGGTTCGAGCCGGAGGTGCCTGCCTCATCACATCACAATCATTTAAACAGACCGGGGAGTTGAGCGGCACAGTTGGGGCAGCACCCATCCTGTAGGCTGTTGCGTAGCAATTTTGAATTCTGCCGCTCGACCAGAACGTGGCCGCACTCGTGGCAGGAAGTATCCTGGCCCCCCTGCTCGATGATGTTGCTGAAGTAGATATAGCGGAGCCCCTCGCCGCGCCCTATCTCGCGCGCCCGGTGGAGCGATTCGACGTGGGTCGGGTTGATGCCCGTCATCTTGTAAGAGGGGAAAAACCGTAAGACGTGCCAGGGCGTGCTTGCACCCAGTTCCCGGCAGATGAACCCCGCAACGGCTCCCAGTTCCGCGTCCGAGTCGTTGACGCCCGGAATGACCAACGTCGTGACCTCCAGCCAGATGCCGAACGCCTTCATCAGCTTGAGGCTTTCGAGCACCGGCTCCAGACGGCCGCCGAAACGGCGGTAAGTCACGTCGTTGAAGGTCTTCAGATCAACGTTCGCGGCGTCGACATAAGGGCGGCATAGTTCCAGCGCCGCGCGAGTCATAAAGCCGTTCGTCTTAAGGACGTTCTTTAACCCGGCGGCGGAGGCAAGTCGGGCCACGTCATAGAAGTACTCGAAGAAGATCGTCGGCTCGACGTAGGTGTAGGCGATGCCGCCGCACCTCGCCGCGGCGGCGGACGCGACCACCTCTTCCGGCGTGACCCCGCGGCCGCTCCCCCGGAGGGAGGTTTCGCTGGCCTGGGAGACCTCCCAGTTGGTGCAGTATTGGCAGCGGAAGTTACAGCCCTGCGTGGCGATGGAGTAGAGCGTGGAGCCGGGGTGGAAGTGATACAGGGGCTTCTTCTCGACCGGGTTTGCGTTCTGAGCTACGAGCTGGTTGTAAACGAGCGTGTGCAACTTCCCGCCGATGTTTTGTCTGACCTGGCAGATTCCCCTCTGTTCCGCGTCGATGACGCACTCGTGGGCGCACAGTTTACAGAGCACGCGGCCGCCGTCCTGCTTCTCATAGAGCATGGCCTCGCGCATGTCGCTGCCGGACAAGGTTTGCATCGCTCCCATACCAAGCTCGCCGGGCGGCTTCAGGTCTTCTGCCCGGCCCCCTCCCGTCCCTCTTTAATCCGCTCGGCGGCCGCGCGGTAGAACTTCGCCGCGTTGGTCTTATCCCCCAGCAGCACGTAACAGAACGCGGCCCCTAAAAAGTCATTATTCCGGAGGAACTCTTCGGCGCGCGCCCTGAAGACTTCGTTCGGGTTTTGCGGGGGCCCGGGGCGCGGGGGCTGCTGTGGCTGTCGTTGCGTCGTCTGCCCCGAGGGCGGGCCGGCCTCCCTCCTGCGCCAGTCCCACCAGGGCTGGCGCTGTTCGCTCTCCGTGCGTGACTGCTCCGTGCGCTGCGTCGCCGGCCGGGACTGCGTCGGGGCGGCCGGCCTCGGCGCGGGCTTCCACTTCAGAGCGGGCAGCCGCGGCTCGGGGCGGAAGGAGAGCGTCACGCGCGGGCGATCCCGCTCGGCGACGATCAGCCGCGAGAGCGGCGCGAACGAGGCGCGGGGCACGTCGAGGCGCGAGTCGGGCCTGAGGAAGGTGTACTGCTCGTCGGTGATGCTGAGCGACTTCGAGAGGAGCGGCCAGGAGAGCGAAGGGCTGAAGCGTTTGCGCAGGGGGATGAAGAGGCCGGTGTCCCGCACTTTCTGCATCGGAACGCCGAAGGGGATCGTCTCGACCGGCGCGCTCCCGCTCATGAGCACCGCGCCCTCGTCGCCGATGCAGATCGAGTAAGCCGTGAACGCCTCCTCCGGTAATCTGTAGAGGAGGAGACGCAACCACTCGACCTGCTTCACGTCGAGCAGCAGCGCCGCCGTGGGCGGCACCAGCCCCGTATCGTCAACCAGCCGCAAGGGTAGCTCCAGCGCCGCCGCTTCGCGCGCCCCGGCCGGCGACATCCTCGCGGGTGCCACATCGTGCATCTTGACAGAGGTCAGGCCGTCGTCCTCGAAGAAGGTCGGGGCGGGGGTGACGTAGACGTTCTGGTAGAAGGGGCTGGCGGTGAAGGCCACGAGACTTTCGGGCTGGAACACCTCGGAGACGTTTTGTAGCAGGCAGGGGTAGCGGTGCCCCCACTGGACTAGCAGGCGGCGGCCGACGCCCGGCACCGAGGCGTCGGTCAACGCCACCACCCGGGGCAGCGCGTTCAAATAGGAGATGACGAAGGCCGGGACGAGCGGGCCGGTCGGCGAGTTTTCGCTCGGCCTGATCTCGAAGAGGACGTGGTTGTTGCCTCTCTCACCGTAGAAACGCGCCACGCGGAAGCGCATGTAGTGATCCCGGAAGTAATTCGCCAAGACCCTGTAGAGCGGCGGGGCCACGAGCGCGTAGATGAGCTCCTGGGGTTCGGCGGCGGAGGCGTTCGAGGGGCGGATGCGTAGCAGCAGCTCTTCGTGCCCCACCCAACGCAACGCGCGAGTCTGGACGCTCACAGTCCCCTCCGGGCCCACCAGCCAGATTTCATCCTGGCGCGACGGCGGAGACATCTGGGCGTCGTAGCCGCGCGGCGAGGAGCCATCGCGGTACTGGACGAAGAGGTGGTCGCGACCCACGTAGAGCTGCGCGCCGCTGAAGCGCGCCGCCTCCGCCGCGTCATCGTAGAACCTTGAAGGCTCCGGGGCCGTCGCGTCGGGTCGGGTCAGACGCAGGAGCACCTCTCCGGTCGTCTCGTTGGCCTGCACCACCACATTCTCGCTCAGGATAATCTTCTGGCTCAGGAAGCCGAGCAGGTCTGAGAGCCGGTTGGGCAGCCCGTCGGCCCCGCCGCGCGTCTCGCCCGGATTGAAGTGGATGACCCCCTCGTCCCCGACGAGAATGTTCCGCTCGTCCGCACGTAGGCCGGGCAGTTTCGGCCGGTCGCCCAGGGCGCTCGGCTGCGCCGTCAGCACCGCCGGGGGCAGAGTCAACGTTCTCCTCCGACCCGAGCGACGGTCGTCCGCCTGCGCGCGCGCCTGCGGCGGGGGGGAAGCGGCGGAGGGCGGCGGGGGCGGCGGGGGCTGATGACCGGGCGCGGGCGCGGCGGTGACGGGGTGGAATTGAATCCGCTGGTGTGTGTCGCAGAATTTGGCCCCGGGCACAGCGCGGTTGCTACAACGCTCGCCGCCCGCTAGTAGTTTTGCACATTGTCCCATGCCACTGGCCTCTTACGTTGAGCGCGGCCCCGGCGGGCGGCCGCGCGTCCGGACTTAGGTTCCGCGCCCGATGACTTCCGTCTGCCCATTCGCCCCTATGAAATGGAAGTGCGACCTGTCTGGTAACAAAGAGATACGCACCCCCTTGACCGTGTTGGTCAGAGTCAGGTTCTCGGGCGAAGGCTCGATCAGATAGTTGTCCACCTCCACGGGGGAGTTGGCGAGCGTCAACGCCGGGACGACCTCGAAATAGGCATCTAACTCCGGCCGGATACGGGTGACTGTCTCCGACCCGTCGGTGCGGATGATGACCGTCTGCTTCGGCCGCGCCCACATGAACCAGCCCGGCGAGTCCGTCCAGATTTCGAGCCGTGTCCGGCTCTGCTTGTGCGTGAGAAGGATGAGCTTCCCCGCGGTTCGCCAAAGCACCCAGTCGCCGAAGCGGGCTCCCATGTCGGGGCTGAGGGCGGCGAAGTTGAGCTGCTGCTCCACCGGCTCTTCCGGCGCGCTCCACTCGGCGAGACGCTGCTCAATCTGTGAGACCAGCAGGTGATTTTCGACCACCGCCTTCAGGTACTCCCGCGCCACACGAGTCCGCTCGCCGTTGTGGCGGTCGCCGTAAAACTCAAGGGCCTGCTCGTAGGCGATCTGGACGAGGTCGGCGCGCCCGGCGAGCACCCCGAAGTCCCCCAGTGCTTCCCAGCAGCGCCCGGCCGTGACGGGGGAACGCGCCTCCGTGCTTTCGACCAGACGGCGGGCGCTCAGGTACGACAGGCGCGCGGCCGCGCCCTCCTCCCCCAGCCGCGTCAGGCAGGTCACGACCCCGAGTTGCGCCCTCACCTCCGCCGTGGGGTCGGGCTGCCGGTGCGCCGCCAGCCACTCCCTGTAGCAGCGCAGCGCTTCTCGGTAGCGGCCCTGCGCCATGAGGAGGGGGGCGGCGCGGGCAGAGTCGTTCAACCGGAGAAAGATGTCGGCCGCATTCCCCGTCTCGCCGGCCTCAAGCCAGCACTGCGCGGCGTCGCGCATCATCCCGGTCTGCTCGTAGCACACGGCGGCACGCCGCATGATCTCGGGAGCCAGCCAGGCCAGGTCGCTCTCGTTCTCAAGCAGCTCCCCCAACCCGGCCGCGGTGCTGCCCGCCGCGTCCCCCTGCACGTAGCCGGGGAAGGTGGAGTACGTGCTGTCGCCGGCTGAGGGTGAAGGCGTACGGCGGGCAGCCTCCCGGCCGTCCACCTCCCGGAAGTCGATGACCGTCCGGCCGATCACGATGCGCCCCTTGTGCTTGAGCACGACGGGCGAGTAGACGCCCTCTTCGTTGTAGGTGATGGCCGGGCTCTCTTGATTCATCCGGGGCGTCGCGCTCTGCCCCAGCGGGCGCAGGTAGTACCGCCCATCCTCCGAGTAGACTTCGGCCTGAACCTGCTCGGACACTTTGATATCGTGCAGGTCGGACGGGCCGATAGTGACGCTCAGCCACCCGAGCTGATAGTGCTCGACCATGCGGGACGGCGATTTGATGACGAGAACGGGCATGTGAAAAGGTCGGGGCGGGATGGCGGCCTAACTGGCCTCCTCCTCCGTCTGCCGCTCATGCTCCTCTCCGGCGCGGGCGTCCGTCTGTCCGTCCACCGCGGTCACGGAGGAGTGGCGCGGTCTCCCCGCGTCCTCGATCTGCGCGCCGCGGCTCAGGTGTTTGGACACGGCTCGGGCCACGCTGTCGTGGTACTCCTCGCTGGCCGTGGGCGCGCTGTCGTCGATGATGAAGTCCTCGATCTCGCCGGTCTCTTTGTTGTACTTGAACGAGATTCTGACCGAGGGTCGCTTTCTGTCGCTCATCTGACCTCCTTCGCGCGGCGGCGGCACCTTCCGGGCGGGGCGTCGCTCAGAACAGTTCCAGCTCCATGTTCACGACGGAGCCCGTGCTCACGTCCGAGAGCACGCGCCCGCCGTTGTCGTGCACCAACTGAAGCAGCGTCTGGCGGTACGCCTCGCCCACGGCGCGGTTCAACAACTGCGTGACGCGCTCCTCGGCGTCGGCCAGCGTAATTCTCAGGCGCTCGCGCAACGCCTCGCGGATAGCGCCGCGCCGGTTCTCCAACTCCGCGCGCGCGAGCGCCTCGGCCTTGGTCTCGGCCTCGGCCTCGGCCTTCGCGAAGACTTCGCTGTGCTGAGTGCGGTGGAGTTCGTCCACCGCCGCGGCCAGCTTCTGCTCGGCCGCCCGGCGGGCCTCTTCGAGGGCGACCTTTTTCGTGCGCCCCCCCCAGTCGTCGTCGTAGTAGCTGCCCATCGCCTCGACGGCCACCTCGCCCACCGTGAACCCGCTCGCCTCGGCGGCGGCGCGGGCCTCGGCGCTGACTGTCTCGGTCAACTGCGCCTCGATGCTCAGCTCGTGCGTGGCAGGGTTGTAGGTCACGACCACGTCGCCCAGGTCTCGGCGGAAGACGCCGGCGGCGTCGCGCTCCCAGGCCGTGTGCCCGGGGAACTCGCCGGCCAGCACGCGCGTCAGCATTTGCAGCGCCGAGTCGCCCATCTCGTCGCCGAGCGACACCCGCGCCGTCACGCGCGACATCTCTGCCACCGAATCGCTGACGGAGGCGGTTCGCTCGACCGTGCGCCTCCACCCCTCCTCGATGCTGCGGTTGAGGTGAATCATCACCCTCCGTGGATTACACATGGCAAAATCTCCTTTCGTTCTGTCGCCGACTCACGGCTGCTGCGACAGTAAAGCCATCACCTTATCAATCAACCCCTCCAGACGTTTCTGGAGGCGCTCGCGCGCGGCGCCGTCGCTATGGCGTCCCAACTCCTGCCGGAGGCGCTCCGCCTGTTGGAGAAAGTCGGCGTAGTCGGCATCGGTGCGCAGGCTGGCGTGGCGCGCGTTGAGCACGTTGATCTCGTTGTCGATGGACTGCACGTCGCGCTCGGGCTTCCAACGGACATCGGCGTACCCTTCCAGGTAAGCGCCGACGATGGTTTGCAGGTGCGGTATCTGATCCTGGTTGTTCCAGACGTGCCTCAGCACCCAGAAGTCGCCGGGGTTGGCCTCCGTGCTGCCGCGCCGCAGCGCCGCGGCGGCGATTAGTTTGAGCAGCTTGATGACCCGGCGGTCGCTGAACTCGATGCCCTCGGCGCGGATGCGGCGGATCACCTCGCGGTATTCGCGCGCCACCCCGTTGAGGCTCACCTCGCCCAGTTCGGAGTAGAGCAGCCGGAACGTGTCGGTCGTCGTCACGTTGCCCAACTCCAGCTTATACCCCTTGTTTATGCGGTAACGCTCAATCTCCCAGCCGCGGATGAACAGCTCCCCGAAGCGCGTCTCCTCGACGTTGTCCGTCCACAGCCGGACGAGGAAGCGGTCGTAGAGGGCCGCCAGCGCCGGGTCGTCGGGCACCTCGTTGCTGGCCCCGATGGCGCACAGCAGCGGCACCGGCTCCGGCCGGCCGCCGTTGTAAAAGACGCGCTCGTTGAGGACGGTCAGGAGGGCGTTGAGGATCGCGCTGTTGGCCTTGAAGACCTCATCGAGGAACGCGATCTCGGCGCGGGGCAGCATGCCGGTGGTGATCCGCTGGTGCCCGCCGCCCTGCTGGAACCTGAGGATGTCTACGGGCCCGAAGATTTCGTTCGGCTCGGTGAAACGGGTGAGCAGGTACTCGAAGTAGGGGATGGAGCCGCCGCCGTCGCCCGACTTGGTCGAGTTGCAGAGCAGGGCGAAGCGCTTGATGAGTTCCGACTTGGCCGTGCCCGGCGGGCCGATGATCAGGACATGCTCCTGCGCGATGGCGCAGGTCACGATCAGTTCGATGAGGTGGTCTTTGCCCACGAAGGCGCTCTTGAGCAAGTCGGTCAGCTCCTGCACCTCCGATAAACAGTCGAGCAGTTCCTGTCGCATGTGAAGTGGCCTCTATGTAGTGTGCAGGTGACGGCCGCGTCCGCGCGGCCGCGCGGCCCTACCGGTGGCCGCGCTGGGCAGAGAGGTGAACCGCCTTGCGCTCGTCACGCCGTTTGCGTATCAGGCCGATCTTCTTGCCGATGTAACGCGGCGTGATGAGTTGCCCCTCCATGTGGTGTTCCAGGCTCGCCTCCTGGAAGATAGCGCGTATCTCGTCGTTGTTGAAGTCAACCGTGTACTCGGCGATCAGGTCGAGCAGCGTCATCCAGAACGCGGCCGGCGTGAGGCCGGCGCGGCGCCGGCGCTCCTGCTGCAAGCCGGTGAACAGGTCGCGCAGATCGACCTGCATGGGCATCAGGCGGGCTTCGGCCTCGCCCTCGCTCAAGTCCTGTAGGCTGTCGGCGCGCAGGTCGGCCCCGTACCGCTCGCCGAGGAGCACGACCTGCTCGCTGACGCGGTCGAGCACCTCGGCCGCGCCGTCGCTGCCCCCCTTCGACCGGCAGTTGCAGACGAAGCGGAAGAAGACGCTCAGGTCGCGGACGAAGGCGGCGCGCCGGTGCTCGGCCTGGTAGCGGCGTTCGTAGGGGGGGTGGCGCGCGAACAGCGCCGCGAGGAACGACGGCGGGATGCTCCGCTCGGCGTCGGTGGCGCCGCCGCCCTCCCACGCCTCGACGTACTCGGAGGCGAGCGCGCAGATGTCCGTCAAGAGCCGGTCGAAGCCGAAGTTGCGGGAGTGAATTTCGGAGACCCGCTGGCGGCCGGCCTGGTCGGGGAGGCCGATCTCAATCGGGCGCAGGCGCGAGGGGCGCAGCAGCGCCTCGTCGATGATGTCGATGCGGTTGGTGGTGCCGATGATGAGCACGGCCTGCTCCTGCCGGAAGCCGTCCATCTCGGTGAGCAGTTGCGCCACGACGGCGTTGTTGGCGCGCGCGCCGCCGTCCGAGTAGGTGCTGCGCTGGCTGGCGATGCTGTCGAACTCGTCGAAGAAGATGACGGACGGCGCGTTGCGCCGCGCCGTGGCGAAGATGCGGCGCAGGTTGGTTTCGCTCTGGCCGACGTACTTGTCCATGATCTCGGGCCCGGAGATCATCTGGATGGTGGCGTTCATCTCGTTGGCGATGGCCTTGGCGAAGAGGGTCTTGCCGGTGCCCGGCGGCCCGTGGAAGATGAAGCCGCGCGGGATCAGCTCACCGCGCTGCTTCTCGTTAATGCCCTCGACCGGCCCGGCGACGAGGGCGATGATGCGGCGCAACTGCTGCTTGATGTGCTCGTAGCCGCCGATGGACTCGAACGTCGTGTCGGGGATTTCGATCTCCTCGTTGGAGGAGGTCTTGAACTTGCGGATGTGGCGGTAGATGATGGACGGGTTCGCCCCCTCCTCGACCCGGGCGCCGACGTACTGCATGGCGTTGCGGAACTGGATGGCGTTGAGGCCCGAGACGTTCTTATAGAGCCCCTCCGGGTCGTAGCGGGAGAAGCGCGTGCGCTCGGCGCGGGTCAGAAGGTGGCTGACGGTGTGCACCGGCGTCGCCTTGGAGTTGAGGGCGACGTAGCGCGGCAGCCCCATGATGCCGACGTGCACGGCGAAGCGGTCGCTGAGCACCTTCTTGACTTCGAGCGAGGGGTCGAGGAAGGAGAGCAGTTGCGGCTTGTGACCCTTCCCCGTCCGCTGGTAGAGCAGCTCGGTCATGAGCGGGGTGTCGAGCAGGTCGAGCGAGCGGATGACGAGCACCTGGTCGTGGCGCAGGCTGTTGATCAGCATCGGCAGGTTCGCCAGCGGGTTGGTGTTCCCGCCCTGCAACGCCTGGTCGAGCTGCCCGCCCTGCCCCATCCGCATCCCTTCGGGCTGCGACGTGTCGAGCACGGCCGTCTTGCCGGCCTGGTTGCAGACGAACTCGTAGATGAACTCGGTGAGGATTTTGTCGCAGACGACGAGCACGGAGAGACCGTTGCGGAGGAAGTCGGCGACCGCGTCCATCTCCTGCTTGTAGGCGGTGCGCACGGCCCGGTTGTCGCTGATCTCCTCCGGGTAGACTTCCGGCTCCGCCCCGACGCCGACGTACTCGGGCGGGCGCGACTGCTCATCATCCCAGAGCTTGTCGATCTCGTTGCGCAAATCGCCGCCGCGGCCGCCGACCTCGTCGCCGTCGTCGGGCCGCTGCTTGAGGGGCTGGAGCAGGAAGGCGGACATC